>DASQYY010000001.1:0-2447 GCA_035638975.1 Gaiellales bacterium
CGGCGACCCGGCGGATGGTGGTGGCGAGCGGCAGAGTGGTCTCCGGGCGCAGCCCGGTGGTCGCGGGGATGGTGAGCATGCCGGCGAAGACGGCAGCGGTGACGACGGCACACGCGACGAAGGGTGCGGCGAGCCCGTAGCGCTCGACGGCGATGCCGGCGAACGCCGGGCCGGTGATCCCGCCGAGACCCGCGGTCGTGACCGTCAGCGAGAGCGCGCGCGCCTGGCTGGTACCGGCGACCTCGCCAAGCCAGCCGACGCCGGTCGTCCAGACGATGCCGAAGCCGACGCCGAACAGCATGCGGGAGGCGAGCAGTTCCCAGTAGGAGCCGGACAGCCCGGTTGCCAGATCGGACATCGCCATCAGCATCATGGCGGCGAGGGTGAGGCGCCGCGCGCCGAAGCGGTCGGCCAGCACGGTGGCGGGGATGGAGACGGCGAGGATGGTGACGCTGGCAGCGGCGAGCAGCATGCCGCCCTCGAGCTTGGACAGCCCGTAGTGCTGGGAGTAGGTCGGGACGAGCGGGACGAGCGCGGTCCAGACGACCTCGCCGACGAAGATCCCGAGGTAGAGCAGGAACGCCGAGCGGCGGGCGCCTCGCACGCTAGACGCCCGCGGGGGAGGGATGGAGGAGCCCGCGGCGGCCGGCGCTGAGGCTGAGCATGGCAGCGAGCACGCCCAGGGCGCCGGCCGGCAGGAAGGCGGCCGCGGACACCACCCAGGCGTAGTGCACGCGGTTCGTGACGGCCCGGACGAGCATCGCCTGATCCTAGACGTCCTTGTGCCGTCAACGACTCGGCGTGCCAAGTGTGACGCCGGGCGTGACCGCTCCGTGACGGCGACGTACGTCACGAACCCGTCACAGACCCGCGTCGGCGGCCACATCGGTGTCAAAGACCCGCCGGGTGGGCGTGACCGAGCCGTGACGAGTTCGTAACGTCTCGCGCGCTTGATTGAGCCAAGCCCGCTCGAAACCCAATTATTGGAGTCAAAGCCCGACCGGGCGGGCGTGACCGGCGCGTTGCGCATTTGTGACGGGTCTCGCTGTGGCGAGACTGTCACGGATCGTGCGCCGAGGTGTGACGATCAGGCTGCTTCGGCTGCGAACGGCGCCCACTCGACCACCGGCTCGCCGCACAGCGCCGCGACGATTCGCTCGGCCGCGTGACCGTCGCCATACGGGTTCACCGCCTGCGCCATGCGCGCGTATCGAACCGGCGACTCGAGCAGCGCGCCGGCTGCGGCGACGACCGTCCGGGTATCCGTCCCGACCAGCATCGCCGCGCCCGCCTCGACCGCCTCCTGCCGCTCCGTCACCTCCCGCAGCACCAACACCGGCTTGCCCAGCCCGGGTGCTTCTTCCTGCAGCCCGCCCGAGTCGGTCAACACCAGCGTGCAGCGGTGCAGCAGTCCGAGCATCTCCCGGTAGCCGAGCGGGGGCAGGAGCGACACCCGCTCGGCGCCGGCGAGCAGCTCCTCCGCAGCCAGCCGTACCGCCGGGTTCGGATGCACCGGGAACACGACGTGCACGTCGGGATGGGCGGCCACGATCTCGCGCACCGCCGCGCATATCCGCTGCAGCGGGGCACCGAAGCTCTCGCGCCGGTGGGCCGTCACCAGCACCAGCCGACCCTCGTCGGGCAGCCCGTCCGGCACCGCAGGCTCGGCCAGCGCCAGGGCGTCGATCACCGTGTTGCCGGTGACGACGACGGCGTCGGCCGGCGTGCCCTCGGCCAGCAGGTTGTCGCGTGCCCGCTCGGTCGGGGCCAGGTGCAGGTCGGCCACCACTCCGGCGATGCGCCGGTTGATCTCCTCCGGGAACGGCTCGCGGGCCTCATGTGATCGTAGGCCGGCCTCCACGTGCGCCACCCGGGCGCCGCCGTAGAACGCCGCCAGTGCGCCCACCGCGGCCGTCGTCGTATCGCCCTGGACGATCACCCAATCCGGCCGCACCTCGGCCAGCACCGGCTCCAACCGCCGCAGCACCTCAGCCGCCACGCCGGTGGGAGACTGGCCGGCCCGCATCACGTCGAGGTCGTGGCGCGGAGCGATCCCGAATGTCTCCAGCACCTCGTCGAGCAGCTCCCGGTGCTGGCCCGTGACGCACACGGTCGACGCGACCTCGGAATGGCGTTCGAGCTCGCGGATCACGGGCGCCATCTTGATCGCCTCGGGGCGTGTCCCGAAGACGGACAGCACGCGCAGGCGCGCGTGGCGCGCCGGGAGCATGGCGGGATCGTCGATTGGTGGCATTAGCGGATGCGCGGGGGAAGACACCTCACGCAGACGATGAGGTTGCGGCTCCCCGTTTTGAGGTAGCCGGCTCCCCTGTCTGCGGTAAAGCCAGAGCCACTATCGACCGATGGGGGGTCGAGTTGAGGCTCGAACGGGTGATATTCGGCCGGCGATCACCGGCCGTGCGCTTCGCCCTCGCGCCCGCCCTCGC
>DASQYY010000002.1:0-3056 GCA_035638975.1 Gaiellales bacterium
CGCGATGCGCCGGGGCGGGCACCCACCTTGGGACGCTGGCTGGGCGCGGCGAACCTGCTCGCTCGCGCCCGCACCGATCAGGCCAGCCTGACCAGCTCCTGACCGCTCGAGACCTGGTCGCCCTCACTGACCGAGACCTGGTCGACCGTCCCGGCGTGGTGCGCCACGATCTCGTTCTCCATCTTCATCGCCTCGACCACCATCAGCACCTGGCCGGGCTCCACCTCGGCCCCCGGCTCCACCGCGACCTTCAGCACCGTCCCCTGCATCGGGCTGCGGATCACGTCCGCCGCTCCGCCCGTCCGCGCCGAGCGGTCGGCCAGCTGCGCCCGCCGCTCGCGCAGGCGCGTCCGACCCGGGTGCTCCGGCGCCAGCACCGTCACCTCGATCCGCTTGCCGTCCACCTCGGTCACGACGGTGCGCGCCTCGTTCAACGCCGGCTCACCGGTCACCTCGCCGTTCGGAGACACCTGCTGCTCGACCAGCGTCTCCGCATACCCGCCGCCCTCGACGAAGTCGTGCATCGTGCTTCCCGCCGAGAAGTCGGGATGCTCGAGGATCGCCCGGTGCAGCGGGATCAGCGAGTGCACGCCGCCCACCTCGAACTCCGACAGCGCCCGCAGCATCCGCCGCCTGGCCGTGTCGCGATCCGCATCCCACACGATCAGCTTCGCGATCATCGGGTCGTAGAGATCCGAGATCACCGCACCCTCGACGACCCCCGAGTCCACCCGCACGCCCGGCCCCGCCGGCTCGCGGTACCGCGTCACCCTCCCCGGCGTCGGCACGAAGTCACGCGCCGGATCCTCCGCGTTGATCCGGCACTGGATCGAATGCCCGCGCATCTCCACCTGCTCCTGCGTGAACGAGAGCGGCTCGCCGGCCGCGATCCGCAGCTGCTCCCGCACGAGGTCGATGCCCGTCACCATCTCGGTGATCGTGTGCTCGACCTGGAGCCGCGTATTCATCTCCAGGAAGTAATAGGTGCCGTCTGCGGCCAGCAGCCCCTCCACCGTGCCGGCGTTGACGTACCCCACCGCCCGCGCAGCGTCGATCCCGATCTGGCCGATCTGCTCGCGCATCTGGGGTGTCACAGCAGGCGACGGCGTCTCCTCCACGATCTTCTGATGCCGCCGCTGGATCGAGCAGTCGCGCTCGCCAAGATGCACGATCGACCCGTGCGCGTCGGCCAGCACCTGAACCTCCACGTGCCGTGGCCGGTCGAGGTACCGCTCCAGGAAGACGGTGTCGTCGGCGAAGTACGCCCGCCCCTGGCGGCGCGCGGACTCGTAGCTTCGCCGCAGCTGCTCGGCGCTCTCCGCCACCTCGATCCCCTTGCCGCCGCCACCCGCCGACGCCTTCACCGCGACCGGATAGCCGATCTGCTCGGCGATCTCGACCGCCCGCTCGACCGTCTCGACGGGCTCGTTCGTCCCGGGGATGACCGGGACGCCGGCAGCCTGCATCAGCTCACGAGCGCTGATCTTCGATCCCATCGCCTCGATCGCGTCGGGAGGCGGCCCCACGAACACCAGGCCCGCGGCCGCGCACGCGCGGGCGAACGGCGCGTTCTCGGCCAGGAAGCCGAACCCCGGGTGCACCGCCTGCGCGCGGCTCCGCTGCGCCGCGCGGATGATGGTTTCCGACAGGAGGTAGCTCTGCGCCGCCGGCCCGGGGCCGATCAGGTACGCCTCGTCGGCATAGCCGACGAACGGCGACTCACGATCTGCCTCCGAGTACACGGCCACGGACGCGATCCCCATCTCGCGCAGCGACCGGAAGATCCGGATCGCGATCTCGCCGCGGTTCGCCACCAGCACCTTGTCGAACATCGGCGGATTCTATGAGCCCGAGCTTGGCCAGCGCCCGTTCAATCGCCGCCCGCTCGGCCGACGTTGCCCGCGGCCGGGTGCGGATCACAGCGGGATGTTCCCGTGCTTTCGCACCGGCACGTCCTGATGCTTCGTCCGGCACGCCTCCAGCGCGTGGATCAGCGCCGGCCGCGTCCGCCGCGGCGCGATCACGTCGTCGACGTACCCGCGCTCCGCGGCCGTGAACGGGTTGGCGAACCGCTCCCGGTACTCCTCGACCAGCTCGGCACGGCGCGCCTCGGGGTCATCCGCCGACTGCAGCTCCTTGCGAAAGACGATGTTGACGGCTCCGTCCGAGCCCATCACCGCCACCTCCGCGGTCGGCCAGGCGAAGTTGAAGTCGGCGCCGACGTGCTTGGAGCCCATGACGTCGTAGGCCCCGCCGTAGGCCTTGCGGGTGATCACCGTGATCTTCGGCACCGTCGCCTCGCAGTAGGCGTAGAGCAGCTTGGCTCCGTGGCGGATGATGCCGCCCCACTCCTGTGACGTGCCGGGCAGGAACCCGGGAACGTCGACAAACGTGACAACGGGCACGTTGAACGCATCGCACGTGCGCACGAAGCGGCCGGCCTTCGTCGAGCTGTCGATGTCCAGGACGCCCGCCAGCGACCGGGGCTGGTTGGCCACGATGCCGACGGGATGCCCACCCAGCCGTGCGAAGCCGCAGATGATGTTGTCCGCCCAGGCAGCATGCACCTCGAGGAACTCGCCGTCGTCGATCACGCGTCGCACGACGTCGTGCATGTCATAGGGCTTGGTCGACTCATCGGGGATCAGCCCGTCGAGCTCGGGATCCTCGCGGTCGACCGGATCGCTGGGCGGCTCCCACGGCGGCTGCTCGCCGTTCCAGCTGGGAAGGAACGACAGCAGGTAGCGGCAGTCCTCGATCAGCGCCCGCTCGTCGGGCGCCGTGAAATGGGCGACCCCGCTGCGCGAGGCGTGGGTGCGCGCTCCCCCCAGCTCCTCGAAGCTGACCTCCTCGCCCGTCACCGTCTTCACCACCTCAGGACCTGTGATGAACATGTGGGACGTCTCCTCCACCATCATGATGAAGTCGGTCATCGCGGGCGAGTACACGGCGCCGCCCGCGCAGGGCCCCATCACCAGCGAGATCTGCGGGATCACGCCGGACGACTGGACGTTGCGGTAGAAGATGTCCGCGTAGCCGGCCAGCGATACGACGCC
>DASQYY010000003.1:0-16747 GCA_035638975.1 Gaiellales bacterium
GTACTCGTCGCGGCGGGCATAGCGGGGCAGGCGCCCGCGCGGCTCGTCCGCCGGCTTCGCCGGCTCCGGCCGTGCGTAGCTCTGCGCGCAGACGACCACCGACCGCGCGTTTCGCAGCGCGCGCTCGGGGTGGCACGAGAGGTCCGGCCGGCGCATGGTGAACCGCATGTCCGCGAAGTAGCCGAGCGCAGCCCGCTCGGCGATCGCTCGCTCGGTGCCGGTGTACGGCTCGGCCCGGCAGACGCCGCAGGCCGCCAGCCCGGATGCCAGCGCCCGGTCGACCAGTGCTTGGGTAAGCTCGCCCGCGTCCACACGTTCAGGGTAGCCCGCAACCGCGTGACGGCCGTGGCCGTCGAACGACCGCACACCCGCAGGAGGATGTCGATGCAGGAGCAGCAATGGGCCGTCTCGCGCGAGAGCGTCCTGGCCAACGTGGGCCTGGTCGTTGGTGCGGCGGCCATCACCGCCATGGCGGCCCAGATCTCGTTCGGTGCACCGGTTCCGACGACGCTGCAGACCCTCGCGGTGTTTGCCACGTCGGCTGTGCTCGGCGCGCGGCGCGCGGTCGCCGCCCAGCTGCTCTACCTCGCGACCGGCGCAGTCGGCGCCCCGGTGTTCGCGGACGGCCGCGGCGGCGCTGACATCGTCACCCAGGCCAACCCGCTGCACGCCTCCGGCGGCTTCCTGTGGGGCTTCGTGCTGGCGGCGTTCGTCGTCGGCTTCGCCGCTGACCGGTTCGGCCACGGCTTCTGGACGATGGTGCCGGCGATGCTCGTCGGCAGCGTGGCGCTCTACCTTCCCGGGTTGCTGTGGCTGCATCAGGCTATCCCGGTGCCGTGGACCGGCGGCGGCGGCACCGTGCTGAACTACGGCCTGTGGCCGTTTGCGCTGGGCGACCTCGCGAAGATCCTGGCAGCCGCGGCGATCGTCGATCCGAATGCGCCGTGGGGCCGCTGGGTCGACCGCCTGCGACCGGCCTAGACCGGTCGCGACACTTGTCACGATTCGGACGCTGCTGTAGGGTCGACCCGGGCACGTTCCGCCCGGCTCCGACGACGAAGGGCACAAACTGTTCGTCTGGGGACGAACGCATGCGAGACGTCTGGCAGCGTTGCTGGTGTGCGCGCCGCTCCTTGCGGCGACCGCGATCGCTGCCAGCGGGCCCGCCACGCCGACCGGCCTGACGGCGACATCCCCCACCCGCAGCGCCCCGGTCCTCAGTTGGAATCCCGCCGCGGGAGCGACCGCGGGGTACCGCGTCTACCGAGGCAAGACGCAGATCGCCAGCACCACGGCGGTGACGTACACCGACACCGGGCTGAAGGCCAGCGGCAGCTACTCCTACACCGTCCGCTCGGTCGGGAACGGAAACAAGCTGTCAGGCCCGTCAGCCGCACTCTCGGTGATCTACGACATCCTCCCGCCGTCGGCCGTCTCGTCCATCTCCGCCGTGACGCCGACCGCGAGCGCCCCGGCGCTCTCGTGGAGCGCGGCCACCGACACGGGCGGCTCGGGGGTTCGCCGCTACGAGGTCTTCCGCGACGGAGCGTCGCTCGGATTCACGAGCACGACGGGCTTCACCGATACAGGAGCGCCGGACGGCGGCCACGCGTACACGGTCGTCACCGAGGACGGTGCCGGGAACCGCTCGGCCGCCTCGCCCGCGACGACAGTCATCGTCGACACGACCCCGCCGTCGGTGCCGGGCACCCCCCAGCCCGCCCAAGCGGACACGGGGGCGGCGCCGTCGCTCACCTGGTCTCCCTCGACGGACGCCGGCACCGGCGTGGCCGGATACAACGTGATGCGGAATGGCACGCAGATCGCCACCACGCAGACGGCGTCCTTCACCGACACGGGCCTCACCGCGTCCGGCTCCTACAGCTACACCGTCTCTGCCTATGACGCCCTGGGCACCACGTCCGCCCCGTCCGCCGCCGCGGCCGTGACATATGACGCGACGCCACCGGCCACGCCCACCGGCCTTGCCGCGCAGTCGCCGGCGGCCCACCCGCAGCTGACGTGGAACGTGGTGACAGACGACTCGCCGGGGGCGATCACCTACCGAGTCAGCCGCGACGGCCAGCCGCTGGACACCGCCGGTACCACCAGCTACACCGATACGACCGCCGCGGACGGCAGCCACACCTACACGGTTGCAGCGGTCGATCGGTTCGGCAGGCTCTCGCCCGAGTCGGCTCCCGTCACGGTCGTCGTCGACACCACGCCGCCGAGCACGCCGGTCGGGGTGTTCGCCTACGCAACGGGCGGCGCCGACACGGTCTCCTGGGCTCGATCCACCGACGCGGGCACCGGGGTCGCCACGTACGAGGTGCGGCGCAACGGCACCTCGCTGGGAACAGTCCCCGGCACCCTGTTCACCGACCCGGCCGGGTCAACCGGAGACGTCTACGACGTGCGGGCCATCGACGGCGCCGGCAACGCCTCGCCGTGGTCGCTCACGGCCACGGCGAACGCGCCCTTCCCGACGGGTGTCTCGTCGCGGCAGGTCAGCGACGACAGCACCGCGGCGTACACGGCGCACCCGCAGCTCGCCGTGATCTCGGTGATGCTGCGGTGGTTCCAGGTGCAGCCGGACGCGAACACCTACAACTGGGGGAACCTCGACAACGATCTGGCCGACGCGCGACAGCACGGGTACAAGGTCGTCATCCGGGTCATGTGCGGCGGCGATGCGCCGTCCTGGCTCGCCAACGACCCGACCCATCCGGTGTCGTTCCTGGACCTGATCTCCACCGACCCCACCAACGACCGCTGGCCCGGCGAGATGTTCGTCCCGGTGCCCTGGGACCCCAACCTCGCATGGCACTACGGCAACCTGATGGCGGCGCTGAACGCGCACCTCTCGCAGCCAGACGGCGCGGGTGGCACGCTGGCCGACCACGTCGAGTTCGTGCCGATCGCGATGCCGACGGTGCTCGGCACCGAGATGCAGGTGGGGTACGGATCCGGCACCTACACCGGCATGTACAAGGGCGTGTTCGGAACGTATGACCGAGCGGCGACGAACCAGGCCGAGTGGCTCGCACATGCCAGGGCCGGCACGACCGCCGCCGACAAGCTGCAGTCCAACCGCAACGACATCGAGGCGGCATGGCACACCGCGATCCAGGTTCAGCTGCAGAACCTGACGGTCGTGCCGTCGGCCATCGCCTACGGGTCGCTCTTCAACGACGGCTACGTGGCGGCGCAGCGGATCGCCGCAAGCGAGGTGGCGGCGCGCGGCAACAGGTTGTGGTCGATGACGACGAACCTTCAGCCGAAGGTCAACTCCGACGGCTCGCTCGGCCCCTACAGCCAATGGAGCGCTGCCGCCGCGCAGACCTTGCAGGTCGCCCTGCAGAACGGCGGGGTGGTCGGCTTCCAGACGGCGGGCAACGGGATCCTGAACACCGCGGCCAAGGTGCGCGAGGTGATCGCCGACGGCGTCTCGAACTACAACATGCGGTTCCTGGAAACGTCTCCCGAGGTCGTCGACGCGTATCCCGACCTGCTGCTGACCAACTCAGACAGCGCCCAGAACCAGCTGTTCCAGCGGTTCGGGCACTAGCTACATCGGCAGCGGGCAGTCCGTGCAGACGGTGGCGGAGACGGTGGCGCCGTGGTCGGTGCCGAGCTGGACCCATTTCGCGGTCGACATCCCGAACAGCAGGAAATAGCGGTGGCCGGGCATGAGCCCGTCGATCTGGAAGTGCCCACGGGCGTCGGTCACCGCGCCGGCGACCGGATGCGGCCTGTCCGGCGTGACCGGCCCGATGTACGGGAACGACCGCGTGTAGGCCTCGACCGCGATGTTGGCCTCGGGGGTGGTCGAGCTGCGGTCGCCGGATTTGAAGCCGACCACGCTCCCCGTGATGGTGCCCGGTGGGACCACGGGCGCAGTGGAACCGCCGGAGGAGGCGCCGTTGCCGCAGGCGGCGAGCGCGAGCATCAGAACCAGGAGTGTGAAGACCGAATATCGTCGCATCACCGATTTGACGCCTTCGACGGCGGTCCAGTTCCCGTAAATCGGCACCGGCATCACTCTAGACTCGCCGGGTGACACCGCTCGTCGTCCTCTCCCACCCCGAGCCGACCTCGTTCGCCGCCGCGCTGGCGCGCACCGCCGCCGAGACGCTCGACGCCACCCTGCTCGACCTCTACGCAGAGGGGTTCGATCCGCGGCTCTCCGCCGCCGACTTCACGAATCGGGAGGACCCCGCGCGGCTGCGGCCGATGGAGGAGCAGCTGAACGCCGTTCGCACCGGCACCTTCGCGCCCGACGTCGCCCGCCATGTCGAACTGCTGCGCGGCACCGACCTGCTGGTGATGGTGCAGCCGCTGTGGTGGTTCTCGCTGCCCGCCATGGCGAAGGGATGGATCGATCGGGTGCTCGTGAACGGGCTCGCATACGAGTACCCGGGATACGAGCCGTGGACGGGGCCGCTCAGCCACGTGCGCGCGCTGGCGGTGTTCACCTCGTCGTACGAGCGCCAGGAGTTCGAGCCGGGTGGCCGGGCGGGGTCGGTCGAGTCGGTGCTGCACCCGCTGCTTTGGGGGACGTTCGCGTACTGCGGCATGCGGGTGCTCGAGCCGTTCATCGCGTACGGCGCTGACAGCGTGGACGACGACACGAGGGAGGGGTACCTCACAGCCATGCGGGCTCGGCTGCTCGATGCTGCAGCCGAGCGACCGCTGGAGCTCGGCCCCCGCTAGCGAGCCGGTAACCCGAGAGCGACGACCGAGAGGTTGTCGAGCCCCAGGTAGACGTGGCCGTCGCTGACCACGACCTGCGAGCCGGGAATGACGTCGGCTATCGGTCCAAGCCGCGGCGAGCGCCAGCGCAGATCGCCGGTTTGCGCGTCGAGCGCGAACAACCTCCCGCTCTGGGTGGTGTCGAACACCAGGCCGTTCGCCACGACAGGGGTGCCGTACTCGAAGAACCGGGTCGATACCAGGTGTGACCACCGCACCTCGCCGTCGGCGGCGGACACCGCGATCACCCGTGCGCTTTGCTCGTCCAGGGTCGGTCCGGGCGCATCTGCAGCGCCGACGAAGAGCAGGCCGTCCGAAAGCGCAAGATTGGTCAGAGCGTTCGGCGGACGCTGCCATGTGGACGACAGTGCATCGGACCAGATCTCAGCTCCCGTGGAACCGTCAAGCGCGACCAGGTTGCCGTCGCCGGTGGAGACGTACACGCGGCCGCCGTAGAGCAGCGGAGTACTGACATTCCGCTCGGAGGTCGGGTCGCCGCCGAGATCGTGCTGCCAGATCACGTCCGCCCCGCCGTTCACCAGCGCGATTGCCGTGACGCTCGCAGGGCCGGCGACGTAGACGACTCCACGCGCCACCGCCGGCGTCGTGTACTGGCCGGTCGTGAGCATGCCGCCTATCGTCATCAGCCACCGCAACTCGCCGGTGCGCCGGTCGTAGGCCTCGACCCTGCCGGACGCCGCCACGAGGGCAAGGGTGCGCGTCACCGCAGGACTGCCCGGGAACGTCTCCCGATGCGACCAGCGCAGAGCACCGCTATGCCGGTCGAATGCCCCGAAGCCGTCTTCCCATGCGGCGTACACGAACCGACCGCGCACGGTCACGGCGTACGGTGCCTCACCAGGCAGCTGCGTCTGCCATCGCATCCGGCCGCTTCCGCGGCGTATCGCCACGAGGTTGCCGTTGCAGGTGCTCGTGAACAGCGAGCCTCCCGCGATCGCCACGGACTCAGACGCGTTGACCGGGTCGCGCACGCCAGGCAGCGGCCTCCGCCAGACGACGTGCAGCCCCTCGACCGACCGTTCGTCGATCAGCGTCTCGCGCTCGTTGTCGCCGGTCCTCGCAAGGCCGCCGGCATAGGTCGACCACGGCACGCTGACGTGGACACGGCGCCAGGCCACCACGGTGCCTCCACCCGTCGTTGCTACCACCACCTTGTGGAGGCCGGGCCGCGTCGAGGAGGGGATTACGAGCGGAAGGCCGGTGAGCGTGCCGTCGGCGTTCACCTCCGCCTTTCGCAGGAAGCGCTGGTCGAGGAATAGGTTGACATACGCGGCGCTCGGGAAGCCGGCGGCCGAGACAGCGAGCTGGCCGCCTGGAGCGACATATCGCCGCGACAGCCGCACCTGGAGCGTCTCCCGCGCGTGAGCCGACGCCGCGGGCAACCCCGCGGCGAGCACCGCCGCGGCCGCGATCGCGAGACGCCTCCACCTCATGTCTTTACATTCCCATTACAAATGGGAGCTGTCAAGCGCGGGACGTGGAGCAGGCTGGCTAGAAGCCGAGCACGAACTTGGCGTCGTCCGACATCATCTCGGGCGACCACGGGGGCGTCCAGGTCAGGTCGGTGACGACCTCCTGCACTCCCTCGAGCGATGACACGACCTCGCGCATCTGCTCCTGGATCATGGCGCCTGCGGGGCAGCCCATCGAGGTCAGCGAGTACGTGACGGTGACCTTCCCGCTCTCCTCGACGCGAACGTCGTAGACCAGGCCGAGGTCGACGACGTCCATGCCGAGCTCCGGGTCCTCGACCACCCGCAGCGCGTCGAATACCTGCTCTTCGGTGATGCTCATGGCTCCATGGTAGCGGCCTGGTTCGCCGCAGCCACATCCCACAACGCCGCAAAGGCGTCCTCGTGCCCGGTCGCCTCCGTGCCGCCCAGCAGAGGCTTGGTCGCTGCAACGGCAGCCCGGTGCGACCTGGCCACGCGGCCGGCCAGGCTCTCCGCCCGTCCCAGCAGCCTCTCCCTCGGCAGCACCGCGTCCACCAGCCCCATCGTCCTCGCCTCGTCCGCCGAGAGCACCTCGCACGTGGCGAACAGCCGCAGGGCCGTCCCAGGGCCGAGCAGCCGGCTCAGCCGCTGGGCGCCGCCCCAGGGTGGGCAGTAGCCCAGCTCGTTGTGGATGAAGCGCAGCTTCGCGCCCTGCGCGGCGATCCGCCAGTCGCACGCGAGCGCGAGATCGATTCCGCCGCCGACGGCGTGCCCGTTCATCAGCGCGAGCGTCGGCACCGGCGCCGCCGCGATCCGGTCGCATGCGCGGCTGCCCCGCTCGGTCACCTCAGCCCCCGGCAGGTCGCGGACGCGCGGCAAATCGGCGCCGGCGCAGAAGATCCGCGTCCCCGCCCCGGTGATCACGATCAGCCGCACCGCCTGGTCGCCCGACAGGCGCTCGACCTCATCGGCCAGCTGCTCGATCGTCTCCAGCGCAAGCGCGTTCTCGCCGCCTGGCCCCTGCAGCGTCAGGATCGCCAGCCCCTCCCTGACCTCCGCGTCGACGGAGGTCGGCGGCGGCTCCGGGAGGTCTCCGATGGCCTCCAGCAGCTCCGCCTTGGACAGCCGCCGGTACCCCTCGATGCCCCGCTCCCGTGCCAGGTCGTGCAGCTCGTAGAGCTGCGGCTCGACCGTCACAGGCGGATCTCCTCGTGGCGGTCGCGGGAGAAGAGGTGGATCGAGTCGATGAACCGCACGCGGTTACAGCGGGAGCACAGGACGATCGACTGCGTCCGGGCGCCCTCCGCGAAGTAGCGCACGCCGCGCAGCAGGTCGCCGTTCGAGATACCGGTTCCGACCACCATCTGGTGCCCGCGCACGAGATCGCCGATCCCGAAGATCTGGTTGATGTCCTCGATGCCGTGCTCGGTCGCCTGCCGGATCTCAGTCCTGCTCATCGGCCACAGCTGGCCCTGGATCTCGCCGCCCAGGCAGTGCAGCGCGGCCGCCGAGATGATGCCCTCGAACGCGCCGCCGATGCCCACGGCCAGATGGTCGTTGGTGCCGCGGATCGCGGCGTCGATGGTGGCCGTGATGTCGCCGTCGGCGATCACCTTGATGCGGGCTCCGGCCTCCCGGATCTCGGCGATCAGATCCTCGTGCCGGGGCCGGTCGAGCACGACAGCGGTGATGTCGCCGATCTGCCGGCCGAACGCCCCCGCGATCCCATGCAGGTTCTCCGTCACGCTCTTTCGCAGGTCGACATGCCCCTTGGCCACCGGGCCGACCGCCATCTTCTTCATGTACATCCGCGGCACGCGCGTGATCCCGCCCGGCTCGCAGGCCGCGAGGATCGACAGCGCGCCGACCCCGCCGCGGGCAACCACGGCCGCGCCCTCCACCGGGTCACAGGCCAGCTCCATCTCCACGCCGCCCCCGCCGACCGTCGATCCGGGCGACAGCGGGTGGCCCTCCTCGCTGCGGCCGATCACGACGGTGCCGCTGACATTGAGCGCCGACAGCGCGGCGACCATCGCCTCGGTGGCCGACTCGTCAGCAGCACGCGGGTCGCCGCGGCCGAGGTAGCGGCCGGCTGCCAGGGCAGAGCGCTCGCTGACCGAGGCGAGCTCGGTGCAGGGGCAGCGCTCCGGCGGCAGGTCGGACAGCTTCACCTCCGGACTCGGGCGTGCCTCGGTGGCCATCCCCGTCAGGGTACCGCGCCGGGAGCCGCGGTGGCGCGCTCCTGGAGGTCAGTACGGGATGACGGTGGATAGATTCGACGCGCGGCGCGCCAGCGGGAGGCGAGGGCGCGACGAGTCAATATCGAGAATATTGACGAGGAGTGACGTCGATCTCCCGGCCAGCGCGATGTCGTCGGGCGCCGCCGGTCATCTCGTACTGACCTCCAAGATCAGGTCGAGCACCGACCGCAGCGCGTGGTCTGCGTCGGTGGCGTCGATCACCGGCACGCCGACCCGTTCGGCGCGGGCGACCAGGTAGTCCTGGATCCGGCGGATCTCGCCGAAATGGCGGAGGTAGCGGTCGAGCGCGCGCGCGCCGCCGGACGTCGAGTCGCGGGCGACGAAGTGGGACTGGTGCGCCTCCTCATCCTCGATGGCGAGCAGCACCTGGACGACCGTCGCCGACGTGTGCTCGGGCACCTCCACGAGGCCCGGCACGAGGTGCACCCCTTCCAGCACGGTCGACAGCCCCTCCTGCACCGCCCGGTCGATCACCGCGCCGGCCCCCACCGACACCTGCTCCGCCTGCTGCATGAACCCGTACAGGGCCAGGTCGGTGCTGTCCGGGTCCGGCATCGGCATGCGAGTCGCCTCACCCGCCTCGAACGAGCTGTAGTGCAGCGCGGGCATCAGAGCCGGGGCGAAGAAGGCCCGCATCACCTGCCGCACGACGTCGGTGGAGGTGATCCGGCTGATTCCGAGCCGGTAGGCGAGCTCCGTGGCGAGCGAGCTCTTGCCGGTACCGGTCGCCCCGCCCATCAACAGGATCAGCGGCCGCTCCCGCCGGAGCACCTTCTGCCACGCGCGGTAGCGCTCGACGCCCGCGGTTCCGTCGCGGCGGGCGAGCACGCCCTCGACGATCGGGTGGAGGTCGTCGAGCGCGATCTCCTCGTGCCCCGTCTCGAGCACCGATTCCTCGACCTCGAGCGCGAGCTCGTAGGCGTGCTGCGCATCCACGCCGGACAGGAAGAGCGTCGTCGCCATCCGGCCCTTGGAGAACGGCAGCGGGTGGCCGCGGCCGCGGATGCGCGGTTCGCGGCCGTCAGGCATGCACGATCATCGCCTCGTGTGCCAGCTCGAGCAGCGCCGCGTCGAGATCGGGCTCACCCGGCGCCGGGTGCGGCACGTTGTCGCAGAACACGACCCGAACACCGCGTTCGACGGCGGCCTCGCACACCACGTCCACGGCAGCGGCCTTGATCTCGACGAGGAACGTCTCAGCTCGGGCGACGTCGGCACGCTGGAGCGCCTGCCGCAGCGCTGCCCGATCGGACAACGCCGACACGACGGCAACGACGTTGCCCGGGAGGCGCTCACCAAGCGTCTCGGCCCGGGGCGACGGCGTGGTCGTGAAGAAGGCAACCGGCGCGTCGCCGAGCGGCTCGAGCGGGTGCGGCCGCAGCGTCACCGCGACGGCCGGCAGGTCCGGCGCGACCGCCTCGATCGCCTCGCGCGTGTCGCCGGCTCCGTCCTCGGCCATGGTGATGACCACCAGGTCCGCCTGGAGCAGCCGCACCGGGCCCAGGCCCGCCGTCAACGACGCCGCCGGCCGCCGTGCGGACGTCACGAGCACCGTCCGATCCGCCCGCAGCGGCGGCACTGCCGCCCCCGATCCCTCCAGCAGCAGCAGCTCCGGGTCGAGCGACTCGGCCAGCCGCGCCGCCTCGACGGCATTGGACAGGTACGTGCCGCCGGCCAGGCCGCCTCCGCAGCGGCGCGCCCCGACCGTGGGGACGCCGGTAAGCACCGCGTCCTCCAGGAAGTCGGAGGCCGCGTGCATCCCTGACCGTGAGCGCTCGAGCAGCTCCCGCATGCCGATCGGACGCGTGTGGGCCGGCACCAGTTCCGGCTCGGACGGCCCGCCGCGGCCCATGGCAAGGACAGCCACTCGCCGCCCGGAGTCACGGAGCACCCGAGCGGCGTGCGCCGACACCGCCGTCTTCCCGACGCGCTTGCCGGTACCGGTCACCGCCAGCGCCGGCACGGCGAGCGGCTCAGCCGCCGGCGGGCGCAGCTCGAAGTCGGCCCCCTCGTACGTGAGGCGCGCCGCCAGGGCATTCGCGGCCAGCCACATGCGCCGCTCCTCGCTCAGCACCGGCTCGTCGGAGAGATCGAGCACCCGCTCGACGCCATGGCGCCTGGCGGCGTCCAGCATTGAGCTGACAGCGTCGCCGTGCAGCCGCTCGAGCGGCACGCCGTAGTCCGGCTCGCCCACCAGCTTCTCCGTCCCGCCGAGCAGCAGTGCAGCAGCGACGTCGTAGGTCTCCCCCGCCCGCTCCAGTGCCGCTCGCACCACCGGCGGATAGTGCTCGCCGTCCACCAGCGCAAGCACGCGCTCAGCCATCAGGGGCTTGTCCGCAGGGGCAGGTGCTTCTCGTATGCGAGCGTGGTGGTGGAGAAGCGGATGATCTGCTCCCGGCCGTGATACGGGTAGCGCCGGTAGATGTCGACGGAGTCGGCGCAGATCTCGACCACGTTGTAGCAGGGTCGCGTGTGGCCGCGAACGCGCATGGACGACACGGTGCCGGCGTTGACGACGAACAGGTCCTCGAGGCGCCACGCGTAGGGCACGTGCTTGTGGCCGGAGAGGACGAGGTTGACCTTCGACCGCTGCAGCACCTCCAGCGTGTCGCCCGCGTCGTGCACCACGTTCCGCTCCCGGCCGGTGCCCGGGATCGGCAGAAGGTGGTGGTGCAGGATGAAGACGCGGAAGTCCGCGTCCGGCTGGAACTGCTCCTCGATCCAGTCGTACCGGCTGCGCCCGATCACGCCGTGGTCGAGGTCGGGCTCGGAGGAGTCGATCGCCACGAAGGTGATGCCGCCCTTGCGGAGCACGGTCGACCGCGGCCCGATCATCTCCTCGAAGTGCACGTACCCCACGTTTCGCGAATCGTGATTGCCGGGGATCGTGATCACGTCTGGGCAGTCCAGACGGTCGAGGTAGCTCCGGGCCTGGGCGTACTCCTGCTTGTAGCCAAAGGTGGTCAGGTCGCCGGAACAGACAACGACGTCGGGCTGCATCTCGTTGATCTCGCCGATCGCGCGCTCCAACAGGTTGGCCACGAAGTACGGCGAACCGCAATGGAGGTCGGATAGATGCGCGATTGTGAAGGAAGGGTCATCGGCCATCGGGAGGGCGATCATAGACGGCGCTGTCCGTCCTGCGAAGTACACTTTTCAAGCGGAATGCAGGAACAACCCCAGTTCCACGCCTTCACCGGCGACGCGCCGCCCGCGTTCGCGAACGAGGCCGAGCTCGAGTGTGCGCAGATCCTAGATTTCCACGGGATTCCGTGGGATTACGAGCCGCGCACCTTCACGCTCGAGGTTGACGAGCAGGGCAACACCGTCGAGGCCTTCACGCCGGACTTCTATCTGCCCGAGCAGGACCTTTATCTCGAGATCACGACGATGAAGCAGTCGCTCGTGACGAAGAAGAACCGCAAGATGCGGCGGCTGCGGGAGCTGCGGCCGGACATCCGGATCAAGCTGTTCTACAAGCGGGACGTCGAGGCGCTGGCGGAGAAGTACGAGCTCCGCGACGCCTCGTGAGCGTCGCCGCCGAGCGCCTGACGCTTCCCGAGCCGGGCGAGGTGGCGTTCGGCCGCGAGCTGATCGCCTCCCGCGTCGGCGAGCTGGCCCGTCAGATCAGCGGCGACTACCGGAGCCGCGACCTGGTGCTCCTGACGGTGCTGAAGGGATCGTTCATGTTCCTCGCCGACCTGTCGCGCGAGCTCGCCATCCCGCATCGCCACGAGTTCATGGCCATCTCCGCCTACCGCGGGTCCGAGACCGGGTCGAGCGGCCGCATCCGCCTGCTGAAGGACATCGACCGGCCGATCCGCGGAGAGCACGTGCTGATCGTCGAGGACATCGTCGACACCGGGCTGACGCTGAACTACCTGTTCAAGACGCTGCGGTTCCGCGGCGCGTCGTCGGTCGAGGTGTGCACGCTGCTCGACCGTCCCTACCGGCGGCTGATCGACGTCGAGCCGCGGTACATCGGCTTCACGGCACCCGATGCGTTCGTCGTCGGCTACGGCTTCGACCACCGCCAGCGGTTCCGGAACCTGCCCGATATTCACCTACTCGAGCGCTGACGATGGCGGCCACGCGGGCGCGATCGTCCTTGGTGCCGTAGGCGCCGGCCCGGTACGCGTCCTGGTGGAGGCCCACCAGCTCCGGCCGCATCTGCTCGAGCCAGCTCATGTAGTGCTCGCGCACCCCCGGCCGCAGGTGCAGGAGGATCGGCGTGATGCGCTGCGCGCCCGCCTCGAGGCAGGCATCGACGAGCCGCCGCACCTGCTCCTCGGAGTCGCTGATACCCGGCAGGATCGGCGCCGCCAGCACCGTCGGGCGGAGCCCTGCGTCCGCCAGTCGGGAGATCGCCTCCAGCCGCTTGCTGGGCGGAGCCGCGCCGGGCTCCGTGAGGCGGGCGATGTCGTCCTCGTCCGTGCCGATCGACATGGCAATGCCGACCGTCGTGCGGCGCGCGGCCTCGGTCAGCACGTCCAGGTCGCGGAGGATCATGGATGACTTCGTCAGGATCGAGAACGGGTTGCGGTGGCGGGTGAGCACCTGCACGAGCCCGCGCGTCAGCCGGTAGTGGCCCTCCGCCGGCTGGTACGGATCGGTGTTCGTGCCCATCGCGATCGACTCGCCCTCCCACGCCGGATCGTCGAGCTCACGCTCCAGCCGCTCCACGGCGTTCACCTTGACGACGATGCGCCGCTCGAAGTCCTCGCCCGAGTTCAGCCCGAGATACTCGTGCGTCGGGCGGGCGAAGCAGTAGGTGCAGGCGTGCCGGCAGCCGCGGTAGGCGTTGATCGTGTGGCGAAACGGCATCCGCGACGACGGCGGCAGCGTGTTGATGATCCGCCGGGCGTTGACCGCCATGTACTCAACGGTGGGCAGGTTGCGCTGCTCCGGGCCGAACAGCTCGAGCTGTGGATCATCTCGCTGCCAGCGCATGGCGCGCAGTATAGCGAACGTGTGTTCGATCAGGCGGCGGTCACGTGCCGTGATCGATCCTGGCGGCGAACGCCTAGGAGGCCGCCGGCGGCACCACCAGGCCGCAGGCGACCGCCAGCGCCACGGCGTGGACGCGGTTCGCCGCGCCCAGCTTCTCGACCGCGCGCGTGATGTAGGTGCGCACCGTGGCCGACGACACGACCATCGCCTCGGCGGTCTGCTCCACGGTGAGGCCGGCGGCGGCATGCGTCAGCACCTCTCTCTCGCGCGGTGTCAGCGCGGCGGGAGGGACGCCGGTGCCCGGGCCGGCCTGCTGCTCGACCAGCTCGAGGCTGACGTTGAGGCGTTCGATGCTGCGTCGAAGCGCGCTCAGCTCCTGTGATGGCCAGCTGTCGGGCGACCGCAGCGGCACGCCGTCGCGCAGCTGTGTGATGACCATCTGCTCGGCGTGGTCGAGCAGATGGATCGCGGTCGGCTGCTCCGCGAAGTTGAGCTCGAGCAGCCAGCGCAGGTCCTGCCATACGCCGAACACCTCGAGCGGGTGCAGCCCCTGGCGCAGTCGGCGCGCGACGGTGTCGGTCAGATAGCGGTCGAGCGGCTCGAGCGGGCCGCCGTCCACGGCGTCGAAGAACACGGTCGAGAAGGTCGCCAGGGAACGGCGCAGATCGTCGGGATCGACACGCCGGTAACCGGCGTTGCGCCGCCGGGCGAGGCGGGCCATCGCGGAGGTGGCAGCGCCGATACGGCGGTTGCGGCCGGGTTCTGGAGCCTGACGGTCGAGCATCCGCTCAATCCTGCCGGGCCGGCTGCGCGCTCGCCTCGATGACTCCCCAGCCGTGCTCCATGGTCCTTGCAGAGCGCGGTCGCGGCCGTCATATTGATGCTCTCCAGGAGGCCCGGTTGCTGGTCGGTCGCGATAGAGAGCAGCGCGTGCTCGACGACATGCTTCGCATGGCGCGCGACGGGCAGGGCGTCGCGCTGGTGATCGAGGGCGATCCAGGCATTGGCAAGACGGCGCTGCTTGACGCGTTGGCCGACCGGGCGACGGGGTTCATCGTGCTGCGGGCGGTCGGCACCGAGACCGAGATGGCAATCGACTACGCGGTGCTGCACCAGCTGATCCATCCTCGCATGGAGCTGGTCGACCGGCTGCCGCAGGTGCAGCGGGCTGCGCTCCGCGTCGCGCTCGGGCTCGAGTCGGGCCCGGCGCCGGACGAGTTCATGGTCGGGCTCGGAGTGCTCGGCATCCTGGGCGAGGCGACCGCCGAGCACCCGATGCTGTGCATCATCGACGACGCGCACCTGGTCGACCACGCGTCGCTGTTCGCGTGCGGCTTCGTCGCCCGGCGGCTGCAGGCCGAGCGGGCGGCGGTCTGCTTCGGCTGCCGCCGCGCCGATGAGCTGCCCGAGGTGGCCGGGATCGAGGTGCTTCGGATCGGCCCGCTCGACCCCGAGGCTTCGCGCCAGCTGCTCGACGAGCACGTGCCCGGCCCGCTCGACCCGGCCGTGCGCGAGCGGCTGCTGAACGAGCTGCGCGGGAACCCGCTGGCCCTGCGGGAGCTGCCCTACGGGCTGACCGTCGAGCAGATCAGCGGAGGGTTCGGGCTGCCCACCACGGCCACGCTGACCGGCGCGATCGAGGACTCCTACCGGCGGCGCGTGAGGCAGCTGCCCGAGCAGACGCGCCGCCTGCTGCTGCTGGCGGCGTGCGACGCGACCGGCGATGCGCCGCTGTTCCGGGCGGCAGCGCGATCGCTTGGCCTCGATCCGGCCGACACAGCCCCCGCCGAGCGGGCCCGGCTGGTGGAGGTGGACGAGCACCACGTGGCGTTCCTCCATCCGATCATCCGAGTGGTCTGCTACCGGGATGCGCCCGTGTCGGAGCGGCAACGGGCGCACCGGGCGCTCGCGGCCGCGATGGACGAGAGCCGCGCCCCCGAACGGCGCGCCTGGCAGCTGGCGCGAGCGGCTGACGGCCCTGACGACCAGCTCGCCGACCTGCTGGAGCAGACCGCCGGGCGGGCCGAGCGGCGCGGCGGGGTCGCGGCCGGCGCGGCCTTCATGGAGCGGGCGGCGCAGCTGACCGTGGATCCACGCAAGCGCGCGCTGCGGATGATCGCGGCGGCCCGCGACAAGCTGGAGGTGGGTGCGGTCGACGCGTCCGCGGCGATCCTGGCCGACCTCGATCCGGCGCCGCTGACCGAGGAGGAGCGGCCGCGCCTGCGGCTGCTGAAGGCGGAGGTCGAGGGCTTCCGCACCAACACATGCGACGTCGTCCGCGACCTGCTGGGCGTCGGCGCCGGCCTGGCGAAGCACGACGCGTACCTGTCGCGCGAGACCTACCTCGAGGCGCTCGAGGCGAACACGTACGCGGAGTCGTTCTCGGACATGAGCTCGGCCCAGGTCGCGGCGCAGTGCGCACATGCGCCGGCGGTGGAGCATCCGCGCGGGATCGACCTGCTGCTGGACGGGCTGGTGACGAGGTTTCTGGAGGGCCCGAGCCGGGCGGCGCCGCTGCTCGAGGCGGCCGTCGCCGCGATGGCGCCGACGGCCGACCTGCGCTGGGTGTCGCTCGGAATCCGCGCCGCGATCGATGCGTGGGATGCGGAGGGCGCCGCGCTCCTGGCCGAGGCGGCGGAGCGAACCGGTCGGTCGACGGCCCGGCTGCGGTCGCTGCCGCTGGCGCTGAACTACCTGGCGATCATCCGCGGGGCGCGCGACGGGCGTCTGCGCTACGCCGAGGAGATGATCGACGAGGCCGAGCGGATCTCCGCGGCGATGGGCCTCGAGCCGTGGTACTACGGCCGGCTGATGCTGACGGCGTCGCGAGGGGATGCGGACGTGTTCGCGTCGGTCGCGGCGCGGGCCGACGAGCTCGCGCGCCAGCAGAAGGACGGCAGCCTGATCGCCTACTGCATGACCTGCGAGGCGGTGCTCAGGGTCGGGCTCGCCGACTACCGCCGGGCACTGACGGTCGCGCTGCCGGTGGCGGCGGAGGACGGGCTCGGGCACAGCGCCGTCCTGCCAGAGCTGATCGAGGCGGCCGTGCGGGTGGGCGACATGGCCGCCGCGCGCCACGGCGTGGCGCAGCTGGCCCCGTGCTTGGAGGGGCGGCGGGGCGCGTACGCGGCGGGCATCTGGGCGCGGTCGCGAGCGCTCGTGGCCGAGGACGGGGAGGCGGCCGCGCTCTACGAGCAGGCGATCGAGGCGCTCGGCCAGGGCCCGACGCGCTGGCACCTGGCGCGTGCGGAGCTGCTGTACGGCGAGTGGCTGCGGCGGCGGGGTGAGCGGGCGGCTGCCCGGGAGCTGCTGCGGGCGGCGTACGAG
>DASQYY010000004.1:0-6728 GCA_035638975.1 Gaiellales bacterium
GCGGGTGCTGGGTGTGGCGCTGGTCACAGAGGTGCTGATCCTGCTGGCCTTCGACGGCTCGGTGTTCTTCTCGAGCGACGCGCACGTGACGGCGTCGGCCGTGAACCCGTTCAAGGCCTTCACCAACCTCCCGGCGAGCGGAACCGGCAACGCGGCCGTCGTGGCCGGCACCGCCGGTATCGGCGTGTTCTTCGCCTTCTGGTCGTGGGTCGGCTTCGAGATGGCGCCGAACTACGGCGAGGAGTCGAAGAACCCCAAGCGGATCGTCCCGATGGCGATGTACATCTCGGTGATCGGCCTCGGCATCTTCTACACCGTCACGTCGTGGGCGTCGGTCTCGGCATACGGGAGCGAGGCGAAGGCAGCGTTCGCAGCGCAGAACGACTACTACAACTACTACCTGACCCCAGCCGTGACATACGCGAGCCAGGTCGTCTCGAACCTGATGAGCTACCTGATCCTGACCGGCTCGTTCGCGTGCGGCATGGCGTTCCACAACACGACCGCGCGGTACATGTACTCGCTCGGCCGTGAGGGCGTGCTGCCCAAGGCGCTCGGGCGCACGCACCCGAAGCACCGATCGCCGCACGTCGCCTCTATCACCCAGAGCGTGATCGCGCTCCTGATCGTGCTCGCGTTCGGGTTCGGGGAGGGCACCGGCGATCCCGGCACCAACGCCTACATCTACCTGTACGGGCTGATGGCGATCATGGGCGTGGTCGTGATCCTGTGTGTCCAGGCGCTCGTCTCGATCGCGATCATCAACTACTTCCGCACGCACCACCAGGGCGATGCCCACTGGTGGACGACCATGCTGGCTCCGGCGATCTCCGTCGTGGCCCAGCTGTACGTGGTCTACCTGGCCATCAAGAACATCGACTTCCTGGCCACGGGCGTGCACTGGGTGCGATGGCTGCTCGTCATCGACGCCGTCGTCTTCCTGTTCGGAGTGGGGATGGCGTACTACTACAAGAGCAACGACAGAGCGAAGTACGAGACCATCGGCCGGCTCGTCAACGAGGGGCTGGATTCGGTCTGAACGGGCTGCGGTGCGGTGGCGTGGCCCCTCCGGGCTACGCCACCGCCGCCTGCAGCGCGCAGCGCAGCTGCTCGGCCAGAGGCGCGCCCGGCACGAGCACGCCGTCGAGCGCCGCGGTGCCGATCGTGAACCCCCAGACGCCGCGCTCGGCGAGCGCCTGGATGCGAGCGGGAGAGTCCACCGATCCGGCCGCGACGACCGGGATCGAGACGGCGTCCACCACGGCCTCCACCAGCGCATCGACATCGCCGTCGTACCGGTACGCGAGCAGGTTGATGCCGTCGACGCCGAGCTGCTCGGCGCGGCGGGCGTCGTCCGCGATCTGCTCGATCGAGCCTCGCAGCAGGCAGGGGTGGCCGACGATCTGCCCGACGTACGGGAAGAACCGGATGCCGGTGCCGGCGATGATCTCCTGCACCGGCTCGATCAGCGTGCCGCCGATCAGGAAGTCCGGGCCGATCTCGGCGGCGACCCGCGCCGAGGCAAGCGTGGCCTCCTCGCTCTCGGACACCACCTCGAGATGCGACGTGTGGCCGTTGCTGCGGATGTCCTCCATCAGCGCGGCCAGCTCGTCGCGCGGCAGGCCCACGTCCTTGCATCCGACGTGCCGCACGCCGGTGTCGGCGATCGACGCGTACACGTCCCGCGCGTCCGGCAGGGTCTTGTCGTCGCGCGTCAGCATGAAGATGAACTCGATCACCGGGCCTCCAAGTTGTACGACAACTTCGCTATGATACCGCGCCGGCGAACGATACGTGCGACGAGTGGAGGTGGGTGTGCGAGCAGCGATCTGGCAGGGGCCCGGTGAGATGACGGTCGGCGATGTGCCCGACGCGGCGTGCCCGCAGGACGGCGTGCTGCTGCGCGTCACGGCCTGCGGCATCTGCGGCACCGATGTGCGCTCCTTCTACAACGGTGATCGGCGCATCTCGCCGCCCTGGGTGCTCGGGCACGAGATCAGCGGCGAGCTGATCGAGATCGGGCCGTCTGCCGCGGACGAGGTCGCCAATCTCGGGCTCGGCGTCGGCGACCACGTCCACTGCATCTCCACGCTCTGGTGCGGCACCTGCCGCATGTGCCGCAGCGGCAACGAGCACCTCTGCGCCCGCGGCGAGCTGATGGGGTTCGACCACCCGGGCGCCTACGCGGAGCTGGTCGCCATCCCGCAGATCGCGCTGAAGAACCTGTTCCGCATCCCCGATGGCCTCTCCGACGAGCACGCCACGTTCGCCGATCCGCTGTCCGACGCGATCTGCGGCCACAAGGACATCGGCATCGGCCTCGACGACCAGGTCGCCGTGATCGGCGCCGGCCCGGTCGGCACCGCCCATGCGGCGATCGCGCGGCTCGAGGGCGCCGGCCAGGTGATGATGCTCGAGACCGCCGCGTCGCGCCTCGACCTGGCCCGCGACATCCTCGGCGATGATCGCATGCGCTACGTCGACACGTCCGGCGCAGATGGCATCGCGGCCGTGCGGGCGGCGACCGACGACATCGGCGCCGACGTGGTCATCGTTGCCTGCTCGAGCGACATCGCGCAGGAGCAGGCGATGGAGATGGCGGCGCCGCGGGGGCGGGTGCTGTTCTTCGGCGGGCTGCCGAAGGGCACCACCCACATGCGATTCCCCTCGAACATCCTCCACTATCAGGAGGTGCAGGTGCACGGCTCGTACGCGTCACGGCACCGCGACCAGGTGCACGCGCTGGACATGCTCGCCAAGGACATCGGCGGGCTTCGCAAGGTGGTCTCGGAGGTCGTGCCGCTGGACGGGGCCCCGGCCGCGTTCGGCCGGATCAAGGCGGGCGAGGTGCTGAAGATCGTCGTCGACCCGGCGGCCTGATGCCCTCACGGCTGTCCCTCCGCCATTCCATCGCCAGCGGCCTGCGCCGCCGCGTCGCAGCGGGCGACCTGGCGCCGGGCGAGCGGCTGCCGAGCGAGCCCCAGCTCGCGAAGACGCTCGGCGTCTCGCGCAGTTCGCTGCGCGCGGCCATCGCCCTGCTCGAGGAGGACGGGCTCGTTCAGCGCCTGCACGGCTCGGGCACCTACGTCACGCACCGGCCGGTGATGCGGAACGACCTCAGCCGCAACTTCGGCGTCTCCTCGATGATCGCGTCGATGGGCCTCGAGGCGGGCACGGTCGACGAGCACTGCGGCCTGGAGCCGGCGCCCGCGCTCGTCGCCGAGGCGCTCGAGCTCGAGGCCGGCGAGCCGGTGACCGCGCTGCGCCGGGTGCGGACGGCGGACGACCGCCGCGTCGTGTACTCGGTGGACTGGTGCCGGCGCGACGTGCTCTCGCCGGAACGGATGCGCGACCTGGGCGACGGCTCGGTGTACGACGCCCTGGCCGATCTCGACCTGCCGGTGCACCACGGCGTGGCCACCATCTCGCCCGGCATGGCCGGCGGGGAGGTGGCCGAGCGGCTGGACGTGCCGCGCGGCTCGTTGCTGCTGACGCTGTTCCAGGTCGACAGCACGGCGGACGGCCACGTCGTCCTGGTCTCCGAGGAGCACCACCTGGCCGATGCGTTCGAGGTGACCGTCTACCGGCGCGGGCCGGGCGAGGGCAGCGAGCAGGTGTGAGCGCAGAGCCGCTGGTCGTCGGCGTCGACGTGGGCTCGCAGGGCACGTGCGCGCAGGCGATCGGGGCGGACGGCGAGCTGGCGCACTCGAGCTATGTGCCCCACGAGCTGTCCTACCCCCGGCCGGGCTGGGCGGAGCAGGATCCGGCCTCCTGGCTGGGCGCGGTCGGCCAGGCGCTGGCCGAGGTGCGGCGGGCGACGGCCGGGCGGCCGCTGCTCGCCGTGTCGTTCGGCTCGCAGCTTGACGGCTTGGTCGCGGCGCGCGGCGACGGGGAGCCGTGCGGGCCGGCGCTGATCTGGATGGATCGCCGGGCGGGGGCGCAGGCCGACGCCGCCGCCGAGCGGATCGACGCGGCGCGGCTGCGCGAGCTGACCGGCTGCAACCTCGATCCCGGGCACGTCGCCGCCAAGATCGCGTGGCTGGCCGAGCACCGGCCGGACGAGCATGAGGCAGCGCGATGGTTCCTGCTGCCGGGGTCGTTCGTGGCCTGGCGGGCCAGCGGCGAGCCCGCAGTCGACCCGTCGAACGCCTCGAGCACCATGT
The DNA here is from genome assembly GCA_035638975.1 of Gaiellales bacterium. Lineage (GTDB taxonomy): Bacteria > Actinomycetota > Thermoleophilia > Gaiellales > JAICJC01 > JAICYJ01. The sequence goes on from DASQYY010000004.1 coordinate 4,164, forward strand.
TGCTCGACGTGGCAACACGTGACTGGTCGCAGGAGGCGTGCGCCGCGTTCGACGTCGACCCGGCCCGCCTGCCGCCGGTGCTCCCCCCGCACCGGGTGCTGGGCCCGGTCGCGCCCTGGCTGCGGGATGCCGCCGGGCTCGACCCGTCCACGCAGGTCGTGCTCGGCTGCGGCGACGAGATGGCCGCCACGCTGGGTGCGGGCGTCGTCGACCCCGGGTCGGTCTGCGACGTGATGGGCACGGCCGAGCCGGTGTGCGCCGTGACCACCGCGCCGGCGCTCGACCCGGACGGCGTGACGGAGCTGCATCCGCACGCCGACCCGGACGGCTGGCTGCTGGAGAACCCCGGGTGGCTGTCCGGCGGCGCGTATCGCTGGTTCAGGGACGAGCTGGGCTCGGCCGAGGCGGCACGGGCGGCGGCGACGGGGAGCGACGTGTACGAGCTGCTGAACGACCTCGCGGCCGGCGCGCCGGCCGGGGCGGACGGTGTGCTGTGGGTGCCGGCACTGGCCGGCGCGACGGCGCCCGAGTGGAACGCGGATGCCCGCGCGGGCTGGTTCGGGCTGACGGCGGCGCACGGCCGGGCGCACCTGGCTCGGGCGCTGCTCGAGGGCAACGCGTTCGCGCTGCGGGACGTGCTGGAGGCGATCCGGGCGGCCGGCCAGGAGCCGGCCGAGTTGGTCTGCGTCGCGGGCGGCGCCCGCGGCGACCTGCTGCGCCAGATCCGGGCCAACGTGACGGGGTTGCCGGTGACCCGGCCGGACGACGTCGAGACCACCGCACGCGGCGCAGCGATGCTGGCGGCAGCGGGGTGCGGGCTGCACCCGTCGGTGCGGGAGGCGGCGCTGGCGATGGCCGGGCCGCGGCTCGATCCGGTGCTCCCCGATCCGGAATGCCGCGCGATCTACGACGACCTCTACCGCCGGCACCGGCAGCTCTACGCGGCGCTGCGGCCCGTGTTCGCGCGCAGCTAGCCAGTCCACCAACGTGTGCGCGTGAAGGGCACGCTCCAATTCCATGGCGGCGCGCGGTAGGCTCGGCTCGTGGCAACTGACCGCCTCAGCGACGCGCTCGCCGACCTGGCGCAGTTCCCACTGCTCGACGCGATCTACGGCCGGCGCTCGCGGCGGTTCCCGATGGGCGGCGAGATACCGGACGGCCCGCTCGCGTACCGATCAGGCCACGACCACGTCCCGTTGTCGGAGCTGGAGACGATGCTGATCCTGGTCACGATGGCAGGCACCACCGGGTGGCACTTCGGCATCACGCGCCACGCGCGCTACGCGCCGCACTTCGCCAACTACAACGGCGCGGCGGCGGGGCGCACGTTTCCGTCGGCGGCCGGGTTCCACACCGCGGAGCTGTTCTTCACTGACGACAGCGGCCTCTACTACTTCCCGACCCGCGACGCCGGCGCGCTGGTCGACCCGGCGGTCGAGCAGATCACGCCGGAGCTGATGATCGAGCGCCACCGCGACCGGATCGTGCCGCTGAGCGACCGGCGCCTGCACCTGCCACGGGAGGAGCCGTACCTGGAGGGGCACAACACCTGGATCGCGAACGAGCCCGGCTCGCTGCTGGTGATCCCGGTGGCCGACATCGCCCAGCACCACATCGCGAACATCTGCTTCTTCACCCAGAACGGCTTCTGCCTCTACGACGACATCAACGGGCGGCCGATCCCCGGCATCGAGCGGTTCGAGGGGCTGGTGGACACGTCGCAGCCGGTGCCGCTCTCGTTCGTCGAGCAGTACTCGCTGACCGAGGCGACGGCGGAGCTGATGGTGTCGAGCTACAACGGCGCGCTGCTGCTGCAGGCGATGGGCCTCGGCGGCTGGTCGTACGACGGCATCGAGCACATGGCGCTGCTCGGCGCTTCGGGCGAGGAGGACGTACCCGGGCTGGGGTTCCGCTACGACACCGACCCACGCTGGGGCACCCCCAACCCGACCGGGCGCGAGGACGGCACGTTCCACGCGTTCTGCCCGCCGCACTTCGCGACGATGGCGGACGCAGTGGAGGCCTTCGCGCGGCGGAAGTTCGGGCCGGGCGGCCCCTACCATCCCGACACGCCGGGCGCCTGGAACGAGTCGTCGGCCATCCGCGCGTCGGCCGAGCCGTACTCCGACGAGTTCAAGGCCTGCGTCACCCTGCAGTGCGACTACACGCTCGACACCTGGGGCAAGTTCCCGGGCACCGTGCCGAGCGTGTGGGTGATGAACGTGCTGCAGGCGCAGCACCTCGACCTGGACTTCTACGACCGGTTCTTCCGGCCGGGCGCCGTGCTGGAGACGCACCGGCGCCACTTCGAGGTCTGGCACCCCGAGGCCGGTAGCGGCTAGAAGGGCCGGCCGCCGCTGGGCGGATCCTGCAGCCCACGCGTGGCGATCTCGTCCGCCTGGATGCCCTCGATGTCCTCGCGGGCCATCTCTCGCTGCTCGGCGCCCACGGGATCGCGGCTCTCCTCGGCGTCGCGGAGGATCTCTTCGTCCTCCTGGCGGAAGACCTTCTTGATCGAGTCGATGATTCCCATGTGGCGCATGCTACGCCCCGTGGAGGGAAGGC
>DASQYY010000005.1:0-6239 GCA_035638975.1 Gaiellales bacterium
TCCTCGACCTGCGGGAAGGACAGCCCCTTGCGCTCTCGGGCTTCGCGGAGTGCTGAACCGATTTCAAACATGGCGACGACGCTGACGGCGGCGGAGCGCGTAGTGTACCGATTTAGCCGCGGGGGAAATAGCGGTCGCGCAGCAGCCCGGCGACCCCGGCCGCGCTCGCCACCAGCACCGCGACGAAGGTGTAGTCCGCGAACTGCAGCCCGCACCCGCCGTCGCCGCACGACTCGCTGCCGCCTGCCACGCTCGCAGCGATCACCAGGCCGAACAGCAGCAGCGGGGCGAGCGCGGCGATCAGCCCCATTCGCGTGCCGAAGATCGCCCCCAGCACGAGCGCCTCCAGCAGCAGCATCGCGCCGGTGAAGTCGGACGAGTGGCTGGAGGCGGTGACCAGCACGATCAGCGTCTCGGACGTGAAGCCGACCAGGAGGGGCAGCGCGTATTCGCGGATCGACGGTGCAGGCCTGCGGACGCCGAGCACTCGCTGCGCCACCGCCGTGTTCGCCGTGGCCAGCGCCTCCAGCGCCGACCGGGAGAGCCCCGTCTGCTCCATCGCCGCGTCCAGCCAGTCATCGCCTGCGGCGACGCGCGCCGCGAGGCGGTCGCGCGTCACCGGCCCCTCGTGCTCGATCACGCGGGCAATGCCGAGAGTGGCTGCGCCGAGCCGGCGGTGCTCGTGGTCTCGCTGAGCCGATACCTCCACCGGCAGCCCATCGACTGCGAACTCCGCGAACACCGCATCCTCGGGGCCGAGCGACCCGGGGTGCACGGCCAGCTCGCCGGCTCCGCCGTATGAGCGCTCGAGGACACGGGCGAACGCCGGCAGGTCGACCGCCCTGCACACGACCTCGACCGGCGCCCCGTCGGGCGCGAGACCGAGCGGATAGCTGCCGACGATCACCGGTTCGTAGGGCGCGAGCGTGTCGAGCAGGCTCGAGGCGGTCAGCCGTTCGTACCAGTCGTCGGTCACGGGCTGCAGGGTAGTGAACCCAGCCCGCCCGGCCGCTCAGAACGTGAGGTCGTCGCCCGGCTCGTCGACCGCGGCCGCTGGCCCGGTGTCGCCGACGATCCGCGGCAGGTCGGCCTCGGTGATCAGCACGTTGCGCGCCTTCGATCCCTCGTATCCGGAGACGATGCCGCGACGCTCCAGCATGTCGATCAGGCGGCCGGCCCGTGTGTAGCCGACCCGCAGGCGGCGCTGCAGGAGCGAGACCGAGGCTGTCTGGTGCTGGGCGACGAGCCTGATGGCGTCGTTCAGCACCGGATCCTCGTCGGCATCGAGCTGCTCGGGCTCCACGTCAGAGGGCAGCTCGAGCAGCTCCTCCTCGAACGTCGGCTCTCCCTGCTTGCGGCAGGCCTCGACGATCCGCCGCGTCTCCTCCTCCGAGATGTACGCACCCTGGACGCGCTGCAGCTTGGACGTGCCGAGCGGCTTGTACAGCATGTCGCCGGCCCCGAGCAGCGCCTCCGCGCCGTTGACATCGAGGATCACGCGCGAATCGGTCTGGGACGACACCGCAAAGGCGATGCGTGAGGGGACGTTGGCCTTGATCATGCCGGTGATGACGTCGACACGGGGGCTCTGGGTGGCCAGCACCAGGTGGATGCCGACCGCGCGTGACTTCTGGGCGAGGCGGATGATCGCGTCCTCGACGTCTGCCGGCGACACCATCATCAGGTCGGCGAGCTCGTCGATGACGACCAGGATGTGCGGCACCCGATCCCGGCCGAGCTCGAGGCGCTGCCGGTTCCACTCGGCCAGGTTGCGTGCCTTTACGGCGCCCATCAGCTCGTACCGGCTCTCCATCTCGCGCACGATGTTCTGCAGCACGAGCGCCGCGTTCTTCATGTTGGTGACGACCGGGGTGAGCAGGTGCGGGATCGACTCGTAGTGGTTCAGCTCGACCCGCTTGGGGTCCACCAGGATCATCCTCACCTCGTCCGGCGTCGCGCGCAGCAGGATCGAGCAGAGGATCGCGTTGATGCTGCCTGACTTGCCCGACCCGGTCGTGCCCGCGATCAGCAGGTGCGGCATCTTGGCCAGGTCGCACGCGACCCCGGCGCCGGAGATGTCCTTGCCGAGCCAGGCCGTCAGCGGGCTGGATCCGGACGGCGCCTCGGTGTAGATGTCGCCCAGCGTGACGGTGTTGTGGGACGTGTTGGGCACCTCCACGCCCACCGCCTGCTTGCCTGGGATCGGCGCCAGGATGCGGATCTCGGTCGTGGCCAGGGCGTAGGCCAGGTCGTCGCGCAGCTGGGACACCCTCGAGACCTTGATGCCCGGCGCCAGCTGCAGCTCATACCGCGTCACGCGCGGGCCTGACACCATGCCGACACATCGCGCCTCGACGCCGAAGTTCGCCAGCGCGTCGACCAGCTTGCGCGCAACCTCCCGGTGGTCGTCACCCCCGCCCTTGCCCGCGGCGCTCTTCTTCAGGATCGCCGGCGAGGGCAGCCGGTACTCCGTCTTCGGCCGCGGGCTGGCGTCCAGCTCGACCGCACCGCTCACGACCTCGGCCGTGACCGCATCGTCCGGCTCGGCGCCGGGCTCGACCACCTCGACCGGGTCAGGCTCCGCGGGAGCCTGCTCGGTCTCCGCGGCCGGCGGCTGGAAGTCGGGGATGTCCCCGAAGATGTCCGCGTACTCCTTGCTGCCGTCCAGCGGCCGCGCGCCCCGTCCCCGCTTCTCGGACTTCTCGCCCGGGACGGCGACCAGCGTCGGCCGCGAGGAGGGACGCTCGCGGTAGCGCCGCGCAACCTCGCCGCCCATGCGCGCGCCGGTCCCCGCGGCGCGGGCGACGTGCCGCCCGGAGCTGCGCATGATCGCGCCGATCGACGCACCCGTGATCAGCACGATGCCGGCCAGGACGCCCGTGACCACGAGGATGGAGACGCCGACGTCGCCCACCAGCCCGCTCAGCATGATGCGGGCGTATGCGCCGACCAGGCCACCGTGGTGCTGCGGCGCCAGGGTGTCCGTGGTCGACACCGCCAGCGTCACCGACGCCAGCAGCACCAGCACGCCCAGCCGCAGCGGGCGCAGATGGCGCAGCGGGCTGTCGACGAAGATCAGCGCGCCGAGCGCGATCAGGAGCGGCGGCAGCAGCGCCGCCGTCCGGCCGATCAGCAGGTGCAGCAGGTCGTGCAGCTTGAGGCCGACCACTCCGCCGTCCCAGCCCCGATACTCGACGAAGGCAAGGAAGGTGCCAAGCGCCATGAGGCCGCCCCCGACCAGGTCACGGCGCTGCGAGAGTGAAGTCCGACTCGACGCACGCCTCCGCTGGGGGGTCTGGGAGCGGATGGGGGTTTTGCGCGTGCGCCGAGCCGGTTTTGGACCAGGAGCGCGATGGGTCCGTCGCGTAGTGGTCCTGGCCATTGACGATGGTATTCACCCAGTCGGACGGTATTCCTCCACGCCACCTTGACGGCCGGTCCGCGATTTCGTAGAAGTTCCCCACCCCATCGAGGCGAGGAGCGCCGATGCTTGCCGAAGAGACCCCCGTCCACGCGCCGAGCGGCATTTCCGGCATCGAGACCCGGTCGATCGACTGGGTTCCCGAGAACGAGCGCCACGGAAAGCTCTGGCACCAGCTGCCGCTCTGGTTCCTCGGGAACTTCCAGTACTTCTCCATCCCGATCGGCTTCGTCGGGCCCAGCCTCGGCCTGTCGCTTTGGTGGACGATCGTCGCCGGGACGACCGGCATCCTCACCGGCACCATCTTCATGGCGTTCCACGCGTCGCAGGGGCCGACCCTCGGCCTGCCGCAGATGATCCAGTCGCGGGCCCAGTTCGGCTATCGCGGGGTCGTCGTCGCGCTGTTTGCGACGCTGTTCACCTACATGGCGTTCAACGTCGCCGACCAGGTGCTGATGTCTGAGGGCCTGAACGGCGCCTTCGGCTGGAACGCAGACCTGGTCGCCGTCGTGACGGCGGTCGGCGCGGCCCTGCTCGCGATCTATGGGCACGACTGGGTGCATCGCGTGTTCCGGATGCTGCTCTACGTGCTGCTGCCGCTGATGGCGATCGTCACCATCGGGGTGATCACGGGGCACGCGGGCGGCGGCCCCAGCAAGGTGGCGTACGGCTTCACGTGGACCGCCTTCATGGCCCAGTTCTCCACGGCGGCCGCGTACAACATCACCTACGCGCCGTACGTCTCGGACTACTCGCGCTACCTGCCCAAGAACACGCCCCGCGGAGGCATCATCGCGTCCGTGTTCGCCGGCGCCTCGACGCCGGCCATCTGGCTGATCGCGCTGGGCGCGTGGCTCTGGATCAGGCTCGGGGCCACGGACGGCCTGGTCGGCCTGCAGACAGCCGGGAACAACGTGTTCGGCCACCTGGGCTCGGTGACGGCCTTCCTCTCGGCCTGCGCGCTGGCGGCCACCATGGGCATGAACGCCTACGGCGGCATGCTGACGACGCTGACCGGCATCGACTCGTTCCGCAGCATCCGGCCGACCCGCGCGTGGCGCGTGATCACGATCATCGTGCTGGCCGTGGCCTGGTACGTGATCGCCAAGGCCATCACGACCGACGCCGTCGGCGCGGTCTACGGCTCGCTGACCCTGATGCTCTACTTCCTCGTGCCGTGGACGGCGACGAACCTGATCGACTTCTTCTTCGTCCGGCGCGGCCACTACGCGATCACCGACCTGTTCAGGATCGACGGCATCTACGGCGTGTGGGCGTGGCGCGGGCTCGCGGCGTACGCGGTGGGCTTCGCCGCCGAGATCCCGTTCATGTACATCTACAACCTGTTCACCCTGCACACCTACTACCAGGGGCCGTTCTCCAAGGACCTGAACAACGTCGACATCGCGTGGATCGTGGGACTGATCGTGACGTCCATCGCCTACGTGCTGTTCACGAGGAACCTGGACGTGAAGGCGGAGCAGCCGGCGATCGAGCGCAGCGAGGAGGAGCTGGCGGAGGGGTTCGACCTGGCGAAGCGGTAGGCCGCGGCTGCAACCGGGGTCAGCCTCAGGGCTGGCCCCGTCAGACCTCGACGACGACCGGCAGCACCATCGGCCGCTTGCCGGTCATCCGGTGCACCAGCGGCGCCAGCGCGTCGTGCAGCTCCTGCTGCAGCAGGTTGGGCTCCGTCATCCGCTGGGCCAGGCAGCGTGCGAGCACCTCGTCCACCGCCTCGCGCGACGCGTCCAGCAGCTCCTGCCCGTCGCCGTCGGGCATCTCGAACCCGCGCGCGACGACCTCCGGGTCGCTCACGACCTCCGCGCTCTCGGCCGCGATCGTGGCCACCACGATCAGCACCCCGTCGCTGGCCAGGCGCCGCCGGTCCCGCAGCACCTCGTCGCGCACGTCGCCGACGGAGTAGCCGTCGACCAGCGTCATGCCGGTCTCGATCTGCCCGGTCACGAACAGCCCCTCGCCGTCCAGCTCGAGCACCATGCCGTTGTCGGCCACGCGCACCGCGTGCTCCGGAACGCCCGCCGCCTCCGCGATCCGCGCATGGGCCCGCAGCATCCGGTACTCGCCGTGAATCGGGAGGAACGTCCGCGGGCGCACCAGCTCCAGCATCCGGCGGAGCTCCTCCGCCGAGCCGTGCCCGGAGACGTGCACGTAGGCGTTGTTCTCGGTCAGCACCGTCGCGCCCATCCGGTTCAGCCGGTTCACCGTCTCCCCCACGTTCACCTCGTTGCCCGGCACGGCTTTCGAGGACATGACGACCGTGTCGGTCGGGTGGATCTGCAGGGCCGGATGGTCGCCGTGCGCCATGCGCGTGAGCGCCGAGCGCGGCTCCCCCTGGCTGCCGGTGCAGAGCACCACCACCTCGTGCGGGAGCACGGAGTCGAGGTCACGCGGCTTCAGCATGATCTCGTCGTCCACCTCGGCGTAGCCGAGGTTGCGCGAGATGTTCAGGTTGCGCACCATCGAGCGGCCGATCACGCAGACCTTGCGGCCGTTGGCCGCGGCAGCGTCGATCACCTGCTGCAGCCGGTGGATCTGCGACGCGAACGAGGTCACGATCACGCGGCCCCGGGCCTCCCCGATGATCCGCCGCATGCTTGGGCCCACGGTCATCTCCGACGGGGTCGTCCCCGGGTTCTCGGCGTTGGTCGAGTCGGCCATCAACAGCGCCACGCCGGCGTCGCCCAGCGCCCGCAGGCGGTCGATGTCGATCGGGCGGCCGTCGACCGGCGTCATGTCGACCTTGAAGTCCCCGGTGTGCACGATCGGGCCGTGCTCGGTGTGCAGGACGACTGCGACG
>DASQYY010000006.1:0-13127 GCA_035638975.1 Gaiellales bacterium
AAGGGGCGGCCGGCGGTCGTCGTCTTCCCAGACAGCGACAAGGTCATGGCGTACACCGGCGACGACCGGGAGGACGTGATCGCCCGGCGGGCCGACGCCGTCGACTACTGGGAGGGCGAGGCGTAGCGCAGCGCCCCGGCCGTGACGGGCGTGAGCTCGAAGGGCAGCAGCTCGGCGGCCCGCTCGTACCGCTGGATCAGCGTCTCTCGGTTCGGCCCTGAGAGCGCGACCACCGCCAGCCGGTGCGCGCCCTCGGGGTCACGCAGCGTGGGCGTCCCGGTCACCACCAGCAGCCACTCCTCGCAGCCGTACTCGTAGTGGTAGGGGAAGCTCGCCTGCCCGGGCGGCAGCTCGTACAGCGTGGCACCCATCTCCACGGCGCCGATGCGCGGGCCCAGCACGGCGGCGGTCCAGCTGAATCCCGGCTGCTCCTGCGAGCGGTCGAGCGGGACGTTGTGAATGTTGACGCTCCTCACATGCTCCTCCCTCAGAAGCCGTAGCTGCACCACGGATCGCGCTCCGCGCGAAACAGCGCGTCCGCCCTCACACAGGCACCCGGGACGAGCTCCCGCAGCCGCATGCCCTCGCGCAGCGCCGTGAACCGGTAGCCGCCGAGGAACACGGACGCGAGCGTGGATGCGCCCAGCTCGATCTCCGGCTCCCGGTCGGTCGGCAGGCAGCGCCCCTCCCCCGCGCCGGCCTGCACGAGGTACCGCGTCCCGTCGACCGCCAGCACGACCTCACCGTCCGTCAGGTAGCCGCGCGCCTGAAGCGCCGCGGGCAGGTCGAGCAGGGCAACCCAGAGCCCGTCCACGACGTGACGGACGCGGTAGTACCGCCACTCCGCCAGCAGCCAGCGAATGGGGTCGTCCAGCGGGCGGTTGCCGACGACGACGGTGCGGACGAGCGGGATGTCGAGCAGGTAGCGCCAGAGCGCTGCGTGCGCCTCCGTGGTCGCGGACAGCAGCGCGCCCACCTTCACCCGGTTCGCCGGAAGGGCATCGTGCTCCCAGTGCTCGGCGATCGTGTAGGCCGCGTACCCGTCCCACCTGCCCTCCGCGTCACGATGGGCAACGCGAAACTCGGCGCGGTCGGCCACCTTGAACCCGTCCGTGATGTCCTGGTCCATCCGGTCGATCTCGCCGGGGATGCCGAGGCGGGCCCGGTCGATCACCTCCCGCACGACCGTGAAGGGCTCCGGCTCCTCGAGGATGACCATGGACCCCGAGTCGGTGAACGGCACGGCGAACCGCCCGTGCCGGGTGTCGATGTCGGCCTCGGCCGCGAGCGCCGTGGCCGGCCCGTAGCCGAAGCGGCCGTAGATCGTCGTCTCCGAGGCAAACAGCGCTGAGAAGGCCAGCCCCGCCTCGCGGAAGGCCGCGTGCTGGTGCTCGATCATCGCGCGCAGGGCGCCGCGACGGCGGTGCGTCGGCAGCACCCCGACCCAGGTGATGCCTCGCATTGGTGCCATCCGCCCGCCCGGCAGCGTCATCTCGAACGGCTGGTCGACGCTCACGCCCACGATCGTGCCGCCGTCGAACGCGGCGATCGCGTGCACCTGGGGCAGCCACGGCAGGATCACGTTCTCGAGCTTGTCGTCCTCCCAGCGATGGCCGAAGGCGGTCGCATGCACACGTGCGAACGCGCGGAGCTCCTCCTCGCCCTCGACCGGGCGAACCTCGAGCGTCATGCCCGGTCCGGGCGCCGTTTGGCTATGCGCGCGAGCGCGCTGACGTCCTCGTCGCCGAATCCCTCGATGATCAGCTCGTCCTCCTCCTCCAGCACGAGGTCTGAGACGGCGAGGTGCACTCCGAGGCGCCGCGCCTCGTCCAGCGCGATGGCGACGTCCTTCCGATGCAGCGACACCTTGAAGCCCAGCGGATAGCTGTCGTTCACCATGTTGCTCGCCCGGTTGGACAACACCCACGAGCCTGCCGCCCCGGCGGACAACGCCTCCAGCAGCTCCGCCAGCGGCAGGCCGGCCGCCTGGGCGAGCGCGATCCCCTCGCCAACCGTGGCGTACGTACCGGCGATCATGACCTGGTTCACGGCCTTGGCCATCTGGCCCGACCCGCTCGGGCCGAGGTGGGTGATTCGCGAGCCGAAGGCCTCGAGCACCGGCCGCGCCACCTCCACGTGCTCCGGCCGCCCGCCGACGAAGATGGTCAGCGTGCCCTTCTCGGCGCCCTCTGACCCGCCGGACACCGGGGCGTCCACGAGGCCGAGGCCGCGCTCCTCCAGGCGCGCCGCCAGCTCCGCGGTGGCCGAGGGCGACACGGTCGAGCAGTCCACGACCACCCCGCCGCGCCGCAGCCCCTCCACCACGCCGCCGGGGCCGAGCAGCACCTGCTCGAGGTCGGGCGTGTCGGAGACGCACGTGAGCACCGCCTCCGCGTTGGCGGCGGCCTCGGCCGGGCTGGCCGCCCGGACGGCGCCGGCCTCGGCGAGCGGCAGCTCACGCTCCCGGGTGCGGTTGTGCACCGTCACCTCGTGGCCCGCGGCGAGCAGGTGCCGCGCCATCGGCGCCCCCATCGTCCCCAGTCCCACGACCGCAACGCGCATAGGTCGCGATGATAACGCGGTTCCCGGTAGCCTCCCGGCTCATGTTCGAGAACCGGATGCCGCGGTACGAGATCCTGTCCGAGGATGCGATGGCCGTGTTCGAGCGCGGCTGGCGACGGCTGATCTCCGAGATGGGCGTCGAGTTCCTCCACGACGACGCGGTCGCCCGCTTCCGCGAGGCGGGCCAGTCGGTGGACGGAAACGTCGTCCGCTTCGATCCGGAGTTCGTGCTCGAGCAGGTTGCGAAGGCGCCGGCCGAGTTCGAGCTGGCGGCGCGCAACCCCGACCGGACAATCAATGTCGGAGGGAGCCACATGTTCTTCGCTCCGACACAGGGGCCGCCGTTCGTGCGCCTCGGTGACGAGCGGCGTGAGGCGACGATGGCCGACTTCGAGCAGCTCGTCCGCCTCAGCCAGGTGTTCGACGAGCTGGACACGCCGGGCGGCCTCTGCTGCGAGCCGAACGACCGCCCGCTCGACTCACGGCACCTGGACATGCTGCTCGCCGTCCAGACGCTGACCGACAAGCCCTACCTCGGCGCCGTGATCACGGGCGAAGCGGCGCACGACTCGATCGCCATGACGGACATCCTGTTCGGCGGGAGCGATCCCGAGCACCCCGAGGCGCGCGTCTTCGCGGTTGTCAACGCGAACTCGCCGCTGCGCTTCGACACGCGGATGCTCGAGGCGATGATGGTGTACGCCGAGGCCGGCCAGGTGAACGTGATCACGCCGTTCCTGCTGATGGGCGCGATGGCCCCCGTGTCGACGCCGGCCGCGCTCGTGCAGCAGACGACCGAGGCGCTGGCCGGGCTGTGCCTCACCCAGCTGGTGCGGCCCGGGGCTCCCGTCATCCTCGGGTCGTTCCTGTCCCACACCGACATGCAGTCCGGCTCCCCCGGCTTCGGCGGGCCCGAGTCGGCGCTCGGCCTGCTTGCGTCGGGCCAGATCGCCCGGCGCTTCGGGCTGCCGTGGCGGGCGGGCGGCGGGTTCCTCACCTCGAGCCAGACCCCCGACGCCCAGGCTGCGTACGAGGGCCTGAACACGATGCTCCCCGCGTTCCTCGCGGGCGCGAACTACGTCGAGCACGCCGCGGGCTGGCTCGAGTCTGGGCTCGTGGCCGGCTTCGAGAAGTTCATCGTCGACATCGAGATGCTGCGGGTGCTGAAGGAGGAGTTCCGGCCGATGGAGATCGACGAGGCGTCGCTGGCGTTCGATGCCCACCAGGAGGTCGGCTACGGCGGCCACTTCTTCGGCGCCGCGCACACGCTGGAGCGATTCCGCGACTGCTTCTACCGGCCGCTGCTCTCGTCCACGGAGAACTTCGAGCGCTGGCAGTCGCGCGGCGGCCTCGACGCGGCCGACCGCGCGGCGAGGCTGTGGCGGGAGGCGCTCGACCGCTACGAGCAGCCGGTACTCGACCCCGACGTGCGCGCAGCTCTCGACGCCTACGTCGTCCGGCGCCGGGCCGAGCTGGGCGATTGAGCGCGATCACCGCGATCCGCGCCTACCGGCACTGGCAGCCGTTCGCCGAGGGCAGCTACGGCACCTCGGGCGGCTCAGCTGAGGGGTTCGACGCGGTGGTGGTGGCTGTCGACACCGCATCGGGCGTGACCGGCTGGGGCGAGATGGCGCCACTCGGCTCCTTCTACTCGGACGCGTTCGCCGCGGGGGCGCGCGCGGGTGTGGCCGAGCTCGCCCCGCAGCTGCTGGGAATGGACGCGGCGCAGCCGCGTGCGCTCGCGCGACGCATGGGCGCCCTGCTCCGCGGCCACCCCTATGTGCGCTCGGCGATCGACATGGCGTGCTGGGACGCCGCGGCGCGCGAGCGCGGGCAGCCGCTGTGCGAGGCGCTCGGCGGCCGGTTCGGCGACACGGTCGAGCTCTACCGGTCGGTGCCGCCGCTTGCCGTGGACGACGCAGCCGGCCTCGCACGGCGGCTGGTGGGCTCGGGCTATCGGCGCCTGCAGGTCAAGGTCGGCGGCGATCCGCGCGTGGATGCCGACCGCCTGCGAGCGGTGCGCGATGCGGTCGGCCCCGAGGTCGCCCTGGTTGCCGATGCGAACGGTGGCTGGACGTCGGCCGCGGCGATCCGCTTTGCGGGCATGACGGGCGACGTCGACCATGCGCTCGAGCAGCCGTGCGCGACGCTCTCGGAGTGCAGGGCGGTCCGGCGGCGGTGCGCCGTGCCGATGCTGCTGGACGAGTCGATCGTCACCCTCGACGACCTGCTCGCCGTGCGGTCCGATGGCATCGCCGACGGCGTGACGATCAAGCTGTCGCGGGTCGGGGGCGTGACACCGGCCGCCCTGCTGCGCGATGTCGCAGTGGAGGCCGGGCTCGTTGTCACGGTGGAGGACACCGGCGGTGCGACCATCGACACCGCAGCCATGGTGCACGTGTCCCTCTCCACTCCCGAACCCGTGCGCGGCGCGACGGTCGACTTCAACGCCTGGGTGACGGCAGACAATGCCACGGGCATGCCGGCGCCATCCGGCGGCCGCCTCGCGGCGCCACCGGGTGCCGGCCTCGGCGTCGAGGTGCAGGCGGGCGTGCTCGGCGATCCGTTCGTCGACGCGAGGTGAGCGCCATGGGCGATGATCAGGCGATGGCGCAGCCCCCGCTCGAGCTCGACGACCGCCTCGGGATCCAGGACGTCGTCGCCGTCGCCCGCGGCCGGCGGAGGGTGACGCTGGCCGAGCCGGCGGCCGCGAGGGTGCTGCGGGGCCGCGACGTGACCGAGGCGTTGCTGGAGCGCGGCGAGCGGGTCTACGGGCTGACCACCGGCGTCGGGGCATTGAAGCGCGTGCCGGTCGGCCAGTCGGAGCAGGAGGCGTTCAATCGCCTGCTGGTGCTCTCGCATCGCACCGGCACCGGGCCCGCGGTCGAGGAGCCGGTCGTCCGGGCGGCGATGCTCGCGCAGGCGGCCGGGTTCGCGCGCGGCCGTGGCGGCGTGCGGCTCGAGCTGGTGCAGCTGCTGCTGGATGCGCTGAACGCGGGCTTCGCGCCGGCCGTGCGCACGACCGGGTCGCTCGGGCAATCCGATCTCGGGCCGCTGGCGGATCTCGGCTCGGCGCTCACGGGCGAGGGCGAGTCGGGGGAGCAGCTGCGTGAGCTGGGGCTCGAGCCATGGCGGCCGGCCGACAAGGAGGCGCTGGCATTCGTCAACTCCAACGCGTTCACGCTGGGCTGGACGGCCCTCGCACTGGGCGACGTCGCGGCGCTGCTCGACCGGTTCGACGAGTCGGCGGCGCTGACCTTCGAGGGGATGCTGGGCAACGTCGAGGCGCTCGACCCCGCGATCGCCGATGCGCGACCGGTTCCGGGGATCGCGGAGGCGGTCGAGCGCATGCGGTCACTGCTTGCGGGCGGCCGGCTGATCGAGGGGGGCATGCACCGCCACCTGCAGGACCCGCTGACGATGCGGGTGGTGCCGCAGACGCACTCGGCCGCACGGGTGGCGCTGCAGCACAGCAGCGCGATCGTCGAGGCCGAGCTCGTCGCCTCTCATGACAACCCTTCGATCGCGCCGGACGGCCGTGCGCTGTCGAACGGCAACTTCGACTCGGTGCCCTACGGCGTCACCATCGATTACCTGCGCTTGGCGCTCGCACACGTCGTCACGGCCTCGTGCGAGCGGTCGAACAAGCTCGTGTACTCGGCATTCAGCGGGCTGCCGACCGGGCTCCGCGAGGACGACGCGTCCAGCCAGGATGGGCTCGGGATCGTCGTCTACGGGGCGACGGCTGCCGCGGCGGAGGCGCGGCTGCTCGCGCAGCCGGCAACGCTCGAGCTCCCCACCAGCAGCGTGGCGGAGGGCATCGAGGACAGGGTGATCCCGACGACAATCTCGGCCCGCCGGCTCGTGGAGATGACCCGGCTGGCACGCTACGTCGCCGCCGTGGAGCTGTACCTCGCGGCGCAGGCGGTCGACCTGCGGGAGCGGTCCGCCGAGCTCGGGGCGGGCACGGCGCGGGTGTACGAGCAGGTGCGCCGCCACGCGCCGCGCTGGCGGGCGGGATCGCTGCCGGTGGCAGACCTGGGGCCGCTGGAGCAGGCGATGGCGGACAGCTCGTGGGACGTCGCCGGCGGATTGCCGCGGAAACCTGGCTAGCTTCGCGTGGCGGCGTCCGCGCCGCCCAGCGCCACCTTGGCCCGCGCGGTGACGAGGTGGTACAGCACGAGCAGCTGCACGATCGCAAGCGAGTCGCTGCGGTGGAGGTCGGTGCCGACGGTGAACTCCCCGAGCCGCTCTGAGCGCAGATGGCTCGCGAAGTGCATGTGCTCCCAGATCCGCTCCTCCAGCTCGAGCGCCACCGCGGGCTCGAGCCGCCCAGGCACCCGCAGGTCCTGCTCGCCGTCCGCGCCGACCAGCGAGAGCGCGTGCTCGGGGTCGTCGCCGACCACGTCGGACAGGTCGGGATGGGGAAGGCCCGGCCGCAGCAGCAGGTGCGCGTCGAGGTGCGTCCCGTCCTGCTCGTCCAGCCCGGGCGGCGGCGCGAAGCGCACCACCATGTCGGCGTGGTGTCGCTGCGGACGGATGTACCGGTCGGAGTCCGCCTCCCGCCGATCGAGCTCCTCCAGCACCTGGGTCGTCGTGTAGCCGCGACGGGAGCAGTCGCGCACGACCTTCCAGCGCCTTCGCATGTTCTCGGGCGGGTCGAGGAAGACACGGATGTCGAAGCACGAGCGCAGCTCCTCCGTGTAGTAGCCGAGCAGCCCCTCGACGATCAAGAAGCGACCGGGCTCCAGGCGCACCGGCGGCCCGAAGGTGCCGTCCGCGTGCCGGTACACCGGCTTGAGGACGGGCTGCCCGCGCCGGAGCAGCGCGAGGTGCTGCGCCATGATGTCCATGTGGTTGCAGCTCGGATCGAGCGGGGTGACGGCCAGCCCAGCGCGCTGGGACCGGTCGAAGCGGTGGTAGTCGTCCAGGCACATCAGCGACACCTGGTCCTGGCCGAGCAGCCGCACCAGGCCGCGTGTGAGCGTCGTCTTGCCGCTGGCTGAATCGCCGACGATGCCGAGGATGACCGGTCGCGCCATCCGCAGACTCTACCGGCGGGCTCGAACCGGAAGACCGAGATGAATCCCCAGCCGTGACTGATAACCTCGCGGTTGATGACCTTCGGGCAGCTGGCCACCTTCCTCGCCGTCGCCCGCGCGGGCTCCGTGCGGGGAGCGGCCGCTGCGCTGGTGGTCACCGAGCCGGCCGTCTCGGCCGCCGTATCGGCGCTGCAGCGCGACCTGGGAGTGGAGCTGATCACGCGCCAGGGCCGCGGGATCGTGCTGACCCCGGCCGGCGAGACGCTCGCGCGCTACGCCGCGGAGCTGCTCGGTCTCCGCGACCAGGCGCTGCGCGAGCTGCGCGGCGCGCGGACGCTGCGCCTGGCGGCGGTGACGACCGCCGCCGAGCACGTGGTGCCGCCGCTGCTCAAGGCCCTCCGGGAGCGCGCACCGCAGATCGACCTCTCGCTGGAGGTCGGCAACCGCGAGGAGGTGTTCCATCTGCTTGCCCGGCGCCAGGTCGACGTCGCGGTCGGAGGCAGGCCGCCGGCGGGGGCGGGGATCACCGGCGTGCCCTTCCTCGACTACCGACTGGTCGTCGTCGCCGCAGCCGATCATCCCGTCAGCGACCCGGCCGATGAGACGTGGCTGCTGCGAGAGCGCGGGTCGGGGACGCGGGCGACGGTCGAGGCGTTCCTCGAGGAGGCGGGCATCGTGCCGCGCTCGACGATGACGCTCGGGTCGAACGGTGCGGTGAAGCAGGCGGCGGCTGTCGGGCTCGGCATCACGCTGCTGTCCACGCACGCGGCCGGCGCAGAGCTCGCATCCGGGGCGCTCGTCCGCGTCCCCATGGCGGGTGCGCCGCTGCGACGCTCGTGGTTCGTGCTCCAGCGCGAGGGCGGGCCGGAGCTTCCGGAGGTCGCCGTGTTCCGGGCCTTCTGCCGCTCGCGCGAGGCCAGAGCGGCCGTCCTCGCGGCCGTCCGCCCGAGGTCAAGCTAGTCGGCCACCGCGCTGACCGGCTCCCCCGCCTCCGCCCGCTGCCGCGCGGTGCCGGTCGAGCGGTCGGTGACCGCAACGGCCACTGCGACGATGATGACGGCCGTGGCGATCAGCGTCACCGGGCCGACATCCTCGCTCGCCACGGCCCAGCCGAGCAGCACCGCCACGGCCGGGTTCACGAACGCGTAGGTCGCAACGCGAGTCGGCGCCACGTGGTCGAGCAGCCACATGTAGGCGGCGAAGGTGACAACCGTGCCCATCAGGACGAGGTAGAGCAGGCCGCCGAGCGACCGCGCGCTCACCTGCGACGGGTGCACATCGGCAGCCTGCCCGGAAACGATCGAAAGCAGCGTGAGGAGCACGCCTCCCGCCAGCAGCGGTGCGGCCGCTGCCGCGAGCGGGGCGCGCGGCACCGGCAGCCGGCGGCTCGCGATCGTGCCCGCAGCCCACGAGAACGCGGTGAACATCAGCAGGGCGGCGTCTGCTGCCGAGAGGCCGCCGCCCGACCCCTGCCGCGCGACGAGCAGGGCGACGCCTGC
Source organism: Gaiellales bacterium (assembly GCA_035638975.1). Taxonomy (GTDB): domain Bacteria; phylum Actinomycetota; class Thermoleophilia; order Gaiellales; family JAICJC01; genus JAICYJ01. Next base: position 9,104 of record DASQYY010000006.1, read on the forward strand.
GAACGCCGCGATCAGCGCCAGCGCGGTGCGCAGGGACGGACGTCCCGAGCCCAGCATCGCCCAGGCCAGCAGCGGCACGAACAGCGGGATCGTCGCCAGGCACAGCGCGGCGATCCCGGACGGGACGTGCTGTTCCTCCCGCGCAAGCAGCCCGTGGCAGCAGACGAAGAACAGGGTGCCCACCACGGCGGCTCCCAGCCACTGCTCGCGGGCCGGCCACTCGGACGACGGCTCGCGAAGGCGTGAGAGGAGGAGCAGGATGGCCCCTCCCAAAAGGCAGCGCGCCGCCATCATGGGGAACGGCGGGATCGTCTCGACGGCCCAGCGGATGGCCAGGAAGGTCGAGCCCCACACGAGGTAGATCGCGGCGAACGACGCGACCACCCGGGGCATGGCCGGCTGCGTCATCCCCGTACGCTAATCACGCACCGCCGGTCACGATGCCGCCACGGTTCGGTGACGCCCGATCCGTCCCGCCTCGAGACCGCCGGCCCGGGGGGCGTCAGCCCGCCCGCGCGGCCAGGCGTCGCACAGCCATCAGGTCGGCCTCGGAGATCTTCGTGATCCGGGCGCCCACCGTCGTGCGCCCGTACGTGCCGCCCCAGGCCTTCACCGCCTTGGCCTCCACGCGAACGCGCCGGCTCTCGAGCTCCGTCGTCACTGCGAACTCGTCCCCCGGCTCGACCACCAGCTCGGTCGAGAGCTGGACGCCGGTCTCGGAGATGTCCTCCACCCGCACGTCGTACTCATTCCCCTCCACCGCGTTGGCGCAGAAGATCGCCGTCAGGACGCCCGGCTGGCGCAGCTGCGCGCGAGCCGACTGGCGCCCGGCGCCGTCCTGCTCGACCGTCACCAGCCGCAGCACGCCGATCGCCTGCTCGAACGTGTGGTACTCCGCCTCGGTCAGCTCGAACTCCGCCCGCCAGGGCGTGTTGCCGACGGCGAACCGCAGCGTCAGGCGGTCGATTCCCGCCATCTGCAGGCGGGGCAGGTACACGCGCAGCGTGTCGCCGTCCAGCTGGAACGGGTCGCACGGGATCTGGGCGCCGTCCTGCGAGGTGGCGGGCACGGCGCGACGGCCGGGGAGCGAGGCAAGGGCCTGCGACGCCCGGGCGTCCACCTACTCCTCGGCCATGAACGGGTAGCGGTAGTCCGACGGCGGCACGAACGTCTCCTTGATCGTCCGCGGGCTCGTCCACCGGATCAGGTTCCACATCGAGCCGGCCTTGTCGTTGGTACCGGACGCGCGCGACCCGCCGAACGGCTGCTGCCCGACCACGGCTCCGGTCGGCTTGTCGTTCACGTAGAAGTTGCCGGCCGAGTGAATCAGCCGCTCGTGCGCCGTCTCGATCGCCGGCCGCTCGGTGGCGAACACCGCGCCCGTGAGCGCGTACGGCGAGGTCGCGTTGACCACGTCCAGGGTGTCCTCGTAGCGCTTCTCGTCGTAGACGTAGGCGGTCACCACGGGCCCGAACAGCTCCCGCTCCATCAGGTCGAAGTTCGGGTCGGTCGTCGCGACCACCGTGGGCGCCACGAAGTAGCCCTCGCTGTCATCCGCGTCGCCGCCGACCACGATCTCGGCATCGTCCGACCGCTTCGCCTGCTCGATCGCCTGCTCCTGCGTCGTGAAGGCGTTCTCGTCGATCACGGCGCCCATGAAGTTCCTGAAGTCCTCGACGGGCCCCATCCTGATCGTGGGCACCTCGGTCATGAGCGCCTCGCGGATCTCGGGCCAGAGGTTCGTCGGCGCGTACACGCGCGACGCCGCGGAGCACTTCTGCCCCTGGTACTCGAACGCGCCGCGGACGATCGCCGTGGCAACTGCGCCGGCATCGGCGGACGGGTGCGCGACGATGTAATCCTTGCCCCCGGTCTCGCCGACGATGCGCGGGTAGCCGTGATAGCTCGCGATGTTGTCGCCGACCGTCTTCCACATCGACTGGAACACCGCGGTCGAACCAGTGAAGTGGATGCCCGCCAGCTCCGGTGAGCGCAGGGCGGCGTCGCCGATCGTCGCGCCCGAGCCGAGCACCATGTTGATCACGCCCGGCGGCAGGCCGGCTTCCTCCAGCAGCTTCATCAGGAAGTAGGTCGAGTACACCGCCGTCGAGGCCGGCTTCAGCACCACCGTGTTGCCCATCAGGGCGGGGGCGGTCGACAGGTTGCCGGCGATGGCGGTGAAGTTGAACGGCGCGACGGCGAACACGAAGCCCTCGAGCGGCCGGTACTCCATACGGTTCCAGACGCCCTTCGACGAGCGCGGCTGCTCCTGCATGATCCGCCGCATGTAGGTCGGGTTGAAGCGCCAGAAGTCGGCCAGCTCGCAGGCCGCGTCGATCTCGGCCTGGTAGACCGTCTTCGACTGGCCGAGCATGGTGGCGGCGTTCATCGTGTCGCGCCACGGGCCGGTCAGGAGGTCGGCGGCGCGAAGGAACACGGCGGCACGCTCCTCCCACGGCGTGTTCGACCATTCCCGGTGGGCCTCACGAGCGGCGGCGATCGCCTGATCGACCTGCTCGGCGCCGCCCTTGTGAAACTCGGCGAGGACGTGCTCCTTGGCGTGCGGCTTGACGGCCTTGGCGGTCTGGCCGGTGCGCACCTCCTTGCCCCCGATGATCATCGGGATCTCGATCTGCTGGCCGTCCAGCTCGGCCAAGCGCTGCTTGAGGCTGGCACGCTCGGGTGAGCCCGGCGCGTAATCGCGGACCGGCTCGTTGTACGGTTCTGGGAGGGTGAAGATGCCTGTCGTCATGCCGCCAAGCCTACCCGCTCGACGACCGGAGGGTCAGGCATGCGGCCGCCCGGTGGCGGAAAGGTGCCAGGCACTTTTCCGCCACCGACCGTGATGTGACGCGATCGCGACCGGTCTGCACACGAATGTGACGAGGAGGCCGCTCAGACGCCCTTGGGCGACTCGTTCGGCAGCGTCAGCAGGTCGCGGATCGAGACGATCCCGATCAGCGTGCCCTCGTCGCAGACCGGCACGTGCCGGAACCCGCCGTGGATCATCATCATCGCCGCCTCGCCGTTGGTCGCGTCCCGCCCCACGGTGATCGGGTCGCGCGTCATCCACTGCTCGACGGTGCCCTCGATCGTGCCCCGGCCCACCGCCCGCAGCACATCGCGCTCGGTCAGGATGCCCACCAGCGCCTCGCCCTCGGTGACGAGTATCGCCCCGACGCGCCGGTCGGCCATGCGGTGCGCGGCCTCCTGCAGCGTCTCGCCGGGGCCGATCGTGAGCAGCCGGGTGGCCATGGTGGCGGAGACATGCTCGTCGCGCGGCCGCTGATACGTCATACCCATCGGAACCTCCGGTCGGGTGGGCGAGTCTACCGCATGCCCCTCGGCTGCCGCACGCCCGTCGCTACGATGCAGCCATGCCAGCTCAGGCCTACCGAGGCAAGCCCTGCGTCTGCCAGCACCGGCTCGAGTTCTGCGACCAGCGCTGCGTGGCGGACATGCTCTCCACCACGTTCTACATGGCCTGCCTCAAGCTCACCGGCCGGCGGTGCCTCGTCGTCGGAGCCGGGTCGGTCGGCCTGGAGAAGGTCGAGGGCCTGCTGGCCTGCGACGCGCGCGTGCACGTGATCGCGCCCGAGGTGAGCGCCGCCGTGCAGGAGCTGGCCGACGCCGGCGACATCGAGCTGACCGTCCGCCGCTTCCAGCCGGGCGACCTCGACGGGCACTTCCTCGCCATCGCCGCGACCAGCGACACTGACGTCAACGTCGCCGTGTTCGACGAGGCCGAGCGCCGGGCGATGCTCTGCAACGTGGTCGACGTCCCGCCGCTCTGCAGCTTCATCCTGCCGGCGATCGTCCGCACCGGCCCGATCGCGATCGCCATCTCCACCGCCGGCTCCAGCCCGGCGCTGGCAAAGCGCATGAAGCGGGAGATCGGAGACCTGTTCGGCACGGAGTACGCCGAGCTGGCCGAGCTGCTGAATGACGCCCGCGGATGGGCGAAGGCCACGCTCCCCACCTACGAGGAGCGCAAGAGCTTCTTCGAGGGGATCGTCAACGGCGA
>DASQYY010000007.1:0-10157 GCA_035638975.1 Gaiellales bacterium
AGAACTTGATGCCCGGCCGCAGCGTGAAGGTGTAGGTCTTCCCGCCGTTTGTCGGCTTCGGGATCGCGGTGGCCAGGTCGGGCTGCAGCTCGGTGCCGGCCGTTCCGCCGGCCGCCCGGAACTGGACGAGGCCGTCATGGGTGAGCCGCAGCAGCTGCCATTCCTGCAGCGTGTAGTTCTTGCCCGGGTCGGCGGTGCCCCAGTTGCTGTTGGCGAGCAGCGTCAGCGTGCCGCCGTAGTGGCCGCCGCCGGAGCTGCTGCTGGACGAGCCGCCGCCGCTGCTGCTGCTGCTGGACGAGCCGCCGCCGCAGGCTACGGCCAGTACGGCCAGGAGAGGAAGGGCGAGAACCACACACCTGCTGCGTCGCATGAGCTCCGGGTCCTTTCGTCGGGGCGCCGATGGTAACCGAACGGCGTCGGCACGTGCTTGGACGACCGTGGCGCCGTTTTGATAGGCGGGGCTGGTTGACGGGCTATTGCGGCAGTCGATACGTTCGCGGCTGCAGATCTCGAGCTGAAGGAGGGACGGCGTGTCAAGACGATCCATGGCGGCCCGGGTGGCCGCGGCGATGACGCTTGCGGCGCTGCTCGCAGTCGCGGCGGGGCAGGCCCGTGTCAGGGCGGCGACCACGGGCTGGCAGGGCGAGGCGCTGATCTCCTCGCCGTCGATCGGCGATGGCTGGGAGCCGGCCGTGGCCGCGGACCCGAGCGGTACCTACGTCTACACCGCCTGGATGCAGTACGCGTCCAACGGGGTGTCCATCTACTACCGCGTATCCGCCGACAACGGCGCGACATGGGGCACCGCCAAGCCGCTGTGCGCGTCCTGCGGGAAGGGCGAGTACGACGTCACGCTCGCCACCGCCTCGACCGGGGCGGTCTACGCAACGTTCATGCAGGGGAACCACATCAAGTTCAGCACGTCGTCCGACCACGGCGCCACCTGGACAGCGCCGGTGCAGATCTCGGCGGGATCCTGGGCGGACAAGCCCTGGATGACGGCGAGCGCGAACGGCCAGGACATCTACGTCATGTGGGCCTCGCACGGGAACACCGTGTCCGTGGCCTCGCACGACTCGGGGGCGACCTGGTCTGCCCCGCTGCAGATCACCAACGAGCAGTACATCTACTACTACCCCAACGGCGGCACGGTGCTGCCCAACGGCACCGTCGTCATGTCCGCCTCCGAGTACCCGGAGAAGGGCAACAACACCAAGAACACGGGGCCCGTGCCGATCGTGGTGTTCCGTTCGACGAACGGCGGGACGAGCTGGCAGCGCACGGTCGTCGACACGCTGAACACCGGCGCGACCTTCGCCACGTCCTCCGTCACGACCGTGGCCTCAGACGCCTCGGGCAACCTGATCGTCCTCTACAGCGGCTCCACCAGCGTGGGCGCCAACGGCAAGGTGTACGTGCGCAGGTCGACCGACTCAGGCGCCACCTGGAGCGCGGCGACCGAGACGACGACCTCTGCCGGCGGTGCCGATGCGACCTCGGTCGCTGCGGCCGGCAAGGGGTCGACGATCGTGATCACCTGGATGGACAAGCGAGGCGGCGGCTGGAATGTCTGGGAGCGGCAGTCGACGAACGGCGGCTCATCGTGGACATCGGACGCGAAGGTCTCGGACGCGACGACCGGAGCGCCGTACAAGACCGCTGCGGGATTCGGCATGCCCTACGGCGACTACGACATGGTGGCGGTCAACTCCGCCGGCAAGGCCGTGGCCATCATGGGCGAGGGCGACTCCACGCAGACCCACGGCGACATCTGGGTGAACCGGCAGACCTAGGGTGATCCAGCGGCCTCGGGCGCCCTCGGCGCCCGGGGTCGCTACCCCCGCGCCGCGCCGACGATGACGGCGGCCGCGCCGTCGACGCCCAGCTGATCGGTGTTGACCACGAGGTCGTAGTGCGTGGGCAGCTCCTGCTTGACGTCGTGGAACCGGCGCAGGTAGTCCGCTCGGGCCTTCTCGCCCTCGCGGATGGCCGAGCGCGCCTGCTCCTCGCCGACGTCGCCGGCCAGTCGGCTCTGCCGCGTCTCCGGCGAGCCGGTCACGAGCACGCGCAGCACGTCCGGGCGCCCCGCCAGCACGTGGGAGGCGGCGTGCGCCACGATCACCGCGTTGCCCGCGTCGGCGGTCTCGCGCACCGCCTCCTGGATCACCGCCATCATCCCGTCGCCCGCGCCCGCCAGCCGGTAGGCGTCCATCTCGGGCGAGGCATAGGCGTAGGCCTCGGGTGCGCCTGCCTGTGCGACCAGGTCGAGCACCCGACCGGCGAGCGTTCGCCGCTGCTCGGCGCTCGAGACGTCCTCGACGTCGACCCCCGCCCGCTCGGCGGCCGTCCGGACGATGTCCTCGTCGACGTACCGGAAGCCGAGCGAATCGGCGACCGCGCGTCCCACCTGCTCACCGCCGGCGCCGACGTCGCGTGAGATGCAGACCGTTCCGAAAGCCATGACCGCGAGACCCTACAGCAGTCGCGCCGGCGCCGAGCTCAGCCGCCGTTGCGGGACCGCCGCTTCTCCTCGCGGTCGATGTCCTGCAGTCGCCGGCCGGCCTCATCGGAGGCGCGCTGCGCCTGCTCACGGGCGGACTGAAGCTCCGCGTCGGTGAGCCATTCGAGGCTGCGCTGGCCGCGCGACCGCTGGCCCTCGACGAGCGCCATCATGGCGTTGTGGCTGGTCGAGAACACGGGTAGCCGCGAGCGGATGCCGACCGCGTCGAGCAGCCGTGACGCAACCGTGTCGTCATCCCCGCTGACGATCGCGAGCGCCTCGCGCTCGCTCAGCTGGACGTCGTTGCACCAGCGCACGAGCGTGTGGATGACGGACGAGTCCATGAACGCCACCTCGGTCAGGTCGAGCAGGCAGCTGGACGTGTCGTCCGAGAGCGATGCCCGGAGCGCCCCGTTGAGCTCATCGACGTTCGAGAGGTCGTACTCGCCGGTCGGTTGGATGACGTCGACGGAGCCGTCGCGCATGACTCGAATCTCTGCCATCGTCGTGATGATACTGGCACGTTCCCGCGCGGGGTAGCCTCTCGCGCCGTGACGATTCTCCTGCGCCAGGGCCTCCCGGCGGCGGCGATCGTCGTTGCGCAGGCTCGGGGTGACGATGCGCTTTAGCGCAGGCCAAAGCCGCGGGTGATGCCTCCCGGTGCGGTGCGGGCCGCGCCGAGATGGGGGAGCCCCAGGAGCGACTCGATGCTGCGAAGCAGCGAGTAGTGGTTCAGCCGTGTGGTGATGCGGGCGCCCGTCGGGGTGCGCGGGGAGAGCGCGAGCAGGGAGACGTGGTTCCCGGGGCTGCCGTCGTTCTCGTCCCAGGTGATGAAGATGACAGTGGACCCGTCCTGGTACTGCGGCGCCAGGTGGATGCGTCGTACCCAGGTCTTCAGGAAGTCGTCGCCACAGCTGTCACAGCCGTTGTGCATGTCGTCGACGACGTTCGGCACGACCAGCGAGAAGTGGTGCAGCCGGCCGCCGGAGAGCGCGGTTGTCAGGTCGCGCAGCCGCACCTGCTGGTGGATGCAGGCCGTGCGGATGGCCGGGTAGTACGGGGCGGCGGTGTGCCGGACGGCGTAGAGGTTGGTGGTTCCGGTGTAGCACGTGCTCGGCATGCTCTGCGCGTAGACCCGCCAGCGTGGGCCGAGCTGGCTGAAGATGCTGGCGTGGAGGCTGCGACAGGTCGAGCTTGGGCTGCAGTCGGTGCCGCGGATCGACCGCGGGATCGACCCGCTGGTGAGGGCGATGTAGTTGCCGAGGCTGGGGTGCGTGACCGCGTGATAGTCGGTCGCGAGCCCGCAGTGCTGCCGCAGGCGCGTGACGAACGGCAGCGCGTTTGCCGTCGAGGCGGAGGTGTTCTCCATCATGATGAGGACGACGTGCGTGATGGGGGTGGTCGTGCCGGCGCCGCAAAGCGGGGTTGACGAGGCCGCCGGAGCCGCCGTGTGTCCGTGGGCGGCGACCGCGTGTGCGTCGTTGCCGCATGCCGCGGCGGCAAGCGCCAGCAGGCATGTCGTGATCACCGCGAACGTGCGCATTGTCGAAGCATGCCGCATCGGCCGGTCGCAGCAACCGGTACCGAACCGGGGCGGCTCCGATCACGCCTCGCGCCGGCCTAGCGCTCCGCCGGCAGTTCCACCCTGACGACAGTGCCGCCTCCGGGCGCCTCTCCCACCGTGATGCGGCCGTCGTGGCGTTCGACCACCACCCGGGCGATGGCGAGGCCCAGGCCGCTCCCCTCCGTTCCCGGTGCGGCGGCACCGCGGTAGAAGCGCTCGAACGCGTGCTCACGATCCTCATCGGCAAGCCCGGGGCCGTGGTCACTCACCTCGAGCACCGCCTCATCGGCCGATGACCGCAGGGTCAGCTCCACGGGAGCGTCAACCGGGCTGTACTTGGCGGCGTTGTCGAGCAGGATCCGAACCAGCTCCTGCAGCCGCCCGGCGTCGCCGGCAACCGTGACCGGCTCCAGGGTCGCCTCCACCACCCGCTCGGGATAGGCGGCGCGCAGCTCCGCGCAGGCCTCGCCCGCCACCTCGTCGAGCCTGACCGGCTGGAGGTCTCGGCGGGCGCTGTCGGCCTCCGCCAGTGCCAGCAGGTCGCTCACCGTCCGCGACATCCTGGCGGCGGTGTCGCCCACGATTGTTGCCGATTCGCGGGCCTGCTCGAGGTCGCCTCGCTCGGCGGCTCTGGCCACGATACGGGCGTGCCCCTGCAGCGCGGTGACCGGCGTGCGCAGCTCGTGAGACGCGTCGCCGACAAACTGCCGCTGCTGCTCGGTCGCGGCCTGTGCTCGCGCCAGCAGCCGGTTGAAGGCAGCGGCCAACCGGCCCAGCTCGTCGGGCCGCCCCTCATCGATGCGCCGGTCGAGCTGGTCGCCCGGGATCGCGTCGGCCTGGCGCCGCATGCGATCGACCGGTTGCAGCGCCTGCCGCGCGAGCAGCGCGCCGAGTAGGCCGGAGGCGAGCACCACCACGAGCCCCACCAGGATCAGCGTCGAAAGCAGCGTGGACAGGCTCGCGGTGACCCGGCTGTTGGCGAGCAGCACGATCGCGTAGCCACCGCCGGGCCGTGGCACCTTCGCCCAGGTGGCACCGTCCGGCGCCTGCGCAATCGCTCGTTGGACGTCCGAGACGGTGTGCTCGCCGGACCCGGCCGCGTGGCTGCTCGCCACCACCCCACCGGCGGGGTTGGTGACCCACACCCTGGCATCCGGGCCGGCCAGCCGATCGAGCGCAAGCTCCTGCGGCTCCTCGACCGAGGCAGCGGAATGAGCGAGCCGTGCGGCATCGCGCTGTGCATCCGAGCGGAGGTTCGACCGCACGACCAGATAGGTGGCGGCGCAGGTGGCCACGACCAGCACGGTGATCGTGCCGGCGAACAGCAGTGCCAGCCGCAGCCGGAAGCTCACGGCCTGACCGTGTACCCGACGCCGCGCACCGTCCGGATCGGGGAGTCATCGACGTTCCCGCCCAGCTTGCGTCGCAGCGAGCCGACGAAGTAGTCGATCACCTTCGAGTCGCCCAGGTAGCTGTAGCCCCATACGCCCTCGTAGATCTGCTCCCGGGTGAAGACGTGGCCGGGCGCCTGCATGAGGAACGTCAGCAGATCGAATTCCCGGGCGGTCAGCTCGAGCGGACGGCCGTCGGCGGAGGCCTCGCGCGTGTCCGGGTCGAGCCTGAGCGACCCCACCTCGAGCGGGCCCCCGGCGCCTTCGGCGCGCCGCGCCAGTGCGCGTAGCCGCGCCAGCAGCTCCTCCACCGCGAACGGCTTGGCGAGGTAGTCGTCGGCACCGGCATCGAGCCCGATCACACGGTCGCCGACCCGGTCGAGCGCGGTCAGCATCAGGATCGGCATCCGGTGGCCGGAGCGGCGCGCCGCCCGGCACACGCTGAGCCCGTCAAGGTCGGGCAGGCGCACGTCCAGCAACACCATGTCGGGCTCGGCGCGCTCGATCGCGGCGAGCCCTTCGGAGCCGGTCGCCGCCAGCTCCACGCCGTAGCCCGCCTCCAGCAGTTCCACCTCCAGCAGCCGCGCGATTGCCGGATCGTCCTCGATCACCAGCAGCCGTTGTGGTCGCTGCCCCATGCGCCAACCATACTCGCCGCCTTCGGCCCTATCCGTTTCCTTACCAAAGCCGTGACGAACGCTCGACCGGCGTCCATCGCGCTCCCAACCGGGCCTCCTAGCGTAGGTGCATCCGATCAAGGAGACCCACGATGCTCTCGAGCAAACGACATGTCCTCACCGTTGCCGCCGTCATTGCGACGGCAACCATGGCGGCCGGGCTGGGGACGTTGTCCCTCGCCCACAGCCATACGGCACCGCCGGCGGCTGCCACGTCGGCCCAGGCGCCGGCGCCGTTCACCTGGGCCGACAACCAGGAGGGGGGCGACTGACCATGCTGCAGCGAATCTGGGCAGGCATGGCCGCCATGTGGGCGGTGATGGCCGTCTTCGCCGTGCTGGCGCTTCGCCAGGCGCCGGTGGCGCCGTCCGCGACATCGGCCACGACCCACGCGGTCACCTCGAGCTCCACAGTCGCCAGTCGCCCTTCCACCACCTCCGCGACGCAGGTCGCGGCCGTCACCCGGACATCGTGATGCGGACGCTTCGCACATATCGATTCCGGGCGATGGGCACCGACTGCTCGATCGTCGTCGCCTTCCCGATCTGGGAGGCAGCGGGGGCGAAGCGGGCGATCGAGGCTGCGCTGTCCGAGATCGGTGCGCAGGAGCGGGCGCTCTCGCGGTTCGATCCGTCCAGCGACCTGTCGGAGCTGAACGCGGCCGCCGGTCGCTGGACGCCGGTCGGCGACCGGCTGCTGCGCGCGCTGTCCGCCGCGGTCGACGCGCGCACCGCCACCGGCGGCGCGTACGACCCGACCGTGCTTCCGGCGCTCGTTGCGGCCGGATACGACGAGTCGTTCGAGCACCTGCGCCCGCGCAATGCCGGCAGCATTGCCGGCTGGCGCGCGGGCGCGGCGATCGAGCTCGACCCGGACGCGAGCCGGGCGCGTCTCGCCGCCGGATCTGCCGTCGACCTCGGCGGCATCGGCAAGGGGCTATCGGCGACGACGGCCCTGGCGGTGATGCGCTCGGTCAGCCCGCGTCTGACCGGCGCCATGGTCGATCTCGGCGGCGACATCGCCGCCTGGGGTGCAGCCCCCGACCTGGGCCCATGGCGGATCGCAGTCGCGAACCCGCGCGACGAGGACCGGCCGCTTGGCGTGCTCGAGCTCTTCGGCGGCGGCGTGGCCACCTCGGGCCGCGACCGCCGCCGGCTCGGCGCCGACGGCAGCGGGCACCACCTGATCGATCCGGCCACCGGGCGTCCGGCCGTGCCCGGGCCGCTGACCGTGACCGTTGTCGCCCCCAGCGCGCTCGAGGCAGAGCCGCACGCGACCGCGCTTGCGATCACGCCCGTCGAGCAGGCCGGCGCCTACCTGGCGCACCGCCCGAATCTCGGCGCGATCCTCGTACCCGAGAACGGCGCGCCGTTCACCGTCGGCCGGGTGCCCCTGGTCGACCATCTCGAGGCGGTGGCGACATGACGGTCGCAGCCGCGCTGCCGGTGGCATGGCTGGTCGCTCGCGCGGCCGGGCTGGTTGCCTTCGGCATCCTCACCCTCTCCACGTGGCTGGGGCTCGGCATGAGCACCCGCCTGCTCGGGCCGCGCCATCAGGCTCGCCTGCTCGGGTGGCATCGAACCCTCGCCTGGACGGGGCTGGGCATGATCGCGCTCCACATCGCCGCGGTGCTCGCGGACCCGGTACTCGGGTTCGGGCTCCCGGCCGTGCTGATCCCGTTCGCCGCTCCATGGCGCCCCGCGGCGATCGCGGCCGGCGTGGTCGCCGGCTGGCTGACGCTGATGCTTGCCGTCTCCTTCCGGATGCGCAGCCGCATCGGCCAGCGCGGCTGGCGGCGGCTGCACTACGCCAGCTTCGCGGCGTTCCTGCTGGCGCTCGTGCACGCGATCTCGTCCGGCACCGACCTGGCCGGGCTGGGCGGCCCGATCGTCGCCCTCGTGGCGGGTGGGCCCGTCCTGTGGCTGACGCTCGTCCGCATCCTCACCCCTCGCAAGCGGCCCGCCGCGGCGGCAGCCGCGAACGCCCAATGACCCCACCGATCCACCGACCCGAAAGGACGACACCATGAGCTACCGCATCATCATCGACCGCACCATCTGCTCCGGCTACGGCTCGTGCATCGAGCAATCTCCGTCCCTCTTCGCCCTCGGCGCCGACGGCATCGCCACGGCACCGGCGCAGACCGAAAGCCGGGACGCCGCGATCGGGGCCGCCCGCGCCTGCCCGATGGGCGCGATCGCGGTTCTTGACGAGGACGGGAAGGAGCTGCGATGACACCCGAACAGACCGACGTGCTGATCCTGGGAGCCGGCCTTGCCGGCTCCCACACAGCAGAGACGCTGCGGGCGCTCGGATTCGAGGGACGGGTCGTCGTCTGTGGCGACGAACCGCACCTGCCCTATGAGCGTCCGGCGCTGTCCAAGTCGTTCCTGGCGGGCAGCGCCACCCGCGGCGACCTGGCCCTGCGGGATCCGGGCTACTGGCAGGACCGCGGGATCGAGATGCGGCCCTCGGCCGTGGTCGAGTCGCTCGACGTGCGACACCGGACTGCGGCCGTCGGTGGCCGCATCATCGGCTGGCGGCGGCTCGTGATGGCCACCGGCGTGCGTGGCCGCCGCCTCCCCGCGCTCGACGGATACCAAAACGCGCACCAGCTGCGGACGCTCGATGACGCCACCGGTCTCGCAGCCGAGCTGCGGGCGGGAATGCGCCTGGCCGTGGTCGGCGCCGGGTTCGTCGGCCTCGAGGTCGCCTCGACAGCGCGAGGGCTGGGTGTCGAGGTATCGGTCATCGACGTGGCAGCCGTCCCGTTCGCCGCCAGCCTGGGGCGCGAGGTGGGGGCGCGAATGGCGGCCGTCGCGGCCGGTGGTGGAGTCGAGCTGCTGATGCAACGCCGCGTCACCGGCGTCGCCGGCGGGGCCCATCGCATCGACGCCCTGATGCTCGATGATGGCTCCGCCGTCGAGTGCGATGTCGTGCTCGTGGGGATCGGGAGCCTGCCCAACTCGGAGCTCGCCGCGGGGCAGCTGGCGCTTACAAGGGACGGCGGCGTTGCGGCCGATGCGCGTGGCCGTACGACCGTTGAGGGTGTCTACGCCTGCGGCGATGTGGCGACCGGTATCGACCAGGGCCGCATCGAGCACTGGACCGCGGCGACGACAACGGCCCGTGCGGTGGCGCACGGGCTGGCAGGCGTGCCACCGCCCGCGCCGGCGGTGCCCTACTTCTGGACCGAGCAGTTCGGCCACCGGCTGCAGGTGGTCGGGCATCCACGTACCGGATGGGAGCCGTCGGTCGAACCGTCCGGCGGCGGTTTCGCCGCTCGCTACCACGACGATCGCGGCCGGCTGCGGGCGGTCGCACTGCTCGACTGTCCGGCGCTGCTGGCCGAGGCGCGAGCCGAGATCACGGCCGCGGATGGCGACGACCGTCGGTCGGCGGTGGCTTGAGCGGGGGCCGACGTCGTACCGTGTATCGAAGCGACGCCCTCTCGATACGGCGGCCGTGCGCGGGACTCATCCCGCCTGGATCAGCACGCCGGCCCGGCTCGTCAATAGCGTGCAGCCCATGCTGCTTCTCATGCCATCATCGTGCTGGTCGTCCTCGTGACAAGCTGGCCGATCGAGGAGGGCCGGCTCGCACTCAGGCTGAAGGACGGGGCGGGCGCCATGTTCTTCGGCACCCGCTGAGCCGAGGGCATGGAGACACTGATCCCCTCCCTGGCGGCTCTCGGCATCGCGGTGTCGGTGTCGAGCGTCGCGTCCCTCGTGGCGGTGCTGATCCTGCTGGAGCTACCTGGCGGGCTTCGCCGGGCCGTCGCGTTCATCGCAGGTTGGGTGGCGATGATCGCCGTCATCACGCTGGCGCTCGAGCTGTTCCCGTCGCTGGACTTTCGCACCTCCTCGTCGACCCCCTCACGCATCAGCTCCGGGGCGGAGATCGCGATCGGGGCTCTGCTGGTGGGCTGGGCGGCCGTCCTCTACCGCCGGCCCAAACCGGACGAGCCGAAGGATCCGATCCCGGGGTGGCTCACCCGGCTGCTCACCAGGAGCTGGATGCTCTCC
>DASQYY010000008.1:0-30781 GCA_035638975.1 Gaiellales bacterium
GTGGGCAACGTATGCGGCGTCGCCTTCGTCGACGGCGCCGTCGCGGGGTGCGACAACCTGCCGCACCGGCAGGCCGTGCGCCTGGGCGAACTCGAAGTCGCGTTCGTCGTGCGCCGGCACAGCCATGATGGCGCCGGTGCCGTACTCCATCAGCACGTAGTCCGCCACCCATACGGGGATCGCCTCGCCGTTCACCGGATTGACCACGTTGCGTCCCGTGAAGACGCCCGTCTTCTCCTTCTCGGACGCACGTTCCACCTCGGAGAGCGCCGCGGTACGCCGGACGTAGTCGGCAACCGCGCCCTCCTGAGCGGTGCCGGCCGCCAGGGCCGAAGCGAGCGGGTGCTCGGGCGCGAGCACGAAGAACGTGGCGCCGAACAGCGTGTCGGGGCGCGTGGTGAACACGGGGATCTCCAGCGACGGATCGTGCTCGGCCCGGAACAGCACCTCGGCGCCCTCGCTGCGCCCGATCCAGTTCCGCTGCATGGTCACAACACGCTCCGGCCAGTGCACGTCGGCCAGGTCGTCCAGCAGGCGCTGCGCGTAGTCGGTGATCTTGAAGAACCATTGCTCGAGGTTCTTCGCCTCCACCACCGCGCCGCAGCGCTCGCAGTGCCCGTCGATCACCTGCTCGTTGGCGAGCACGGTCTGGTCGTTTGGGCACCACTTCACCGGCGCCTCGCGGCGGTATGCCAGCCCGGCATCGAACAGCCGCAGGAAGATCCACTGCGTCCAGCGGTAGTAGCCGGGGTCCGCCGTCGAGAGCTCCCTCGTCCAGTCGATCGACCACCCCATCCGCTGCATCTGAACGCGGATCGCGGCGATGTTCTCAGCCGTGGAGACGGCGGGGTGCTTCCCGCTTCTGATCGCGGCATTCTCGGCCGGCAGGCCGAAGGCGTCGTAGCCCATCGGATGCATGACGCGCCAGCCGTTTCGGCGCCGAAACAGCGTGACCACGTCGCCCATCGTGTAGTTCTTGACGTGCCCCATGTGCAGCTCGCCGGACGGGTACGGCAGCATCTCGAGCACGTACATCAGCTTCGACACGTCCTCGCCGGGCGCCGGGTTGGGCACCTCGTGGACATGCTCGCTCCGCCAGATCTCCTGCCAGCGAGCCTCGATGCGAGCCGGGTCGTAGCGTTCCATGGAGCGGCATTCTACGAAGGCCGCGCCGACCCTGGGCTCAGGTACCGGGCTTGGTCACCATGTCGACGACGACGATCAGCAGCAACAGCAGCTCGATCCGGCTGATCAGGAAGATGCGGTCGATCCGGCGCCGCACCTCGGGCGCGGCCGCGCCACGCTGCTCGATCAACCGCCCGATCCGCCCCGACTCCGGGCCGAGGAACGCGATCCCGACGATGAACGACGCGATCCAGACGGCGAGGGCGACGTCGATCCAGGCGCTGCCGTAGCCCCAGTTGCCCTCGTGGACGAGCAGGACGCCGAAGATGACGAGCACGACCGCAGACGGCGCGAACATCGTCCGGCCGGCGAACTCGGCGTCGCTCGCGAACCCGGCCAGGCGCTCCGCGTCGCCTGTCGCCTGCGCACGCACGGCATACAGCTGGGTGACGGCGGCGCCGCCGACCCAGACGATGGCGGCCAGGATGTGGACGGTCAGGTAGAACTGGTAGGCGGTCACCAGGAGCGGCACAGCGCGGCGGTTGTACCGGACGCCCGCTCAGCGGTCAAGCCGTCGGGATGCGGAATCTGACCGCCGTCCCCGCGCCCCGGGACGATTCCACGGCGATCTCACCGCCGGCCATGCGCACGCGCTCGATCATCGTGTCGAGGCCCATGTGCATCCGCCGTGCGCGGCGGTCGAGCGCCTGCTCGACGTCAAAGCCGCAGCCGTCGTCGACGACGTGCCCCTGAAGGTGGCCGTTGCTCTCCGCCAGCGCCAGACGCACCGTCGTGGCCCGGGCGTGCCTGCGCGCGTTCGAGATCGCCTCCTGCACGGTGCGGTAGGTGAGCGTTTCGACCGCCTCGGAGTAGCGTCCGACCCTGATCTCCGCCGAGGCGGCGAAGCCGGCCTCCGCAGCCGCCGTGTCGGCCAGGTCGCGCAGTGCGGGCCCCAGGCCCTGGCTCTCGAGCAGTGGCGGGCGCAGCTCGAACATCAGGCGGCGCGTCCGCTCGACCGCCGCGGCCAGGGTCGACCGCGCCGCCGTCACCGAGGCGCCCGCCCGTTCCACGTCGCCGCGCTCGATCGCCTTGGTCAGGCGGTCGAGCGAGAGCAGCGTCGCCGTCATCACCTGAACCGTGTCGTCATGCAGCTCGGTCGCGATCCGCGTTCGCTCCTCCTCTGCGGTCCGGAGCATCTCCGCCATTACCATCCGCCGCCGCTCCTCGCTCTCACGAAGCGCCTGCTCAGCGCGCAGGCGGTCGGTCACGTCCTCGCCGATGCTCGCGGCCTGCACGACCCGCCCGGTCTCGTCGCGAAGCGGCGTGCTGCTCCACGAGATCGTCCGCACCTCGCCTGATCGCGTCCGCATGGTCGCCACGTCGTGGGCGATCACCGTTCCTTCGGCCAGTGTGTTGAAGTACACGCGCGTCGGCAGCTCCTCGGGCGCCACGAACATCTCCAGCCATCCGCGACCGATCAGCTCCTCCCGCGCATAGCCGCTGAGGGTGACGAGATGGTCGTTGCAGAACCGGATCGTCCCATCCACGTCGGTGATGACGGCCGCCAGCTGCACGGTCTCGAGCATCTCGCGGAACCGCCGCTCCGACTCGCGCTCCGCCATCTCGGCTTCCTTCTGCGCCGTGATGTCGAGCATCACGCCCAGATAGAGCGTCCGCGTGCCGTCGGAGCTGGGAACGGGCGCCGCGCGGTCGCTCACCCAGCTCACCTTCCCGTCCGGCCGGACGACACGGAACTCCGCCTCGAGCCCCGTGCCCTCCGCAGCGTGGTGGTGGTAGCTGCCGACGACGCGATCGCGATCGTCCGGGTGCAACGCCTCCTCCCAGTCCTCCAGCCACTGGCCCGGCGTCATGCCCGTCAGCTCCTCGATCTGCGGGCTGGCGTAGCTCTGCTCATGGTCGAGGCCGTCGATGTAGGTCACGGCCGGCAGTCGCTCCACGAGCGCCCGCCACCGGCTCTCGGCGCTGCGAAGCGCGTTGACGACATCGACCTGCGAGGTGACGTCGAAGATCACGCCCTGCCTGCCGGCGGGCCGGCCGTGCGCGTCGTGGACGACGATGTCGACGTTGCGCACCCAGACGGCTTCGCCGTCGGGGCGCACCATCCGGTACTCCCCGTCCCAGGTGCGGCCCTCCCTTCGGGCCCGCTCCCAGTCGGCCGTCACGGCGTCGCGATCCTCCGGGTGGAGCATATTCCGCCAGGTCTGTGCCACCTCGTCGACCGCGAGCTCCTGCGAGGTGAAACCGAGCACGCTCTCGATGTGAGGGCTGACGAAGAGGCGGATCTGGCCGTCGAGTGCGGTCTCATACGCGATCACCGGCATCTCATGGATCAGCATCCGGTATCGGCTGTCCATGACTTCTGTATGCCGCAGGTCGGCGTCGCGGCGGAGCACCACCGAGAGCAGCGTGGCGGCGCGGTCGAGCACCGCCTCCTCCTCGGGTGTTGGATCGCGGCCCTCGGGGCCGTGCAGCGCGATCGTGGCCACCGCATCCCGCCCGTCAAGGCGCACCGGGCGGGTCAGCATCGGCGGAGCGCTGGATGAGCGATCCGAGCTCGGGTCGTCGGCAAGGTGGATGGCGCACCGCAGCCCTGGCAGGCAACGCTCGACGAGCTCAGCGAGCGAGAGGACCAGTTCCTCGGTGCCCCGGCCCTCCGCAACGCCGGAGAGCACCGTCTGCTGCGCCTCCAGGAAGCCATGCATGCCCGTGCGATCGGTCACGGGCGAAGCATCGCAAATCGGACGGTCACTCCACGTCCCCGATTCGTGGTAAGGCCCTTACCCGAGCCGGGACCAGAACTCGGCCAGCTGCGCCTGCTCGCCGGCGTCGAACCGCGAGAGGAACCGCTCGCGCACGTCCGCCACATGCGTCGTGCGGGCCTCTTCCAGGCGCGCTCGCCCGGTGGGCGTGAGCGCGGCGTAGGACCCGCGGGCATCCGACGGGCACGCCCGCCGCTCGACCAGGCCGTCGCGCTCGAGGCGGTCGATCAGGCGCGTGATGCCGCTGCGGCTGAGCCAGACGGCATCGGCCAGGTCGCTCATGCGCTGCATGCCCTCGGGCTCACGGGATAGTCGCAGCAGCACCTCGTAGGAGCTGAGCGGGAGGCCGTGCGCCTCGGTCAGCGTGGCATCCAGCTCCCGAACCAGGGTGGCATGGCTGCGAAGGAACCCGACCCACGCGGCCGCCTCCTCGTCAGTGAGGTGCCCTGCCGGTGATCGGGCAGGCGCTGCCATGGGGTCAGGATAGAGCCTGGCGACGACGTTTGTGATGCTCATCATCTAGTCTTCGGCGCCGTGAGCACCGTGCAGGCCTCAGGAGTCCGCTGGGATCTGTCCCCGCTGTTCGCGACTCCCAGCGCCGCACAGCAGGCGATCGAGCCCGCCCTGGAGCGCGCCCGCCGGTTCGAATCGACGTGGCGAGGGCGAATGGCGACGATGACGCCTGCGGAGCTGGCCGAGGCGCTCGCCGAGCTCGGCGCCATCGAGAACGAGCTGTCGCGCATCGCGTCGTACGCGATGCTGCGAAAGGCGGTCGACGTCACCAGCGAGGAGAACCGCGATCTCGGCGCCGCGGTCGACACGGCCGTTGTCCAGGCGCAGAACGCGCTTCGGTTCTTCGAGCTGGAGTGGCTCGCGCTCGACGACGACCGAGCACGCGAGCTGGCCGAGGCCCCGGAGGTGGAGCGCGACCGCCACCATCTCGAATCCCAGCGGCGCTACCGCGCCCACGTGCTGAGCGAGCCGGAGGAGCGCGCACTCGGCGAACGAAACCCAGCCGCGGTGTCGGCGTGGCAAACGCTGTACGCGCAGACCACATCCACCATCGAGGTGCCGTTCGACTCCGGCGACGGCCCGCAGCCTCACACGATCGACCGGCTGCTCGCCTACGTCCACGACGGCCGGCGGGACGTCCGGCAGGCCGCTCTCGACACGCTGTACGCCGCGCTCGAGCAGCCGGCGCCGGTGCTCGCCCACTGCTACGACTCACTCGTCGCCGACCGGCTGGTGATCGATCGGCTGCGGAGCTACGGCGACGACCCGATGGCGCAGACGCACCTCGACAACGAGCTCGACGCCGAGGTGGTCTACGCGATGATGGATGCGGTCGAGCAACGCTACCCGCTCGCGCAGCGCTGGTTCCGCACGAAGGCCGGCCTGCTCGGGCTGGACGTGCTGGAACTGGCCGACCAGTACGCACCGGTGGGCGAGGCGCGCGGCGTCGACTACGACGAGGGCCGCGCACTCATCGACGCCGCGTTCGAGGGCTTCTCACCGCGCGCACTCGACATCGCGCAGGCCTTCTTCACCGACCAGCGGGTGGATGCCGAGCCGCGCGCGGGCAAGCGTGGCGGCGCGTTCTGCGCGCCGGTGGCCCAGGACGCGAAGCCCTACGTGCTCCTCAACTACACGGACACGATGAACGACGTGCTGACGATCGCCCACGAGTTCGGGCACGGCATGCACTTCCAGCTGTCGCATGCCGCGCAGACACCGCACTCCGCCCATACGGGTCTGGCCCTTGCCGAGGTGCCTTCTACGTTCGCCGAGTTCGTCGCCTACGACCATCTGCTGGCGAACGAGCAGGATCAGGGGACGCGGATGGCGTTGACGGCGGCCCGCTGCGAGGGCAACTTCGCGACGGTCTACCGGCAGACGGTGCTGGCCCGGTACGAGCAGCGCGCCTATGGGCTGCGGGCGGAGTCGCAGGCGCTGACGGTAGAGCGCCTCAGCGACATCTGGATCGAGCAGAACGTTCGCTACTACGGCGACAGCATGCGGCTGCCGGATGGCTACCGGCTGGGCTGGTCGTACATCCCCCACTTCATCTCCACCCGCTTCTACACGTACGCATACGTGTTCGCGAAGCTCGTCGCGCTTGCCCTGTACGGGATCTGGCGCGACCAGGGCGAGGACTTTGTGCCCGGGTACCTCGATTTCCTTGCGGCGGGCGGCTCGGCCGCTCCCGCCGACCTGCTCGCGCGGCTCGGCGTCGACGTGCGCGGCAGCGAGATCTGGGACATCGCATTCGGCGAGCTCGAGCGCATGATCGAGGCGGCCGAACGCGAGGCAGCAGCGGGCTGACCGCAGCGGGCGATGGATCGTCGCCCACCGCCCGACGTCGAGCGCTACGCACGGCAGGTCGCCACGGTGACGCGCCGTGCTCTCCGCGAACAGCTCGTGGCCGCGTACCTCCACGGCTCCGCAGTGCTCGGCGGGTACACACCGTCACGGAGCGATGTCGATGTGATGCTCATCGTCGACGGTGCGCTACCACCGTCGATCCTGCAGGCTCTCGCCTTTTCGCTGGGCCGAGACCGCCTGCGATCGCCGGGCTGCGGGATCGAACTCGACGTCCTGACCGCCGACACGGCGGCGCACCCGATACGGCCGACGCCCTTCCAGCTGGTGATGGCCTCCGGGGTGGAAGGACACCAGGTGACGCTCGGCGTCGATCACGGGCCCTACGACGACGGTGTGCTGCACCTCGCGGTCACACGCGCGGCCGGGCGGCCGCTCTTCGGGCCGGAGCCACGGGAGGTGATCGGACCAGTGCCCCGGCCGTTGATCGTCGCCCAGCTGGACGACGAGCTTGATTGGGCGGCAGCGCACGCCTCCGCCGCCTATCAGGCCCTTGGAGCCGCTCGGTCATGGATGTATGCCGAGCGGAACCAGTTAGGGTCGAAGATCGACGCGGCGCGGTGGGCGCGTGGCCGAGGGCATGACGACGTCCTCGACGCTGCAGTCCGATTCCAGCGAGGGGAGACGGACACGGGCCCCGAGGCCGACGCTGTTCGGGCGCTCGTGGCGGAGGCGAGACAGGCACTCGCCCGCGCCGCCCGGGAACCGGGGTCAGGCTGAAGCCCGACCCCCTTTCAGCGTGGGGTCAGCCTCCAGGCTGACCCCGGTTTCCCCGTGCGGCGGCAACCTTTCGCTCAAGAACCGCAAGCTATCGCCGATATCGGTAATGCGCTAAAATGTTAGACATGCTAACGATCTCTGATCCGGTCACCGTCGCCAATCGCCTTCGGCCCGTCCTCCTCCAGCTCAACCGCCAGCTCCGTCGCGAGCTGGCGCCGCTGGGCATCACGGGCGGCCAGGCCGCACTGCTCCACGTCATCCGTACGCACCCGGGCATCGGTGTGCGCGACCTGGCGAAGCGCGAGGGCGTCAGCGCAGCCGCGATGTCGACCGCGCTCACCCGCCTGGAGGACGGCGGACTCGTGCGCCGCACGCGCGGCCAGGTCGACCGCCGCCGCGTCGGCCTCGAGCTGACCGACGACGGCCTGCGCATCCTCCGGTCCGCTCGCTCCCGGCGCACCGCCTGGCTCGCCGCCCGGCTCAAGCGCCTGACACCAGGCGAGCTGGACGCGATCGACCGCGTCATCGACCCGCTCAGCAGGCTGCTCGACGAGGAGCCCGCATGACGGCTGCGCTGCTGCGCGCCAACCGGCGGACATTCGCAAGCCTCAGGCGCCACCGCAACTACCGCCTGTTCTTCTCCGGCCAGGTGGTGTCCGTCAGCGGCACCTGGATGCAGAACATCGCCACCGCCTGGCTCGTCCTCGACATCTCCCACTCGGCGCTGATCGTCGGTCTGCTGGCCGTCTGCCAGTTCCTGCCCTTCACGCTGTTCGGGCTCTTCGCCGGCGTCGTCGTCGACCGCCTCGACGCCCGCCGCACCGTCATCTGGACGCAGGTCGTCTCGATGGGCATCGCCGGCGCGCTCGCCGCGCTCACGCTTGCCGGGGTCGTCACCACCTGGGAGGTGCTTCTCCTGGCGGCGATGCGAGGCACGGTGCTCGTGCTCGATGCGCCGGCCCGGCAGGCGCTCACCTTCGAGATGGTCGGGCGTGACGAGCTGCCAAACGCGGTCGCGCTCAACTCGAGCCTGTTCAACGGCGCACGTGTGATCGGCCCCGCGCTCGGCGGGGTGATCGTCGCGGCCGCCGGCGCCGGCGTCTGCTTCGCCCTCAACACGGTTAGCTTCGCCGCCGTGCTGGCGGGGCTGCTGCTCATGCGCACCGACGAGCTCTTCCCGCGCAACGCGAACGCCGAGCGCCCGACGCTGCTGCGCGGCACCCGGGAGGCCTTCCGCTACGTCCGCAGCTCTCCGCCGGTATGGCTCGCGCTGATGATGGTTGCCGTCGTCAGCACCTTCTCCTTCAACTTCAACGTGCTGCTGCCGGTCATGGCCCGCCAGACGCTGGGCGGCGGCCCGGAGGTGTTCGGCATCCTCACCGCCTTCTTCGGCCTCGGCGCCCTGGCCGGCGCCCTCGCCTCGGCGACGCTCGGACGCGCCAGCTGGCCGGTGCTGCTCGCCGGAACCGGCGCGTTCGGCGCCTCACAGCTCGTCCTGGCCCCCGTTGCCGGGCTGGGCGCGGCCTCCGCGCTGCTGTTCGTCACCGGCGCGTCATTCACGCTGTGGACGTCGAACGCGAACTCGCTGCTGCAGCTGAACGCGCCGGACCGCCTCCGCGGCCGCGTGATCGGCCTCTACTTCTTTGCCTTCAACGGCGCCGGCCCGCTGGGCGGCCTGATGGCCGGCTGGCTTGCGTCGCGCGGCGGAACCGAGGCGGCGTTCCTGGTCTCGGGAGCCGCAAGCGTGGCGATGACGGCGTTCGCCCTGACCAGGGTGCGCAGCGACGTGCCCGCGGTGATCGCGCGCCGCTGGCCGGTTCGCGCGCGCTAACTCAGCGCCGCCCTCACCGGTCGCCGTGGTGCACGATCTCGATGTTCGAGGCGTCGGGGTCGCGCACGAACGCCGCGTAATAGCCGGGGTGATACTCGAGGCGCTCGCCCGGCGGGCCATTGTCCTCATAGCCGGCGGCGAGCGCGGCGCGATGGAACGACTCCACCTGCTCGGGACCGCCCGGGAACGCCATGTGCAGGTTCTCGGTCGGCCGGCCAGCGACGATCGAGAAGGACCCGCTGCTGCCCGCGAACCGCACCCGGTCGGGGTGCTCCCCCGCCATCCGGAAGCCGCCGTAGGGCGCGACCAGCTCGTAGAACGCGCGAGACCGCTCCAGGTCGCCGACGCGGATCCAGACGTGGTCGATCAGGCCGTCCTGACGCACCGTGTCGTGATGCACTGCCTCGACGCTGATGCCGTCCGGATCGCGCAGGAAGCCCCCGTAGTAGTCGTCCCCGTACCGCGGGCGCGGCCCCGGCCTGCCGTCGTCCACGTAGCCGGCGTCGGATCCGGACTGCCAGAACGCGTCCACATGCCCGCGTGACGGCGCCGCAAACCCGATATGCAGCCGCCTCGTCACGGGGATCGACCGCGTAGCCTCGTAGAGCCCGAAGTCGTCCCATTCGCCATCGGTCGAGGCATCGACCCCCAGCGCTCCCAGCACCGTGTTGTAGAACCGCAGCGATTCCGCCCGGTCGGACACGCGTACGGTCACGTGGTCGAACACCGGCGTGACTATGTCAGATCTCTTCGAGCACGGCCATATCGCGGACGCTAATGCGCGTGAGCGTGCGTGTGCGCGGCGCCGCCGCGCCCGCTCGCGTACCGCTCGGGGTCGGCCTGGAAGCGATGCAGGCAGTGCTCCGAGCAGAATACGAACGTCCGCCCGCCGTACTCGGCGCGCAGCCCCTTCGCCCGATCGACCTGCATCCCGCACACCGGGTCGGTTGCTCCCCGCCGCATGGTCAGGCCGAACAGGGCGGCGAATACCACCGTGGCAACGACGTTCAGCACCAGCTTGTAGTCGACCGTTACCGGCGCGAAGATCTCGGCCCGGCTGGGACGCGTGTCCGGGACGATGCCGGCCAGCGTGAACACTCCGTCGACGGCGAGCGCCGCGATCACCATCGTGATGAACATCAGCGCTGTGATCCGGATCGTGAACGCCATCCCGTAGTACTTCCGGTAGATCGCAAGGATGGGGAGCACCAGCAGGTCGGCGAAGATGAATGCCAGCACGCCGCCGAAGCTGATCCCGCCCGACCACAGGACGGCGGCGAGCGGCACGTTGCCCACCGAGCAAACGAAGCTGAGGATGGCGATCAGCGGACCGATCACCGCGTTCTCGATGGTGCTCACGGGCCCAGGCGCGTCGGTCAGGAACAGCGACTGGAAGAACCCGTTTCCGAGCAGCCCGATGAAGCCGGCGAGCAGGAACCCGATCGAGATCTCCTTCCACAGCATCTGCCAGTCGCCGCGGAAGTTGTGCGCCACGTCCGACCAGGCGGAGACGCTGGTGAGGCGCTGCCGGAGCGGCATCTCGTCGCCGGCCATGTGGTGCTGATGGCCGGTGTCGGCGGCGAGCGCATGCTCTCGCGCCTGCCGCTCCAGCGAGGGCGACACGACGAGACGGATGAACAGCGCCATCAGCGCGATCATGACCAGGCCGCCGAGGTACTCGGCGGCGGTGAACTGCCAGCCGATCAGCACCCACAGCACGAGCCCGAGCTCCCAGACGAGGTTGGTGGACGCGAACTGGAACGCCATCGCGGAGGCGGCCGACGCACCCTTTTGAAACAGCGACTTGGCGATCGCCACCGCGGCGTAGGAGCAGGACGAGGAGGCCGCGCCGAGGAGGGTCGCCACGCCGACCGGCCGAGGCCCTGCCCCGGACATGGCGGACTCGATCCGCCCGCGCGGCACCCACGCCTGGACGATCGCCGAGATGGCAAAGCCGAGCACCAGCGCCCACCACACGTCCCACGCCATCAGCAGCGCGTTCTCGATCCCGCGGAGCACCTGCGATGCGAGGTCGCCCATTCAGGCATCACCCGCCGCAGCGAGCAGCGCGGCACCGTGGTCGGTGAGCGCGTACATGGTCATCTTCCCCTGCTTGCGAGAGCTGACGATGCCGCCCGCCTTCAGCACCTTCATGTGGTGCGATACCAGGTTCTGTGAGCGCTGCGCGATCCAGGCCAGGTCGCAGACGCACAGCTCGTCCCCTCCGGTCAGCGCCATGGCGAGGGAAAGCCGCGTGGGATCGCCCAGCGACCGGTACCCGTTGGCGAGCCGCTCGGCGACCTCCGCGGGTGGCCGGGCGCCGCGCAGGCGCAGCCCGTGTGGCTCATCGATGTGCAGGAGGACGCCGTCGGTCACGACCTCATCCTAACATCTGTTGATACGTACTACGGACTAGCCGAGCGCCGCGAGCACCGCGACGGCCGCGTAGATGGCCGCATAGCCGGCGGTGAGCCGGACGAGCAGGCCCGGGCTCGCATCGCGCACCGTGAACCCGGTGGTGCGCAGGAAGACGATCTTGACGAGCTCCCCCGCCAGCATCAGCAGCGCGAAGGCGACGATCCATCCCGCTGACACCCCACGCAGCAGGGCGGCGATCATGGCCAGGTGCGCGGCGTTGTTGAAGATGACGAAGACGGCCGCGGTCATCTCGCGCTCGATCCAGCGGTCGCCGATGGCGAGCAGCAGGCCGGCCTCGGCGATCACCAGCAGCACGAGCACGGCGAGGCGGGCACCGCTGGGGAGCCCGGCCGGCCCGTCCGATGCCAGCGCCGCCCCATACGCGCACACGAAGGCCGCGCTCTTGACCACCGTCTCGAGCAGGCCGAGGGGCCCCCAGCCGGCGCGGTGCCACGTCCGACCGCCCTGCGGCGCGCTGGTCACGCCCGAGCCCTGCTACGCAGCTCGACGGCCAGCTGCCCGGCGGCCGAGAACATGTCCGGGTCGAGCAGCTCGGCGCCTGCGCGCTTCGCCAGCTCCGCGGTCGCGCCGCGGCCGCCGAAGGCGAGCCGCGCCGGCGGGACGCCCGGGATCGGGGGGACGTCCGCGAGCGGCTGGGAGGTGGCCGCGCTGAGGACGACGACGGCCGGACGCAGGAGCCTGGCCGTGTCGGCCAGGCTCTCCGCCGGCGTGTCGGCGCCCAGGAAGGTGATCCGCCAGCCCTGCGACCGCAGCGCGAGGCCAAACGCCACGAGGCCGAGGTCATGGCGCTCCCCCGCGGGGCACGCCAGCACGGCCCGGGGGCCCGCTCCGGCGTCCCAGCCACGGGCCAGGCCAAGGAGGCGTCCGCGGATCAGGTTGCTCGCGAAATGCTCCTCGGCCACGGTCGCGCTGCCGTTCGCCCACCGCTCGCCGAGGTCGTCGAGCACTGGAAGCACCACCCGCCCCAGCACGGCCTCGAGCGAGTAGGTGGCAAACACGCGGTCGAGCGCGGCGTCGGCGGCGGCCTCGTCGAAGCGGGCGAGCGCCTGGGTCAGGTCCGCCGCCTCGGCCTCCGGGGATCGCCCGGACGGCTCAGTCGGGCCGGCCGGCGCGGACGAGCGCACCGTGCTCGCGGCCTGCTGCGGCGACACGCCGGAGTCGACCAGCCGCACCATCTCACGGACGCGGCGCTCGTCCTCCTCCGAGTACAGGCGATAGCCGGCCTCGGTGCGCACGGGCTCGAGCAGCCCGTACCGCCGCTCCCAGGCGCGCAGCAGCTCCGGGGAGATCCCCACCCGCCGAGCCATTTCGCCGATGCGCCGCTGTGCCATGGTGTGCAGAGTATACAGAGGTTAGACAAAGTCTTGACAGAGCCGCAGGACGAGGCTACAGTGCTGCGCACAAACCTTGGACAAACCCAATACAGGGTCGCAAGGTAGACCGAAAGGGGGTCATTCACATGACCATTCGACTGCGGCGCATCATCCCCCTCGTGGCGGCGCTACTCGCGCTCCTCGCGATGGGCGGCTCGGCTGTCGCCAACGCCGGCACCAGCACCACCGTGCGGCTCGACCGCGGCAGCACCGCGCTCACGACCGACACCGCCACCACCGGCGTCCTGGTCAGCCACGGCATCCTGCCTCTGCCCGTCGGCCGCGCCACGGTCACGCCGGTCGTCGACAACGGCATCGCGCTTCGTTACCGATTCCCGATCACGGGCGGCATGGTCGACGCCAACACGCTGGCCGGATACATCAAGCACTCGGGCGGCCTGCGCTTCCTCAACCTCGCGAACGGCAAGACGCTGACCCTGACCAACTTCAAGATCCTGATCGGCGCGCATCCCGGCCTGTCGGCCATCGTGAACGGCAACCGGTCCGTTCGCGTGCGCATCCTCAACCTCGACCTCAGCGGCGCTTCGGTGGAGAAGGACATCCCCTGGGTGACCGTCTCGAACGTCAAGGCCACGCTGACCAAGACCGCAGCCGACGCGCTGAACGGCGCCCTGGGCGTCGGGTTCTTCTCCCGCGGCATCACGCTCGGCACGGCACAGGTGCACGCCCACATCGCCTGACGCCGTGTCTGCGGGCCCCGGTGCCGCGTCCCCCCGGGGCCCGCACACTCTCTCTTCCGAAGGAGCAGAAATCTCGTGGAACTCATCTCCGCACTCCCCTCCCCGGCCAGACTGGTCGACGTCGGCCGCGCAGAGCGGGCCGTGCAGGAGCTGCTGGCCGCGCTCGGAGCCGACACGGCATCGGAATCGCTGCGCGACACGCCGGCGCGGGTGGCCCGCATGTATGCGGAGCTGCTCGCGCCGGCCCCGGTCTCGATGACCACCTTCCCCAACGACGAGCACTACGACGAGCTGGTGATCGCCCGTGACATCCCGGTCTACTCGCTGTGTGAGCACCACCTGCTTCCGTTCCACGGCGTTGCCCACGTCGCCTACATCCCGGCGGGCCGGATCGTCGGGCTGTCCAAGCTGGCGCGGGTCGTCGATCGGTTCGCCGGACGGCTGCAGGTGCAGGAGCGCCTCACCCGCCAGGTGGCTGAGTGGCTCTGGGAGCAGCTGGATCCCCTGGGCGTCGGCGTGGTGATCGAGGCGGAGCACATGTGCATGAGCATGCGCGGCGTCCGCAAGCCCGGGGCGACCACCGCCACCTCGGCGCTGCTCGGCGCCGTGCGCGACGACCCGCGCACGCGCGACGAGTTCCTCTCGCTCGCGCGCCGCAGCTGACCAGGGTTTCGCGGCCCTCCCCCGCGGGAACGGCGGTCCCCATGGCTGAGACTCCCGAGCGTGATGCCAAGGAGCGGGAGCAGGAGGCTTCGGAGGTGCTCGAGCGCCGCCGCGATGACCTGCCGTCGCAACGCAACGTGAACTCCCCGGAGGCCGGGCGCGCGCCGCGCGACACCGAGTTCGAGCATCCGAACAAGGACGAGGAGATCTGATGCCGGTCGCAATCGTCATCGGGTCGGACTCCGGGATCGGGCGCGCAACCGCGGTTGCGCTCGCGGAGGACGGGTTCGACGTCGGCGTGACCTACAACAGCGACGAGGCGGGAGCGCGAGGCACCGCGGAGGAGATCGAGGCGCACGGGCAGCAGGCCGCCGTCGCGCACCTCGACCTCACGTCACTCCCGCAGGCTGCCGACCGCATCGACGAGCTGGCCGACGAGCTGGGCGCGGTCGACGTCGTCGTCAACTGCTCGGGCACGGGCATCAGCTCGCCGTTTCTCGATCTGCAGTGGTCGGACTGGAGATCGGTGCTCGATGTCGACCTCAACGGGGCGTTCCTCTGCGCGCAGCGCGCCGCACGCCGGATGGTCGAGCGCGGCGCCGGCGGCCGGATCATCAACGTGACCTCGGTGCACGAACACGTGCCGCTTCGCGGGTCGTCTGCGTACTGCGCCGCGAAGGGCGGCCTCGGCATGCTGACCAAGGTGATGGCGCTGGAGCTCGCCGAGCACGGGATCACCGTCAACTCGGTGGCGCCGGGCGAGATCGCCACGCCGATGACCGGCAACGAGGACGTCGACCCGCACGAGGTCGACCGGCCCGCGATTCCGGCGGGACGGCCCGGAGACGCCCGGGAGATCGCGGCGGTGGTTGCGTTCCTCGCATCCGGGCGGGCCGGCTACGTCACCGGCACATCGGTCGTCGTTGACGGCGGGCTGCTGCTGATGGCTGCGATCGCAAATCAGGAGAGCTGAGGGCCGGGCCCGCGGCCGGCGCGCCGCGGCGCGGGCCGCTCACAGCTGCCCCCGCACTCCGGCCTCACGCTCGATGGCGCGGACCTGCCCGCCGAGGTCACCCTCGATCGCCGCGCGGGCGGATCCTCTGCGCATGAGGGGCAGCACCGTCCTGTGGTTCGCATCTTCGAGCATCAGTGCGAACGCGAGGTAGAACGCCGCCGCGCTCAGCGGCAGGCCGATCCAGCCCGACGTGTGCTCCCAGCGTGCCCCGCCGTGGATCTCGTAGACGCCCGTGATCGCAAAGCGGGCGGCTGCAAGCAGTCCCACCGCCGTCAGCGCCGGCTTGGCGGCGAACGCCGAAGCCGCGAACGCCAGCACCAGGGCCGAGACGGACAGCATGAACGTGCCCAGCATCACGCTGCGCGGCGCGGTGGCCGTGTACTCGATCACGCCCACGGTCTCCCAGGTCATGCCGAACAGCCCCAGGGCGGTTGCGCCGCCGGGATCGCGCGCCCAGAACGCCAGCACGGCCGCGATCAGCTCCAGCGGGCCGACGAAGACGATCATCACGATCGCGAGCTGCTTGGCCTCCGCCGCCGGAATCCAGCCCAGCTCGACGGTCGAGAACAGGAACGACCCGATGGAGAACGCGAAGAACCCGAGCGGCAACGGGCTCGCGAGCGGCCGCAGCGTGATCCGAACCGGCGATCTCCGGCCATCGATGGCGTGCCCGTCCATCTCCGCCATGAACGCCCCCCAGCAAGGTTGACCAGTCGCCAACCCCGGCTGCTTCAAGGCGGCCCGACGGTGGCCGCATACCCGCGCCCCGCGCGGCGCGAAACGCGCCGCTAGGCGCCCGTGCCGTCGAGGGCGTCGCGCACCTCGGCGATCCACGCCCGCTCGGCCTCGAGCAGGCGCCGCGACAGCCGGTGGTTGATCATCAGCCAGCGCTCCCGGTGGCCGAGCCCGCCCGCAACGGCCTGCGCCTCCGCCAGCCGCTGCTCCTGGACGTCGAGCTCCCGTTCCAGCGCCTCGAGGCTCGAGCGCAGGACGTCCGGCGGGGCCTGATCCGCCACCAGCAGGCGCACGGCAGCCTCGTTCTGGATGCGCGGGAACGGCATCGGCGTCCCCAGCCACTCGCGCAGGGCATCGCGGCCCTTCTTCGTGAGGGTGTACCGGGTGCGCTGGTTGGTGCGTCCCGGCTCCTTGGCCGCCTCCAGGTAGGCGAGCTTGGCCAGCCGCTTGGGCTCGGCGTAGTACTGGCTTGGCGCCGCGGCCCAGTAGAGCTTGGCGCCGCGCTCTGCCATGCGACGGATGTCGTGGGCGCCCGCGCCATCGTCGCCGACGAGCACCAGCATCACGTAGCTGAACGGTGTGAGGGAATCGCTTGACAAAGGTCTGATTCGGATCTATAAAACTCCGAAACGGATCTTAGCATCGAAAGGAGCGCCATGCCAACCACAGTCCCCCGCAGCCAGCCGCTCTGGTTCTTCGCCGACCTGGCCGTCGTCCACGTCCGCGGCGAGGACACGGACGGACGCCTGGGCATCGTCGAGATCACGATGCCCGCCGGCGACGAGCCGCCGCTGCACATCCACCACGACCACGACGAGATCTTCTGCGTCCTCGATGGGGAGCTCACGCTCTACCTGCCGGGCCGGGAGCAGCTCGTTCGTGCCGGCGAGGTGTTCGTGGCCCCGCGAGGCGTCCCGCACATCTACCGGGCGGGCGACCAGGGCGCTCGCGCCCTGGTGCAGTCGACGCCGGCCGGATTCGAGGCCTTCGTCGAGGCGGTCTCGGTCGAGGCCGACGACGAGCGCCTGCCGGAGCCGGCCGGTCCGCCCACGGCCGAGCAGGTCGAGCGGCTGACCGCGGCCGCCGCGGAGCAGGGCATCGAGCTGATCGGCCCTCCGGGCGCGCGCCCGTGAGGCCGGGCGGCACACCCCGCGGCGTCCCTATCCGCGGGGTGTGCCGATCGGCTCCCCAGTATCGGGAGCCGTTGAATCGTGTGGCTGGGCGGCCACCGTCGACCGCTCCATCGCCTGCCGGGCGAACACCTGCTGTGCGGTGATCGTGCGCTCCGCCCGCGACCGCCCGAAGAAGCTCACCGTCCAGTGGAACAGCGCGCTGATCCGGTTCTTGAAGCCCGTCAGGAAGGTGAGGTGCACGGTCAGCCAGAGCAGCCAGCCGATGAAGCCGGAGACGCGCACAGGGCCGAGCTCGCCGATCGCGTAGTACCGCGATACCGAGGCAAGGCTGCCGAGGTCCCGGTAGCGGAGGGGCTGCGGCGAGGTGTCACCGCGAAGCCGCCTGCGGATCTCGGCCGCGGCGTGCCGGCCGGACTGGATGGCGACCTCCGCTTGGCCGGGGAGCCCGTTCAGCGCCATCAGGTCGCCGATCACGAATACCTCGGGGTGCCCGGGCAGCGTGCAGTCCGGCTGCACAGGCACCTGGCCGGTCCGTGTCGGCTGGACGCCGGCCTGGGACGCGAGCGAGGCTCCGAGCGGCGAGGCCTGCACGCCGGCCGACCACACCTTCGTCATCGCGTCGATCCGCTCCGTTCCCGCCTCGGTGCGGAGCTCCAGCCCGGTGCCGCTCACGTCCGTCACGAGTCCGCCGGTGCGGATCTCGACGCCCATGCGCTCGAGCTTCGCGGCGGCACGCTTTGACAGCCGCTCATCGAATCCGCCGAGGATGCGTGGCGCGCCGTCCACCAGCAGGATGCGCGCATCGGCGGTGTCGATGCGCCGGAAGTTCGACCGCAGGCTGTACCGGGACAGCTCCGCGATCTGCCCCGCCATCTCGACACCGGTCGGGCCGCCGCCGATGACCGCGAACGTCATCCAGGCGCGGCGGCGCTGCTCGTCTCCCTCACGCTCGGCGACCTCGAAGGCGCCGAAGATGCGGCCCCGCACCTCGAGCGCGTCGTCGATGGTCTTCAGGCCGGGCGCGTGGACGGCGAACTCGTCATGGCCGAAGTACGATTGCGCCGCCCCCGCCGCCACGATCAGGGTGTCATAGGGGATCTCCTCCGTGCGGTCGAGCAGGCTCGTTGCCACCGTTCGGCGCTCGAGGTCGACGTCCCGCACCTCGGCGAGCACCACCTCGGTGTTGTGCTGGCGGCGGAGCACGTCGCGGATCGGCGGTGCGATGTTGCCCTCGGAGAGAATCCCTGTGGCGACGTGGTAGAGCAGCGGCTGGAACAGGTGGTGCGCCTGCCGGTCGATGACCGTCACCCGGACGCGCTCGCGCCTAAGTGCCTTGGCGGCGGCGAGCCCGCCGAACCCGCCGCCGATGATGACCACGCGGTGCCCGTCCTGCACTTCGCTGCCTCCTATGCGGCCGTCTGGAGCGACTGGCGCTCCGACAGATGGGCCTTCACGTGCACCCTAGCGGCCGGCCGGATCATGTTGAGCATCCCACGGCTCATGTTGAAGTTGCGCGGATCGATGACGGTCGCGGCCTCCACCTGGAGCCTGTCGCCGGCCTGCACGGCTGTGGCGTCGAACTCCATCGGGACGACCGTTCCAGCCGCCTCGAGGGTGCCCTGGACGTGGAGCCTGCCCTCTCCCACGTCGTCGACGCGCGTCGAGCGGAACCGAACGTGGGGGTGCTGCTCGACGGTGAAGAAGTCGGACGACCGCAGATGCGCGTCACGCTTCGGGTGGCCGGTGTCGAGGCTCCCGGCGTCGATGTCCAGCTCGATCGACGGCCCGTCCGGGCCGATCCGGTAGGAGCCCTCGAACCGCTCGAAGCGGCCGTGCACGGTCATCGCGCCCCAGAAGGTCTTGACGGCGAACTCGACGGTGCTGTGCGCCGGGTCGACCGTCCACTCGGTCGGCGAAACGGCGGGGCTGGTGGTTTCCATGGTGCTCATGACTACTCCCTTCAACGGTGTAGGAGAAGGGTCGTTCGATCGCCTGCCACGGGACTGCCGTCGGGGAGCCCGGCGCTGCCAGACGCCCGGCCGGGCGGTCTCAAAGCAGACAGGAGGGCACCGTCACCGCCGCGTTGCGACCTCGTGACAGGACACCCCATGGTTGGCCGGCCTCCGGCCGGCCGGTCTCAAAGCATGGACGCCCCGGCCGTGACGCCCTTGGTGGCGGATCGTTGCGCGTCGACAGCGCCGCGTGACGGCATGGCGGATCTGATGGATGATGGAGGCGTGACCGATTCCGCCGCTGCCCCCTACGTCGTGGGAGCGTTCCTCGCGCTCTGGTGGATCGTGGGTGAGAACTGGCTGCAGCGACGCACCGGCCAGTCGTGGTGGACGATCAACCAGCTCGTCTGGGGCCTGTTCACGGCCGTGTTGACGGTGCTCGTGATCCACGCCGGCCATCCGCTCGTGGCGGTGCTGCCTGCGGCCGTGACGATCTGGCAGCTGGAGTCGGCGCGTCGGAGCTGGGTCAAGCGCACGCCGGTTGATCTGCTGGAACGAAACCGGCTCGAGCTCGAGGGGCGGGAGCGACCGACCCGAGGGGCGTCGGCGCTCGGCGTGCGACAGACGCTGTTTCTCGTCGCCGTGGCGACGATCTGGACGCTGCTCGAGCACTGGGGCCTTTCCTGGGCCACCGCCGGCGTCGTTTCGGCGGTCATCGGCGTGGCCCTGTTCCTGCCCTGGCGACGGGGTCAGGTCGAGGCCACGCGGCCGGTCGTTCCTGCCGATGCGACGGACGACCGTCGAGAGGGCGCGCCGCGCGGTCGCGAATTCGAGCTGACCGTCACGGGACGCCCCGCGAAGCTCCTGGGCCGCCTGCTCGACGGCTCACGCCGGCGGCCGGACGGACGCTGAGTGGACTCGGGGAGTGGAGCTAACCGGGCTCGAACCGGTGACCTTCGCGCTGCCAGCGCGACGCTCTCCCAACTGAGCTATAGCCCCGTGGCTCCGCAGTATATCGGCGCCCTCGCCTAGGGGATGAGCGGAGACGCGGGCCGCACGGCCATGCCGCGCGGCTCTGCGAGCCGCTCCAGCACCATCGCCGTATCCGCCACCGCCACGCCCGACAGATGCTCGTCGCGCGCGGCGAAGTCGGCCACGATCGCGTCCACCGCAGCCCGGTACCGCCCCGCATCGCCCGCTGCCAGCGCCGCCAGCGCTTCGCCCGCCGGCCTGAACGCGCCCCCCGCCTCCAGCATCGGCTCGACCTCGGGCGTCTCCCCCAGGGCCACCGCCGCAAGCGCGCGGGCATACGCCGCCGCCGGCGAATCCGCCGAGGCGGTCTCCGCCAGTGCCCGCCGCGCAACCGGCTCGACATCGCCTCGCGCGAGGATCGCCATCTTCAGCGCACCGATCAGACGCCCCCAGCTCTGCGGGCCGGTCTCGGCGTGCGACGCCAGATACGCATCGCGTGCCGCGCGGTAGTGGTCCGCCGCCGGCCTGCCCTCCAGCTCCGCGCGGTATCCGGCCGCCTCCTCCGCCAGCGCCTCGTCGAGGAACCGCCCCGCGCTCAAAGCGGCCGCCGTCCGGCGAAGCCGTCCTCGGGCGTGTGCCAGAACGCAATCCGCGGTTCCCCCACGTGCCAGCAGAGCAGCGCCTCCTCGCCGTCCACGACCGACGGGAAGTCGAGCAGCCCCTGGCCGGGATCCTTCACCTGCACCCCGTGCGAGGCTATCTCTCCCATCAGGTCCTGCACCTCGGCCTGCCCGGCCTCGAGCCGCTCGCGCAGCTGCCCCGCCCGCTCGTGGTCGAGCCCACCGCCGTTCGAGCCGATCGCGATCAGGATCTTCTGCCACTGGCGCTGCAGCGGCCCAAGCTCCGTGAAAAGCGCCACCAGCCGCTCCGCCAGCGGCCGGATCGTCTCGTCCAGCAGCGCCTGTGCCTCGGCGAGGGTGAAGGTGCGGTCAGGCACCCTGGGCGTACGACTCGCTGGGGACCTCACCCCACAGCGAATCGAGCCGGTAGAACGATCGCGCGTCGGGCGTGAACACGTGCACGATCACATCGAGGAAGTCGAGCAGGATCCAGTCGCCCTGCCGCTCGCCGTCCACGTTTCGGGCGAGCACCCGGTCACGCTTGAGCGCCTCGCGGATCTGCTCGGCGATCGCCTGCGTCTGCCGCGCGTTGCGGCCTGAGCAGATCACGAAGTAGTCCGTGTACGTGACCACTTCGCGCATGTCGAGGATGACGATGTCCGTTGCCAGCTTCTCGGCCGCCAGCGAGGCGACGCGATGTGCGAGTTCCAGGCTCGTTGTCAGACGATCATCTCCAGGGCGGTCTCCGGGCTCAGGGTAGCACGGGGGTCTGCCGGTAAAGCCCCTCGGCCCTGATCAGCTCGAACACCGCGGCGGACACCTCGTCCGAGCCCCGGCCGGCGCGCAGCGCGGCTCGCACACCGGTCGATGACACGTCCACCGGGTCCATCCGCAGCACGGTCACATCCGGTCGGTCGAAGCCGTCCATGTCACCCCGCGGGGCGACGGCCAGGCCCGCGAGGCGCAGCACCTCCTGCGACTCATGCCACCGCCCGGACAGCAGCTGGGACGCCTGGTCGGCGCCCAGCACCAGCACGAGCTCCCCGACCGGCTCGAGCGCCCGCAGTGTGTCGACGGTGTAGCTCGGCCCATCCCGGTCGAGCTCCATGCGGCTCACCTCGACGCCCGGCTCGCCCGCGAACGCCGCGTCGGCCAGCCGAAACCGCGTGTCGGCCGGCGTTGACGACGACTCCCGGTGCGGCGGCCGGGCGGTCGGCACCACGATCACCCGATCCAGCGCGAGCTGGTCGCGGGCCGTGCGAACCACCGCCAGATGCCCGAGGTGCGGCGGGTCGAACTCACCGCCGAACACCCCCACCCTCATGCCGTCTCCTCCGCTCCGGACGGCGGCTGGAACGTGAAGCTGTGCGCTCCCAGCAGGATGTCGTCGCCGCGCTTCGCGCCGGCCGCGCGCAGGGCGTCCTCCACTCCCAGCCGCTCGAGCTCGGCGGAGAGTCGTGCCACCGCGCCCGGGTCGTGCGGATCGAGCCCCGACGCCAGCCGCTCGAGGTCGCGTCCCGCGACACGCAGCGTTCCGGCGTCCCGGAGGATCTTGAACTCCCGCCGGGCGGGAGGTGCCGGACGGTAGACCAGGTAGTCGGCCAGATCGTCGTCGCCGCGGAGATCGGCACCGGACGGCGCCGGCAGGCCCGGGACCAGGGCGAACAGCTGCTCCACCAGCGCCTCCACGCCCTCCCCGGTAGCGGACGACAGCGCCAGATCGGCGCCCGTCGCGGCGACCAGGCCGGCGCGCCGCTCCGGATCGACCAGGTCGATCTTGGACAGCACGAACAGCTGCGGCCGATCCGCAAGGCCGGCTCCGTGCAGCGCCAGCTCCCGATTGATGGCATCCCGGCGGCCCAGCACGTCCGCGGGGTCATCGGCGGCCTCGACCAGGTGGATCAGCAGGCGCGCCCGCTCGAGGTGGGCGAGGAACTCGTCCCCCAGGCCGACGCCCTCGTGCGCCCCCTCCAACAGGCCGGGGACGTCGGCGACGGTCAGCTGGCTGCCGTGGTCGGGCGAGTCCACGGTGCCGAGCACAGGCTCGATGGTCGTGAACGGGTAGTCGGCGACCTTCGGCTTGGCGTTCGAGATGCGGCGCAGGAGCGAGGACTTGCCCGCGTTCGGGAACCCGAGCAATGCCGCGTCGGCAACCAGCTTGAGGCGCAGCTCGAGCCAGCGCTCGTCGCCAAGCTCCCCCACCTCGGCCGTGGTCGGCGCCCGCCGCGTCGCCGTGGCGTAGCGGCGGTTGCCGCCGCCGCCCGCACCGCCCGCTGCGACGACCACCCGCGCGCCGGGATGGGCGAGGTCGGCGAGCAGCGTCTCCTGCTCCCGCAGCCACACCTGCGTGCCGACCGGCACCGCGAGCACGGTCGGTGCGCCGCGGCGCCCGTGCTTGCCCGAGCCCTGGCCGTGCGTGCCGCGCTGGCCCTTGAAGTGCGACGCAAACCGGAAGGCGGTCAGGTCGCGCAGGTCGGGATCCGCGACGAGCTCGACCGCACCGCCGTTGCCGCCGTCGCCGCCGTCGGGCCCGCCGCGCGGCACGTACTTCTCCCGGCGAAAGCTGACGCAGCCGTCGCCGCCGCGGCCACCCTGGACGTAGATCGTCGCATGGTCGGAGAACACCGAAGAAGCGTAGTTTGCAGCCGGTGTCGCGGTCGCCGAGATGATCCTGCTCGACAACGAGGCGCCGTACGCCGCGGCACACGTCGTTCCGCATCTACCACGCCCGCAGGCCGCGTCGTTAGGACACCTCCCAGACGGAGACGTGCTTCTCGCTCTCGCCGGTGAACGGCTCGCGGCGCCACCCGCTCCAGCGGTCACGCAGCCGCATCCCGGCCAGCCGCGCCATCAGGTCGAGCTCCGCCGGCCAGGTGTAGCGGAACGGCACCGAGATCCGCCGGGCGGTGCCGTCCGGCTCGATCGTGAGGTGGTGCGATACGAGGCCCTGGACGGCGACGTCGTACTCGTCGAACCCGAGCCTTCGCTCGCTGACATGGAAGGGCACGTACCGCTGCCCCGGCGGTAGCCGGCGCAGGCTGGGGATGCCGTTCTCGATCAGGAAGCAGCCGCCCGGGCGCAGGTGCGCGGCGGCGTTGCGGAAGCAGGCCACCTGGGCGTCCTGCGTCGTGAGGTTCGAGATCGTGTTGAACACGAGGTAGACGAGCGTGCAGCTGACGTCGACCGTCGCGGTCGCGAAATCGCCGATGGTCACGCTGATGGCGTCAGCCCCGGCCTTCTCGCGGAGCCGGGCAACCATCGCCCGGGACATGTCGATGCCGTGCACCTGCACGCCTCGCTGCGAGAGCGGCAGAGCGATCCGGCCGGTGCCGATGCCCAGCTCGAGCACGGGGCCGCCTCCAGCCAGCTCCGCCAGCAGGTCGACAACCGGATCGACAGCCTCCGGGGCGTAGATCTCCGCGTCGTCGTCGTAGCGGCTGGCGACGTCCTCCCCGAACCAGCCGTCGTCGTGCTGCGCCATGCGGCCGACGATAGCGCAGGCGCTGCCACGTCTATGATCGGGCCCGTGTTCGAGGTGGCCGCCGACTCCTACGACCGGTTCATGGGCCGCTACTCGGGGCCGCTCGCGGCGAACTTCATTGCGTTCGCGGGCGTGCAGCCGGGCTGGCGGGTGCTCGACGTCGGAGCGGGACCGGGTGCGCTCACCTCGGCGCTCGTCGACATGCTGGGCGCCGGCTCCGTCGCTGCGGCAGACCCCTCGCCCCCGTTCGTCGAGGCGAACCGCGAGCGGC
Organism: Gaiellales bacterium; assembly: GCA_035638975.1. Taxonomy (GTDB): domain Bacteria; phylum Actinomycetota; class Thermoleophilia; order Gaiellales; family JAICJC01; genus JAICYJ01. Next base: position 24,191 of record DASQYY010000008.1, read on the forward strand.
ACCCCGGCGTCGACGTGCGCCTTGCCGGCGCCGAGGACATGCCGTTCGCCGACGGCGCTTTCGACGCCGCGCTCGCGCAGCTGGTCGTGCAGTTCATGTCCGACCCTGTCCGCGGCGTGTCCGAGATGGCGCGGGTGACGCGGCCCGGCGGCGTGGTGGCGGCGTGCGTCTGGGATTTCGGTACGGGGCGCTCCCCGCTGAGCGCGATCTGGGGGGTGGCCGCGGAGATGGATCCCTCCGTCGAGGATGAGGGCGACCGCGTCGGCGTGCGGCCGGGCCAGCTTGCCGACGTCTTCGAGCGGGCCGGGCTCGATGCGGTGGAGGAGTCGGAGGTGAGCGTGACCGTCGAGCACGAGAGCTTCGATGCGTGGTGGCAGCCGATGACCTTCGGCGTGGGGCCGGCCGGTGCCTGGCTGGCCAGGCAGCCGCCTGAGATCCAGGATCGGGTGCGCGAGCGGTGCCGCGACCTGTATCCCGATGCGCCCGGGATTCGAACCGCCGTTGCATGGGCGGCTCGCGGGCGGGCCGCACCGCGATGACCGCCCGGCGCCGGGATGACCGCCCGGCGCCGGGATGACGGCGCCGGGCGGCCGGGGGCGGCTAGCGCGCGGGCACCAGATAGAGCAGCTTGTGGCCGAAGACGACATCCTCGGTCGGTGTGACCGCGACCGTGCTGCGCCCGAAGGCGGTGATCAGATCGCTCGAGCGCTCACCGTTCTGGAACATGTTCAGCAGCCCGGCGAACGTCTTCGGCGCCCCGCGGAAGGGCTCGCCATAGGAGCAGTAGGGGCATCCGCGCGGCGGCTCCCCGCCTCGCAGCACGAGCGGGATCTCCCGGAAGTGCCGCGGAGCCTGCACGATGAGCAGGATCTGCGTCGAGCTGCCGTCCGGACGCGTCAGGTTCACCCGCAGATGCACCCGCCCGCCCGGCTGCACCGCGACCACCCGCCGCACGCCCCAGCTGCGCTGGACACGGGTCTTCGACTCCACCTTGGTGATCGTGCCGGTGAGGTCGGCCTGCGTCACCGTGCCGTTGAACTGCACGCCCGTCACCTGCACCGGCCCGTACAGGCCGGAGGTGATGGCACCGAGCTCGCCCGTCAGCTCCCAGCCGGCCATGTAGTTGATGTCGTACTGGTCGGTGGCGATGTCATCGCGGGTGAGGGTGAACGGCTCGCCCTGGTAGGTGCCGGTGATCGTCCAGTTCATCGTCTCGGAGCCGCTGCCCTCGCGGTCGAAGCCGACCACGTTCTCCACATACAGGGCGTACTGCGCGATCAGCGCCATCTGGGTCTGATCGGCGACATCGGTCTCACCGGTTCGCGACGAGCCCAGGTCGGCGTTTGAGATCGTGCTCTTGACACCGGTCAGCGCCGGCATCTCACCGGTCATGCCGCGGATGCCGGCCAGGCGGTCCTGGTCGACGAGCCCCTGGAAGCCGGTGATGTTCGCCAGCTTGAACGGATAGTAGGGATCCTTCAGGATCGTGATGGTGCTGGCGTTGTTCATGCCCAGCGACGTGCCGCCGGTGAGGAAGAACGGATGGCCGAAGGCGACGATCTGGTTTCCGCACACCGCCGTCGCCGTGCCCAGGCCGTAGAAGGTGAGATCGCCGAAGCTCTGCGTCGCAGCGAAGTTGCTGCCGGCCTGGATCGGCGGGCCGGAGACGCCGTTCGGCGCCGCGGCCGAGCCGCCGCGGAAGGCGGTGTAGGCCAGGCCGTGGCGGTCGAAGAACCGCTGCAGCCGCTGCAGCCCCGTGTCGGAAAGCCCGGACACGCCGACCGGCAGCTTCAGCAGCTGCATCGTGGTGCCGGTGGACGTACCGGCGGCGCTGTCGACCGTGCGCTGCAGGCTCGTGGGCAGCGCTATCCGCTTCGGCATGGCGGGTGCCGTTGCCGCGGCCGTGCCGCCGCCGGATGGGTACCCGAACAGCTTCATCATCGGTGCCGCGGGCGTGAGGCCGGCGATCGTGTTGTCCTCGCCGAACGTGTAGGAGACCGCGCCGAGCAGCTTGCCGTTGACGTATACGGGGGAGCCCGAGATGCCCTCGAACGCGCCGCCGGTCTGGTTCATGACGGTGCCGCTCAGCTGCACGACGATGAGGTCGAGCCCCGGAGCGATGCCGTCGGTGAGCACGCCGAGTACCTTGACGTTGAACGAGGAGGGTGTGGTGCCGGAGACGACCGTCTTTCCGGTGCCAAGCAGCCCGGCGTGCACCTGATCTTCGGGGTACACGGCGGGCGGGTTGACACACGTGCTGCCGGCCGCCGACGCCGACGGCGCATGGGAGCCCGCGAGGGCCACCCCAGCCGCAATGCACCCGAGCACGGCGAGCACCGCGCCCAGCGCCGCTCGAACACGTCCCATGACTGCCTCCCCGACGATTGCGCCGCAACGGGCCGCTTTTCGCCCCGAGTCAGCGTGTGTCGAGTGTAAACCGTGACAATCGACCCGTATAGACCACGTCTATGACGGTTGTGTCACGATCTGCCTGTGGTTCGGCTCAGGCGGTCTCGGCTGCGACGACGTTGATGAAGCGCTTGCCGTTGCGGCGCGTGAACTCCACCATGCCGTCGGTCGTCGCGAAGACGGTGTCGTCCCCTCCCAGCCCGGCACCGACGCCCGGGTAGAACCGGGTGCCGCGCTGGCGCACGATGATCGAGCCGGCGGTCACGTCCTGGCCGGCGAAGACCTTGACGCCGAGGCGCTGTGCGTGCGAGTCGCGGCCGTTCTTGGAGGAGCCGAGTCCCTTCTTATGTGCCATCTGCGTCCTCCTTCGCGGCCGTCTCAGTCTTCTTGCGCGTGGCGCGCGGCTTCTTCGCAGCGCCGATCGAGGCGATCGAGATCCGCGACAGCTCCGAGCGGTGGCCGCGCGCCTTCTTGAAACCGCGCTTTGGCTTGTAGGTGAAGACACGGATCTTGTCGCCGCGGACGTGCTCGAGCACCTCGGCGGTGACCGTGCCGGCAAGCTTCGAGCGGTCGGTGACGACGCTGTCGCCCCCGGTCATGAGCACCTCGGGGGTGAACGTCGCGCCGGCATCCAGGGGCTGGCGGTCGACCAGGAGCTTCTCGCCCTGCTCGACGCGGTACTGCTTGCCGCCAACCTTGATCACTGCGTACATACCGGCGCTCTCCACACGAAAATGCCCGCGGTAGGACGGGCGGGATGATGGTAGCAGACGACCGGAGGGTCGGGCTTCAGCCTGACCCCGGTTGAAACGCCACGGCCACAACGGGGGTCAGCCTGAAGGCTGACCCCATGACTACTCGCCCAGCAGCCTCCCGAACAGGCCCTTCTTCGGCGCCTCCGCCGGGGGCGGCGGCTCCGTCGGCGCGCTCGCAGCTGCCGGCTCGGCCGCCGACGCCGGCTCGCCGTTCGCCACCGCGGCGTCGGCCGCAGCCGCAGCGGCAGCAGTAGCAGTAGCAGTCGTCCTCGGCTTGCGGGCCCGCGGCTTTCGCGCGGGCTTCGGCTTTGGCTCCTCGGCGGCAGCGTCATCGCCCGGAACGACCGTCGGCGGCTCGATCAGGGCCCCCTCCGTCTCGGCCTGGTCCGACGCAGCGCCCTCGGCCGGCTTGCGCGTGCGGCCGCGGCCTCCGCGGGTCCCGCGACGGCGCTTGGCGGCGGGGGTCGGCTCATCGGTTTCCGCGTCGGTGTCTGCGGGCGTATCCCTCTCCGTCGTGCCGTCGGCAGCGGGCTCCTCACCGTCCGACGGCGTCTGGGCATCGCTCTGCGCGGTGCCGGCCTTCGACCGGCCGCGCCCGCCGCGGCTGCGGCGCCGCTTCGGCTTCGCCTCCTCCTCGGGAGCGGCCTCGGCATCGGCGTCGGCTGCCTCCACGACCTCGGGCGCCTCCGCGGCCTCCTTGTCGGCCGCCGCCTCCTTGGCCGTCTTCCGCCTGGTGGTCGTGGTCGCCGCCGGGCGGCGACGGCGGCCGCGCGTGCGCTCCTCGAGCTCCAGCCGCTCCCCCACCTCGCGGTCGAAATCGGGCAGCTCGAACTCGCCCGGCTCGGGCGGCAGCTCGATCGGAGCCGGCTTCGCGTCGAGCAGCGTTGCGTATGCGGTCGTCCGCGTCGCCCGGTCGATCCGGACGCGGTGCTCCTCGCCCACGTAGCTGATCGCGCCGCCCACGATCACCGGGTAGCCGCCGTCGATACGGGCAACACCGTCCGAAAGGTTGAACATGTGCGGCTCGGTGATCTTGAGCCGCTGCTCGCTGCCCTCCTTGACCGGCAGCGCGTCACCGTCGATCTCGGCACGGGTGCCCTCGTCGATGACGTCGACCTCCTCCAGCGGCAGTCGCATCTCCGGATCGAGCGTGAAGAACTTCCTCGTCTCGCCCTCGAGCTCCAGCAGGCGCGTGCCGCCGGGCCCGGCCAGCTTCGCCGCCACCTTCGCGTTCAGGCGGATGCGAAATGCCTCCGCGGACGAGGTGCGGGCCAGCTTGCGCAGCTTGCGCTCCGCCTCCACCGCCATCGTGTCCTGCGAGAGCACCCGGCCCTCGCCGCCGCAGGTCGGGCAGATCGACGTTAGGGTCTCGCGCACGCCCTCCGTCACGTTCTGGCGCGTCATCTCCACCAGGCCGAGCGGCGAGATGTCGACCAGGTAGGTCTTGGTGCGGTCCTTCGCCAGCTCCTCCTGGAGCACACCGAGCAGCTCCTTGCGGTTCTTCTCCCGCTCGAGGTCGATGAAGTCGATCACGATGATGCCGCCGATGTCCCGCAGCCGCAGCTGGCGCATCACCTCGCGCGCGGCCTCGACATTGGTGCGCAGCGTGGTCTCCTCGAGGTGGCTCTGGCGGGTGGACGAGCCGGAGTTGACGTCGATCACCGTGAACGCCTCGGCGTAGTCGAACAGCAGGTAGCCCCCGGACGGCAGGTCGACCCGCCGGTTGAGGGTCGAGCGGATCGCGGCCTCGACGCCGTACTGCTCGAACAGCGGCTGGCTGCCGGTATGGAGGTGGATGCGGTCGGCGAACTCCGGCTGGGTGGTGCGCACCCAGCCGAGGATGCGACGGTACTGGCGCTCGGAGTCGACGACGACCTTGTCGACGTTGCGGGTGAGCAGGTCGCGGATGATGCGCAGCGAGAGGTCGCCGTCCTGGTGGATCAGCGTCTTCGTGGGCGCCGTCTTGGCGCGCGCCTCAACCTGGGCCCACATCCTGCGCAGGAAGCGCAGGTCGCGCTCGAGATCCTCGAGCGTCGCGCCGGCAGCCGCGGTGCGGGCGATGACGCCGAAGCCGTCGGTCTCGAGCTGCTTGACCAGCTTGCGCAGCCGCTCACGCTCGCCGTCGGGCAGGCGCTTGCTGACGCCGGAGCCCTCGCCGTCGGGCGTGAGCACCAGGAACCGCCCGGCGATGGACAGCTCCATCGTCACGCGTGCGCCCTTGGTCTTCATCGGGTTCTTCTCGATCTGCACCAGGATGTCCTGGCCGTTCGAGAGCATGTCCGAGATCTTCTTGCGCCGCCGTGTGGTGGCGCTCATCCCGGGGACGACGACGTCCTTGACCTGGAGGAAGCCGTTCTTGGGAGCGCCGAAGTCGACGAATGCGGCGTCGATGGCGGGCAGGATGTTGTCGATCCGGGCCTTGTAGATGTTGCCTGCGATGGAACCGGCGCCGCGCCGCTCGATGTAGGTCTCGACGGTGCGGCCCTCCTCGAGCACGGCGACTCGCAGCTCCGACAGGTCGGCGGAGATGAGGATGGTCTTGATGGTGTTTGCGATTACGGTCACGTATGAGCTCCTACCGCGGCATCGCGCAGCACGATCTCCGTGCGCACGATCCGGGTGATGGTCGGGGTCGCGCCGGTGGTGGCGGCGACCGCTGTTGCGACTTCCTCCGGCCGGGCTGTGCCGGCGTCGGTCAGTTCGATCTCTGCTTCCAGGCCGGCGCGCACAGGCTGCAGGCGCCCGCAGAAGCGGCGCACGTCGACCCGCTTGTCGGCCTTGTTCGGGGCGGTGCGGGTGACGACCGCCTCGTCGCTCTGCAGGTAGCGGGCCACGGCGTCGTGCCAGTCGACACCGTCCGCGGTCTCCACGAGATAGCGGACGGCGCGGACGCGCGAGGCGGCCTGCTTGCCCTCGGCCGGCTCGACGACGAGCAGGTCGAACCCGGCGGGGAGCTGCGGTCCCAGCCGCTCGCGCAGCTCGGCCGGGTCGGGATCGCTGGTCAGCTCGATGTCGGCCAGCTCCCCCTCGCTCTCGACGCCTACCGCTCGGGGCAGGGCCAGCGCGATCACCGGCCGCGGCTTCATGCCGCGCGAGAGGGCAACCTGGTATCCGGCCCGGCGGATCGCCGAGAGAAGTGTGTCAACGGTTTCGAGGTGCGAGAGGAAGCGTGCCCGGCCCCTCACCGCAAACGTGAAGCGATATGTCAAAGAAGAAACTCACTTGAAGAGGAAATCTCGGTCCTGGAGCGGCGCCTGGGGCTCGACGACCCCGGCTGCGGATCGCTCCGTCTGGTACCAGTGTAGCGGGGACGTCGGTCGTCGGGCCAGGCTTCAGCCTGACCCCGGTTGAGACGCCACGGCCGCCACCGGGGTCGAGCCTGAAGGCCGACCCCTAGTTCACCAGCAGGTTGCGCACCGGCCCGAAG
>DASQYY010000009.1:0-9024 GCA_035638975.1 Gaiellales bacterium
ATCCTGGCCTTCGACGCCTCCACCAACGCCAGGACGACGAAGTACGACCTGCCCTCGCAGGCGCACCGGCAGGCCGGGTCGGCGTTCAAGCCCTTCGCCCTGCTGGCGGCCATGATCGACGACCACATCGACCCGGAGACGACCTATTACTCCAGCGCGGCGCCATTCGTGACCAAGGTGTGCGCCTTCACCCTGCCGTCCTGCACGTGGAAGGTGCACAACGCCGAGCCCGGCGGCGGCGGCCTGCTCAACCTCCACACCGCGCTGGACGGATCGGTGAACGCCGTCTTCGCCCGGTTGAGCATGGACATCGGGCCCGACCCGACCGTGAACATGGCCTACCGGCTCGGCATCCCGCGGCACGACCAGCTGCCTCGGGTGCCGTCGATCGTGCTCGGCACCGGCCTCGTCAGCCCGCTCGACATGACGACCGCCTACTCCACGATCGCAAGCGGCGGCATCTATCACCGGCCGCTCGCGATCACCTCCGTCAGCGGCTCCGACGGCTCCGTAGTGCAGTCGACCCCGCCGGCAAAGAACCCCGGCACGCGGGTGATCCCGGCATGGGCCGCCTCCGAGGTGACCTCGATCCTGCGCGACAACATCACCTGCCGGTTGGGGCTCTGCACGGGCGGCGGCGCGCTGCTCAGCCCCTACCGGCCGGAGGCGGGCAAGACCGGGACGGTCGAGGCCCATCAGGACGCGTGGTTCTGCGGGTACACGCCCGACATCGCCGCGTGCGTGTGGATGGGCTTCCCGAAGGGCGAGATATCGATGATCCCGAAGGTGGGAAACGCCGAGTCCTTCGGCGGCGGGTATCCGGCCACCATCTGGCACGACTTCATGACGCGGGCGTTCTCGGTGGAGCCGACGCGCTTCCCGCCGGAGGACTGGACGCCGGTGCCGCCCCCGGTCGGCTGGTACCAGCCGTGGACGTCGCACGTGACGAGCTGACCGGGCGGTCGTCGGGACGCCGGTGACGGAAAAGTGCCTGGCACTTTTCCGTCACCGGCGCTCGCCTGCTAGGTGGCGGCCTTCTCGTTCAGGCCGGTGCCGAGCATCCCGCCCGTCGCGATCTTGTTCAGCAGGCCATCGGCCTTGCGCTCCTCCTCGAGCGTCTGCTCGAGCAGCGATGCGGCCTGGCCCAGCTCGAGCTGCTGAGCGAGCGTGCGCGCCGTGCCGTACGCCGCGATCTCGTAGTGCTCGACGCGCTGGGCGGCGGCGATCAGCGCCGTGTCGCGAGCGACCGGGTCGCCGTCGGCGTTGATGACGTCCTCGCCCTCCTCGATCAGGCCCTTCATCGCCTTGCACTCCTCGTCGGGCACCTGCCCGCCGAACTGCCCGATCACCTGCTCGATCCGCCGGGCGTGCTCGCGGGTCTCCTCGAGGTGGGTGGTGAACGCCTCGCGCAGCGAGTCGTCCGAGGCGGCGCTCGCCATCTTCGGCAACGCCTCGATCAGCTGGTTCTCGGCGCTGCGCAGATCGGCCACCTGTTCAGCGAAAACGTCACTGAGCGACGTCAGCTCCATGTCGTTCCTCCTGTCTCGGTTGACTGTCGAGGAGGCCGTACCCCTCCCCCCGCGCGGCCAATCGGACCTAGAAGCGGTGTTTGCAAACCCGCATCGGGAGGGAAGCGATTGTCGTACTTCGAGGTCGGTTCAGTGTCGAGCCGTCCTGTGGCAATCACATCGTCCCATCAGCCCACAGGCCTGGAGGCTCGCCATGAAGGTACTCGGCATCAATGCGGTATTCCACGATTCCGCCGCGGCGCTCGTCGTCGATGGCTCCGTGGTGGCCGCCGCCGAGGAGGAGCGCTTCTCGCGCCGCAAGCACGCGAAGCCGTCGGTCGCCTTCTCGACGTGGGAGCTTCCGGAGCAGGCTGCGCGGTGGTGCCTCGACGACGCGGGCGTGCGGCCGGACGAGCTGGACGCGGTCGCCTATTCCTACGACCCGGACCGGGCGCCACCCCCCGGCGCCGACATCACCGCCGACGACTGGGAGGGCCTGCGCACGCTGTTCGCCATGCGAGCGCCCAGGTTCCTGCGGACCGCGCTGCCCGGCCTCGATACCTCGATCGTGCGCTTCGTGCCCCACCACGTTGCGCACGCCGCCTCCAGCTGCATGGCCTCCCCGTTCGGCAGCTGCGCGGTGCTCGTGCTCGACGGCCGCGGGGAGCGCGCCTCCCACCTGGCCGGCCACTTCGCCGACGACCGCCTGCAGGTGCTCGCGGCCCAGTCGCTCCCCCACTCGATCGGGCTCCTCTACGAGGAGCTGACGCAGCACCTCGGCTTCCACCGCTCGTCCGACGAATACAAGGTGATGGCGATGGCCTCCTACGGGCGGCCGCGCTTCCTCGCCGCCTTCCGCGAGCTCGTGACCACCGACGACCGGGGCGGGTTCGCTGTGCGGCCGTTCGACTGGTCGGAGTTCGCCCCGTACCGGCCCGCTTCGGCCGACTGGACAGAGGCGCACGCCGACCTGGCCTCGAGCGTTCAGCACCGGCTCGAGGAGGTGCTGCTCGACCTCGCTCGCTGGCTGCACGGATGCACCCACGAGGCGAAGCTGTGCATGGCCGGCGGCGTGGCGCTGAACTGCGTCGCGAACTCGCGGCTTGCTGCCGAGGGCCCCTTCGAGGAGATCTGGGTGCAGCCCGCGGCAGGTGACGCCGGCACAGCGCTCGGCGCCGCGATGCATGTGGCCGCCGAGCTGGGAGACCAGGTGGCGCCGATGCCCGGCGCCGCGCTGGGGCGCGGGTTCACCGCGAGTGAGATCGAGGATGCGCTCCGGGTCGCCGAGGTGCCCTACGAACGGCCCGCCAGCATCGCGCGGGCGGCGGCCGAGGTGCTCGCGGCCGACGGCGTCGTCGCCTGGTTCCAGGGCCGGTCCGAGTTCGGCCCCCGCGCCCTCGGGCACCGCAGCCTGCTGGCGAACCCCACCCGCTCCGAGACGCTGCGCCGGCTGAACGACATCAAGGGCCGTGAGCAATTCCGGCCGGTCGCTCCGATGGTGCTCCTCGAGCGCGCACGCAGCATCTTCGACGGCCCGCTGCCCAGCCCATACATGCTCTTCGTCCACCGCGTGGCGCCGCAGTGGCGCGACCGCATCCCTGCCGTCGTGCACGTCGACGGCACCGCGCGTGCTCAGACGGTCGACCGGCGCGAAGAGCCGCTGGTGGCCGAGCTGCTGGACGCCTTCGAGGGCATGACCGGGCTGCCGGTGGTGGTCAACACCAGCCTGAACACGGCGGGCCGGCCGATGGTCGACTCGCCGCGCGACGCGCTCGAGTGCTTCGGCTCCGCCCCGGTCGACGCGCTTGCGATCGGCCCGTTCATCGTCCGCCGGCGCGCGGTCGCACGCATGGCGGAGGTGGCGTGACCATCGCCATCGTCATCCCAACCGCCGGGCGGCCGTCGCTGCAGGCCCTGCTCACGTCGATCGAGCGCGAGCGCCTCGACGCCGCGCTGCAGGTCGTCGTCGTCCACGACCAGCCGTTTGGCAGGCCGCTCGATCTCCCCGGCTGGGCGGAGCGGGTGGCCGGACGCGGCGCCGGCCCGGCAGCCGCCCGCAACCGCGGCTGGCGCGCAGCCGACGCGGACTGGATCGCGTTCCTCGACGACGACACCGAGCTGACGCCCGGCTGGTTCGGCGCGCTTCGGCGTGACCTCGATCTCCCCGGCGACGTCGCGGGCAGCCAGGGGCGAATCCGCGTGCCGCGGCCACAGGGCCGGCCCCCCACCGACGCCGAGCGTGCCGTCATCGGCCTGGAGACGGCACGCCACGCGACCGCAGACATGGCCTATCGCCGCTCCGTGCTCGAGCAGGTGGGCGGATTCGACGAGCGGTTCCCGCGCGCGTACCGGGAGGACGCCGACCTCGCGCTGCGCGTCATGCGTGCCGGGTACCGCCTCGAGCGAGGGATGCGTGAGACCCTGCACCCGCTCGGCGCCGACCCGGCCCGGACCGCGCTGCGCCGCCAGGCGGGCAACCGCGACGACGTGCTGATGCGCGCCCTCCACGGCCGCGGCTGGCGGGATCGTGCCGGCGCGCCGCGCGGCCGCCTCCCGCGCCACGCGCTGATCACGGCCGCAGGGCTGGCGGCTCCGCTCGCCGCCCTGACCGGCCACCGCCGCATCGCTGCCGCAGCCGCAGCCGGCTGGCTGGCAGGCAGCGCAGAGCTTGCGTGGGCCCGCATCGCCCCGGGCCCACGCAACGGCGACGAGGCCCTGAGCCTCGTCGCCACCAGCTTGGCCATCCCACCGGTCGCCGTCGCCAACACGGCGATCGGCCTGGCGCAGCTACCCTCGCGCCTGCGTGCACGGCCCGACGCCGTGCTGCTCGACCGCGACGGCACGCTGGTCGTCGACGAGCCGTACAACGGCGATCCGTCCCGGGTGCGGCCCCAGCCGGGCGCCCGCGAGGCGCTCGACCGCCTGCGGGCGGCAGGGGTCCGGCTGGCGGTCGTGACCAACCAGAGCGGCATCGCCCGCGGGCTGCTGACGCCCGCGCAGGTGGACGCGGTCAACCGCCGGGTGGAGGAGCTGCTCGGGCCGCTCGGGCCCTGGTTCGTCTGCCCGCACGGCGAGGGCGACGGCTGCGGGTGCCGCAAGCCTCGGGCCGGCATGCTGCAGGCGGCGCTTCGGCAGCTGCGCAGCCGGCCGTCCCGGTCGGCCATGATCGGCGACACCGGAGCCGACATGCAGGCGGCACGCGCGGCCGGGGTACGCGGGGTGATGGTGCCGACGCCGGTGACGCTGCCAGATGAAGTCAGGGACGCCGGCGATGTCGCCCCCGACCTGGCCACCGCCGTCGACCTGCTGCTGGGAGCCGCATGAGCGCGACGCTCGTCGTCCGCCTGGACAACGACGGAGACGTGCTGCTGGCCGGCCCGGCGATCCGCGCAGTCGCGTCGAGCGCGCGGGTGAGCCTCCTCTGCGGGCGCCGCGGGCGGGCGGCCGCCGAGCTGCTGCCGGGCGTCTCCGAGGTGATCGAGTGGACGGCGCCGTGGATCGACCCGGACCCCGAGCCGGTCGACCTCGTCTCGACCCTGTCCATCGTCTCCCGGCTGCGCAACCGGTTCGCCGAGGCGATCATCCTGACGTCCTTCCACCAGTCCGCGCTGCCCACGGCGCTGCTGCTGCGACTCGCCGCCGTCGAGACCGTCGCCGCGATCAGTGAGGACTACCCGGGGTCGCTGCTCGACGTGCGCCATCACCCCTCGGACGGGCTGCACGAGGTGGAGCGCTCGCTGGAGCTGGTAGCGACGCGCGGGCACCTCCTGCCCGCCAGCGATGACGGCTCCCTGCGCGTGCGCCGTCCGGCCGCCGGCCACCCGGTGCCGGAAGGGCCCTACGTCGTGCTGCACCCGGGCGCGTCCGTGACCGCGCGAACACCGCCGCCGGACCAGTGGCAGCGGATCGCCGCGGCCCTCGCAGCCGAGGGCTACCGGGTCGTCGTCACCGGCGGGCCGGGCGAGCGGGCCGTGGCCGGCGCCGTCGCACACGGGGCCGGTGCGGCAGCGCGCAGCCTGGCCGGGGAAACGTCACTGGCCGAGCTGGCGGAGGTGATCGCGGCGGCCGATGCGATCATCGTGGGAAACACCGGGCCGGCGCACCTCGCGGCCGCCGTCGGCACCCCGGTGGTGTCGCTGTTCGCGCCGACGGTGCCGCCGGAGCGCTGGCGCCCGTGGCGGGTCCCGCACGTGCTGCTCGGCGACCTCGACATCGCCTGCGCGGGCTGCCGGGCGCGGGCCTGTCCAGTCCCCGGCCACCCATGCCTGACCCGCATCTCCGAGCGCGCCGTCGTCGATGCGCTCGCCCAGCTGACGGCCCCCAAGCTGCTGGCGGCGGCGGGATGAGGATCCTGCTGTGGCACGTCCACGGCGCATGGACGACGGCATTCGTCCAGGGCCGGCACACCTATCTGATCCCGGTCGACGGCGAGCGCAGCCCCGACGGCCTGGGCCGGGCCCGCACCTACCCGTGGCCGGAAAGCGCCGTCGAGGTGACGGAGCGTGAGGCCGCCGAGACCGACGTCGACGTCGTCGTGTTGCAGCGGCCGCACGAGCTGGACGGCCTCGCCGAGCGATGGCTGGGCGGCCGCCGGCCGGGCCGGGAGATCCCCGCCGTGTACCTCGAGCACAACGCGCCGCAGGCGCGGATCGCCGACATGCGCCATCCCGCGGCCGACCGCGACGACCTCACGGTCGTCCACGTCACGCACTTCAACGACCTGTTCTGGGACTGCGGATCCACGCCGACCCGCGTCATCGAGCACGGCGTCCCCGACCCGGGCGAGCGATACACCGGTGAGCTGCCCCGCTGCGCCGTCGTGATCAACGAGGCGCCGCGGCGCGGGCGGGTGACCGGCACCGACCTGCTTCCCCGCTTCCGCGAGGCGGCTCCGATCGACCTGTTCGGGATGGGGTCGGAGCCGCTGAACGGCCTCGACCTGCCACAGGCGCAGCTGCACGACGAGATGGCGCGCCGCCGGGCCTACCTGCATCCGGTGCGCTGGACATCGCTCGGCCTGTCGCTGATCGAGGCGATGTACCTGGGGATGCCCGTCGTCGCGCTGGCGACCACCGAGGTGGCCGAGGCGGTGCCCGACGACGCGGGCATCGTCTCGAACCGCATGGACGTGCTGCAGAAGGGGCTGCGGGCGCTGGTGGCCGACGCAGACAGGGCCCGCGAGGCGGGCCGGGCCGCGCGGCGCGCGGCCATGGAGCGATTCGGAATCGACCGCTTCCTGGGGGACTGGGATGCATTGCTGCAGGAGGTTGCATGAGAGTTGCGATGATCTCCGAGCACGCGAGCCCGCTCGCGGCGCTGGGAGGCGTGGACGCGGGCGGGCAGAACGTGCACGTTGCCAATCTGGCCACTGCGCTGGCCCGTCGCGGCGTCTCGGTCGTCGTCTACACGCGACGCGACAGCGGGTCGCTGCCCGACCGGGTCGCGCTCGCGCCGGGCGTGATCGTCGAGCACGTCACCGCAGGCCCTGTGCGGGAGCTGCCAAAGGACGAGCTGTGGCCGCACATGCGGGAGTTCGCGGCTCGCGTGCGGGCGTCGCTCGAGCGTGACCGGCCGGCGCTCGTGCACGCGCACTTCTGGATGTCGGGGGCAGCGGCCGTGTGGGCGACGGAGGGGCTCGACATCCCGGTCGTGCAGACGTTCCATGCGCTCGGCGTCGTCAAGCGGCGGCACCAGGGCGCGGCGGATACCAGCCCGCGCGCCCGGCTCGGCGTCGAGCGCGACCTGCTCCAGCGGGTCGACGGCGTGATCGCGACATGCAGCGACGAGGTGTTCGAGCTGGCGCGGATGGATGCCGACCTGCACCGCATCGACGTCGTGCCCTGCGGCGTCGACCTCACCGAGTTCCACCCCGACGGCCCGGCGGAGCCTCGAGCCGGTGGACGGCCGCGGCTGGTCGTCCTCAGCCGGATGGTTCCGCGCAAGGGGATCGGCAACACCATCGAGGCCCTCGCAGAGCTCCCCGGCGTGGAGCTGGTGATCGCGGGCGGGCCCCCGCGCGAGCGGCTGGCCGAGGACGAGGAGGGCGCCCGCCTGCTGGCGCTGGCCGGCCGGCTGGGCGTCGCCGACCGGGTCGACTTCCGCGGCCGCATCGAGCGGGCGGACGCGCCGGCGCTGCTGCGGTCGGCCGACGCGGTCGCCTGCGTCCCGTGGTACGAGCCGTTCGGCATCGTGCCGCTCGAGGCGATGGCGTGCGGCGTGCCGGTGATCGCGAGCTCCGTCGGCGGGCTCGTCGACACGGTGGTGCACCGCGGCACAGGCCTGCACGTGCCACCGCGCCGCGCCGACCGGGTCGCCGAGGCTGCCCGGCAGCTGATCGCAGACGCGGACATGCGCCGCCGGCTCGGCGCCGCCGGGGCGGAGCGTGCACGCCAGCGCTACGGCTGGGACACCGTCGCCGAGAGCACGCTGCGGTCATACGCGCAGGTCCTTGCCCGGCGCCGGCGCGCCGCCCGGCGCACCGGCGTCGCCGCGGGGGCCGAGCGGTGAGCGGCCTGCTGGTGATCGGCGACGCCATGCTCGACCGCGATATCGACGGCACCGTCGAGCGCATCTGCCCCGAGGCTCCCGTGCCGGTGCTGGACGAGACGGGGCGCTCATCCGCCCCCGGCGGGGCCGCACGTGCCGCCGCGATCGCAGCTGCGGCCGGGCGCCGCGTCACCCTGCTGACCGCGCTGGGCGATGACGAGGCCGGCGCGGCGGTGCGGGATCTCGCCGAACGGGCCGGCGTCGGGGTGCTCGATGTGGGCATGCGCGGCGCGACGCCGGAGAAGATCCGCCTGCGCAGCCATGATCGAACGCTGATTCGGCTCGACCGCGGGGGCGGGCCGCGCACCCCGCTCGGGGAGCCGCAGGACGACCACCTCGAGGCGGTGGCCGGCGCGGACGCGGTGCTGGTCGCCGACTATGGCCGCGGGATGTCCTCGCTGGCCCCGATCCGCCGCGCGCTGGCGAAGCTTGCCGGGCGCACCCCGATCGTGTGGGACCCGCATCCGCGCGGGCGCCCGCCGGTGGAGCGGATCAGCCTGGCCACGCCGAACCGGCGCGAGGCCGCCGATCTCGTCTCAGCGGTACGCGGAACGGGCGTGCGCGCCGACGCCGCCCGCGCGCGCGAGCTGCGATCGCGCTGGCACGCGGAGGGCGTCGCCGTCACGATCGGCGCCCAGGGCGCGGTGCTCGACACCGGCCGGCCGACCCCGGTGATGGTGCCGGTGCGGGCGCCGGCGCACGGCGACCCGTGCGGTGCGGGCGACTGCTTCGCCGCCGCGGCGGCCTGCGCGCTCATGGCCGGGTCATCCACCGAGGACGCCGTCGCCGCAGCCGTCGCCGCCGCGACGCGCTACGTCGCGGAGGGCGAAGCCGGCGACCTTGGCGTGGCAGCGGCCGCGGCGACGGACGCCGCCGCCGCGCATGGGCTGTCAGCCGCCGTCGACCTGGCACACCGCATCCGCGCGGACGGCGGCACCGTCGTGGCCACCGGCGGCTGCTTCGACCTCCT
>DASQYY010000010.1:0-2705 GCA_035638975.1 Gaiellales bacterium
GGCGGCTCGCGCCGGCACGTTCACGTTCTCACCAACCGGGCTCGAGGGCGGCGGCTTCCAGAACGTCGTCGCGGCTGATCCCGCCGATTCGGCGATCTTCCTCTCAGGGGGCGACGTCTCGGGCATCGAGCGGTCGACCGACGGTGGCCTCACCTGGCAGACGGCGAACGCAGGGCTGGTTGGCCGAACGCAGCTGGAGGTGGCGGCGTTTCTGTTCTCGCCGCTCGACGCCACCCACGTGTACGCCGCGATGGGGGACGCCGGATCGGGCGGCGGACTGTTCGAGTCGCACGACTCGGGAGCCACCTGGGCGCTGCGCTCGGCGGTGCCACAGTTCGCCGGAGGCAACGCCAAGACGGCGGGCCTGCCGGCCGAGCACCCACGGTCGACCGGCAACCTGCTGGCGCAGGACCCGGCCAGCGGCGCGCTCTACGCGGCCACGTTCAACCAGGGAGTGATGCGCTCGGACGACGGGGGCGACACCTGGGTCCCGCTGGGGCTCTCCGGCGTCTACCTGCGCACGCTGCTGCTCGACCCGGCCAACCCCGACGTGCTCTTCGCCGGCAGCTACGGGGCGGGCCTCTACCGGACGACCGACGCGATGGGGTCCGGCGGGTTCACCCAGCTGGCCGGCGGCGCACCGTCCACCGTCGAGGAGCTGGCCACGGCCGGCGGGACGATCTACGCGGCCGCGGGCACGGCGGGCGTGTTCAGCTCCGGTGACGGCGGCGACACCTGGAGCGCGCTCGGCGTCGGCCAGCTGACCGCCGGCTCGATGTGGACATCGATCGCCGCCTGGCAGGCATGCGACGGATCGGTCACCCTCTACGCCGGCGCTGATCAGTCGACCCCAAACGCGATCGTGCGCTCGGCAGACGGCGGCGCCACGTGGAGCTCGGTGACCAGCGATCCGACGCACGTCCACCCCACGGTCGGCGGCCCGTCGGGGCCGCCGTGGTGGCTCTCGAGCCGGCCGGCGCTCATGCTCGGTGGCGCAAGCTCGACGCCCGCTGAGATCACGCTCGTGCCGGAGGCGGACGCCTGCGCGCAGCCGGACGTGCTGGTGGCCGGGCGCTCGGGGATCTGGCGGTCGGGCAACGCCGGGGGTGACTGGTACCCGATGGTGGGGAACATGGGCGTCACGCTGGCGCAGGCCCTCGCCCTCGACCCGGCCGCCGCCTCCTCGGTCGACGTCGCAGCCACCGACTGGACCTTCCTGACGTCGTCCAACGGGCTCGCCGACGTCTCGTCGCCGCTGATCAAGAAGGCGGCGTCGACGGGCTTCGACGTGGCGGTCGACGCGTCGACCCGGCCCTCACTGGTCTACCTCGCCACGGGAAACCGCGATAGCAATACGCAGGGCAAGATCTTCTCCTCGGCCGACCCGTCGGTGTCGACGTCCTGGACAGACGAGCTGCTTCCCGTCGCCAAGCGGCCGCTCGCGATCGCGGTCGGGAAGACCACGACGGGCGCGCGGGTGCTCCTCGCCGCCGTCGACGCGGGCGGCATCTACCGGAAGGTCGGTACCGCCTGGTCGCATGTCTCCACGCCGGCGATGACGCTCAAGACCGGCGCCAAGCCGATCCAGATGCTCTGGCCGACGGGCACCCAGCTGGTCTACCTCTATGACCACCGCAGCGGCATCTGGCGCTCGAAGAACGGCGGGTCGACATGGGTCAAGATCTGGGCGCAGAAATCCCAGGGCGACCTCAAGGGGTTCATCGCAACCGATGCGAGGGGGTCGACGCTCTGGGCTTCGACCGGCGGGGCGCTCTACCGGATCGCGAACGCGGCAACGGGGACGGTGGCCGCAGGGACGATGACGCCCGTGCCCGTCCTCACCGTGCCGGCGCCGGGGCCCGTTGCCGTTGCCGGGGATGGCACCGTCTACCTGGCTGTGCAGCCCACCGCCGGTGTGCCGGCGCAGCTGCTCGCCTCGCCGGACGGCGGAGCGACGTGGAGCGACGTGGCGGACGACACCTACCGCTCGGCCGCGCTCCTGCCCTACCGCCTGGTCCCCGATCCGTCGGGTGGGATCTGGGTGTGCCTCGCCGGGAACGGCGTGCTGCGCGGCGTGCCCTGACCCCGGTAGGCTGCGCGCTCGATGGCCGAGCACACGACGCAGGAGCGGCTGGCGGCGCTCGAGCGGCTGCGGCAGGAGGCGCTGCACTCCGGGTCGCCGAGCGCTGTCGAGCGCCATCGCGAGCGCGGCAAGCTGCTCGCCCGCGAGCGGGTGGAGGCGCTGCTCGACCCCGGCTCGTTCGTGGAGCTGGATGCGTTCGTGCAGCACCGCAGCCCGAACTTCAACATGATGGAGAACCGGCCCTACGGCGACGGCGTGGTGACGGGCCACGGCACGATCGAGGGCCGGCGCGTATTCGTGTTCTCGCAGGACTTCACCGTGTTCGGCGGCAGCCTGGGGGAGGCGTTCGCGGAGAAGATCGTGAAGGTGATGGACATGGCGCTGCGCTACCGCTGCCCGCTGATCGGGATCAACGACTCCGGCGGCGCACGCATTCAGGAGGGCGTGGTCTCGCTGGCCGGCTACGCCGACATCTTCTACCGGAACGTCCAGTCGTCCGGCGTGATCCCGCAGATCTCGCTGGTCATGGGGCCCTCGGCGGGCGGCGCGGTGTACTCGCCCGCGATGACGGATTTCGTCATGATGGTGGAGGAGACGTCCCACATGTTCATCACAGGTCCCG
>DASQYY010000011.1:0-18856 GCA_035638975.1 Gaiellales bacterium
CGGCAGCTGTTCGAGGAGTTCGAGGCACGCGACCCGCTGGCCCGGTTCCGGGCGTGGCTGGAGGTCAACCTCGAAGTCACGGACGAGCAGTTCGATGCGATCGCAACCGAGGTGCACGAGACGATCGAGCGGGGCGTTGCCGAGGCGGAGTCGAGCCCGCCACCCGATCCCGGCACGCTGCTCGAGGGCGTCTACGCAGACCCGACGGAGGTGTGAGATGAGCGAGTTCCCGTTCGGCATGTTCGGCGGCGGCGACCCGGAGGAGATCCAGCGGCAGCTGGCCGGCTTCATGGAGCAGGCGCAGCAGCAGCAGAAGGTCGCGTTCGCGGATCAGGCGATCAACCTTGCGGTCAGCATGACGGTGGCGGCGATCGGCCGGCTGGAGCTGACCGGCAGCCCCGACGAGCAGGCGATGCAGGTCAGAGACGCCATCCGGCTGCTGTTCCCCGAGGCCGTGACGCTGGTCAGCGAGGCGCGGCAGGGCCTGGCCTGAGCCGGCCCCGGCGGCGCAGTCGCTCGCTGAAGCGTGTCCCCCACAGAGTAGCGCGGGTCGACCCCGCTACTCCGTAATCCGCCAGGCCGCCTCGACCTCTGCCGTGGTGGAGGCCGTGATGAAGCAGTCGCGGTGCGCCTTGTCGGTCAGGCTCTGCGCCAGCGGCGCGTGGCCGCCGGCCACCACCACGTTGATGATCAGCGCGATCCGCTGAAAGGCGTACCGGCGATCCTCCTCGCGCCGGGAGAGATCCCCGCTCGCCTGCGAGCGGTAGCTCACCACCTCGACGCCGCTGTGGGCGCAATGCGCCAGGAACGACAGCATCGTGCAGGACTGCAGCGAGGCCAGGAACAGGTGCTCGGGGCTCCAGTCTCCATCCTCCCCGCCCGGGAAATCGGCAGGCGGCACGACCAGGATGGGCGGCCGTTGACCGGCGGTCACCTCGCAGCTGCGCCCGCCGCGCCAGGTCAGCTCGGTGTCGTAGCGAAAGGTTTTCGATTCCAGCGGCATTCCGGCGTCCGTTCCGCTTGCGAGGGCCAAGTCCGATTCCCCCATCGGGGTATCTCCAATCGCCCTGGGCGTGGACGATACTTGGATTGAGGCGTCTGCCCGACCGGCTCGGCTACCAATAACTCGTTCTCTTCCGGGTGGCCGCCTCGTAAGGAGGCTGGAGTAGCCATGGAACACATGGGAGAGCTGGTGCGCGAGGAGCGCGGCCAGACAATGGCGGAGTACGCGGTCGTGCTGACGGTGATCACGCTCGCCGTCGTCGCCTCGCTGACCTTCCTCAGCACGAGCATCACGAACGTGCTGAACGCCGTCGTCACGGTGCTCTAACCGGCAAGCAGCGCCCGCACCGCGGGCGGCGTCATGTTCGACCACGGCCCGGCGTGCCACGCCGGGTCGTGGTATTTCTGCTCCCGAAGAAGGTCGGCTGCCGCGGTCACCTCGGTGCGCAGCCGGCCCGGCTGCGCGCCGAACGCCTCCACCATCGTGGCCTCCCAGGCCTCCCCACCCGTGTTGACCACGTGATCGGGCCGGCTTGGAGCCGGTCGCGGTGCGCCGCCCAGCTCACCGCCCCGCGGCCCGGCCAGGCAGGCGCGGAGCGCACCCAGATCGGCGTCGATCAGCAGCGTGCCGTGCACCAGCATTCCCCCGCGGCCGCGGTGCGCCGCGACGCCGGTCACCTTGCGCCCGCCCACGCGCACCGTGCGCTCATCGCGCTCCGCGTCCGCCCCTCGCAGCCGGCAGGCTCGGAGGATGCCGTCCAGCAGCGGTGCATACATCTCCGGAACACCGAGCTGTGACCACGCATGCTCGGGCGGCGCGGCCAGCGCGACGCAGAGCGTCCCCGGATCCAGATAGACGGCGCCGCCACCGGTGAAGCGACGCCAGACGCCCACCCCTCGCTCCGCGCATGCGGCCGGATCGACCTCCCAGTCGGCCCGCTGAAACCGGCCGATCACCACCGCCGGCCGGGCGCTGCGCCAGAGCAGCAGCGTCGGCGCACGGCCCGGATCACGGCCGAGCGCCTCATCATAGGCGAGCGCGGCCGCCGGCTCGAGCAGGCCCAGGTCGACCGCGCGCGGCGGCGCGCTCACATGCGCCGGCCGGTGACTCGCACGCCGGCGCGCTGGAGGCGAAGCGCGCTCGACGGGGGCGCCGACTTCGGCATCTCGACGGTGTCCGGAAGCATCCGTTCCAGCTCGCCGATGCGCTCTCGGAGCTGCTCGGGATCGCCCAGCTCGGCCAGCTCAGCGCGGGCGGCGGCCAGCCGCTGCTCTGCCCGTTCACGCTCATGCTCCGAAGCGTCGATCGCCTCACCGGCCACCTCGAGCAGCGCCAGTGCGTCGCGCCGCGCGGCCTCCGGGCGGCCGTCGTCGCGCACGGGCGGCGGGTCGGGGAGCGGAAACGGCGCCGTCGCGATCGCATCGACGAGCGCCTCGCGCTCTCCGCACAGCCGGTCGAGCGCCTCACGGGTCTGCAGGCGAGCGGACTCGACCTGGTGCCGCGCCCGGTCGGCGTCCGCCCTGTACTCGGTCGTGTCGGCGCCTGCGCCGTCGGCCAGCTGGGTCAGCTCCACCGCCCGCTGCCACAGGGACACGAGCGGTCCCTGGGCCACCCACTGCTGCTCCAGCTCACGGGCCAGCTGCTCGATCGGCGGGCGGTGCCTATCGACCGCTGCGACGACGTCGGGCGCGCGGGCAACCGTCTCGGAGTCGCTGTTGATCTCGTCCGTCAGCGCCTGGATGCGAGCCTGGCGAGCACGGGCCGCGACCAGCTCGTCGGCTGCCTCGAGCAGCCGGTCCAGGTCCTTCGATCGCATGCCGGACATCGTACCCACCGGCCGGGGGGCCGGCGGCTCGCCGGTACCCTTGCGCGATGGAGCAGTTCGATGTGGTGATCGCCGGAGGCGGCCCCGCCGGGCTCGCGCTGGCCGCCCCGCTGGCAACCGCCGGCTTCGCCGTGCTGGTCTGCGAGCGCAACGCGGAGATCGGCGTGCCGGTGCGCACGTCGGGCGGCTCGTGGCCGGACGACCTGCGGCGGCTCGGCCTGCCCGACCATCTGTGGCATCCGATCCACCGGCTCAGCTTCCGGTCCCGCACGCAGGCGTGCACGATCGACTGGGGCGGCCCGACCGGGTGCTCGCTGGACGTGACGGCGACCTGGCGGTATCTCGCCGCGGAGGCGCAGCGTGCCGGTGCGACGGTCGTGACGGGAACGCTCGCGCGGCTCGAGCGGACGGGCCGGGTGTCGCTGCGCACGGGCGCAAACCAGCGCACGGTCGGCTGCAGGCTCGCGGTCGACGCGACCGGCACCAACGCCCTGCTCGCACGCCAGTCGGGCGTCCATCAAGGGTTTCGGCGGGTCGGCGTCGGCTACGAGCGGGAGCTGTCGGCTCCCGCGTTCGGCCAGGAGGAGGCGATCGTGATCGTCGGCGGCGTTGCCCCGGCCGGCTACGCCTGGGCGTTCCCGCGGGGCGGCTCACGGGTGCGCGTCGGGGTCGGCCTGATCCAGCCCGACACGGACGTCAACCCACGGACGATGTACGAGCCCGTCGAGCGGCTGCTGGGCGACCGGTTGGCGGGGGCGGAGGTGCTGGAGCTGCATTCGGGGCGCATTCCCAGCGAGGAGGCACCGGATCGGCTGACCGGGGACGGGCTGATGGTGGTCGGCGACGCCGGAGGCCAGTCCAATCCGCTGCTGGGTGAGGGCATCAGGCACGTCATTCGCGCGGCCCGCGCTGCGGCGCCGATCGCCATCGCGGCGCTCAGCCGCCAGGGCGTCGTGCCGGTCGAGCGCCTGCGCGCCTGGGAGCGCACCGGCCGGCGGGTGCGGGGGACGTCATGGGGCCTGGCGATGCGAGCCAACCGATACGTTGCCGGTATGGACGACGACGACTGGGACCGCGCGGTCGAGCTGCTGGGGAGGCTTCCGGTCGAGGTTGCGACGCCGCTGCTGCGGGGGGATATCCTCGACCCGCGGATGCTGTCGGCGGCGTTGAGGGCTGGCCCGTCCGTGGCGTGGCGGGCGCTGCGGCCGTTCGCGCTCGGCGGCGTTGCCCGCGGTGGCGCGCCCGCGTAGTCTCCCCCGCATCGACGACGCACCGGGAGGCGGCATGATCAGAGAGTTCCGGCAGTTCCTGTTCCGCGGAAACATCGTCGACCTGGCCGTTGCGGTCGTGATCGGCACCGCCTTCGTCGCGGTGGTGAACGCGTTCATTGCCGGCATCCTGACGCCGATCGTGGCGGCCATCTTCGGCAAGCCCGACTTCTCGTCGCTCAGCTTCCACATCAACGGCAGCACGTTCCTGTACGGCAGCTTCCTGAATGCGCTGTTCACGTTCTTCACCGTGGCCCTGGTGATCTTCTTCCTCGTGGTCAAGCCGATGAACGCGCTGACCGATCACTTGCGACCCGCGGATGACGAGCCGGTGACCCGGGAGTGCCCGGAGTGTCTGAGCGTGATCCCGGGAGCGGCCAGGCGCTGCTCCCACTGCACGTCGCAGGTCACGCCCGTCACCGCAACCTGACGGCTCCGCTCTAGACTTCGCGACCGTGGACGACCGGCAGATCGAGGTCAATGCGATCGAGGTGCGACGGGCGCTCGCCCGGTCGTTCTCGGGGCACGAGGGCGGCGATCACGCCTGGGTGGGCGGCGTCGGCATCGGCGACGTACGGGTGGTGGTGGACGTCCTCACGTCCGAGGACGGACGCCCGTACGTGCATGTCGGCGCCTCGGTGACGACCGCGGAGCTCGACGGCCGAACGGCTCGGCTGCTGGTGATCGAGAACAACGAGCTCGTGTTCGGGCGACTCGTGCACGTGGCGGGCGAGGTTCGGGTCGAGCACGCCATCCTGGCGGGCACGACGATGGCCGCGGTCGAGGTGCAGTCCTCGGTGTGGACGGTGGGATGGGCGGCGGACGCGTTCAAGAGCAGGATCGACGCGCTGCTGCGCGAGGCGACGCCCCCGCCTCCGCCGCCGCAGCCGCCGGCGGCGCTACGGCGCGACGCGGCGGAGCATGTGGTCATCACCGACCGCCGGGTGAAGCGGTTCCTGGACGAGCGGTTCGGCGGGTTCGACCACGATCCGAGCTGGGGGTATCACGGCGGCTTCGGCAGCGCGCGGGTGTTCGTGGACGTGCTGCCGGTGCTCGAGGACTCGACGGCGGTGCGAGCGTCGTCGCCGGTGCTGTCGGACGTCGATCTGTCGGACGATATGGCGCTGGAGCTGCTCCGGCTGACGACCGAGCGGCCGTTCGGGGGGTACACGTACATCCCGAGCAGGCGGGAGGTCTGGTTCCAGCACGCGATCCTGGGCGACGACCTCGACCGCGTCGAGCTCGAGTCGGCGATCGAGGTGGTCGCGGAGACGGCTGACTCGCAGGACGACGTGCTGGCCGGGCGCTTCGGCGGCCGGCGCTACGCCGACCTGGGCTGAGATCATCACGCCGGCCGTCACGCGCTTGTGACCGCCGACCCAGCCGAAACGGGGTCTGAGCCCGACTCGGCCCGCGACGAAGCGTTGTGACGGGCTTGTCACGGGCCGGCACAGTTGGGTGACGGCGATTCGGCTCTCCGAGCACGACCGGCCCCGAGAAGGGCTCTGAGCCCGAATCGGCCTGCGGGGAGCGTTGGGACGGAATCGTGACGCGCCGTCAGGGAATCGTTGAGGTCAGCGCGGCTGTCGACGTCACGGCAGTCGTTACAGCTCGTGACGGCTTCGCGCGACGGCTCACGTCAACCCTCTGGTAGATTCAGCGGCGATGAGCGCGGGCCGTATAGCGATGTGGCTGATCAGCGGGCTGATCGTCGTGGCGGTCGTCGCTGTCCTGGCCGGCCCCGGCTATAACGGCGTCCCCGGCCACTGGATCGGCCTCGTCGTCGCCGCCTCGTTCGTGGCCATCTCGTTCGCCCTCGGGCTGTACGAGTAGCGCTACCCGCCCGCGACGTCGCGGCGCAGGAACACCAGGTACGCCGCCACCAGCGCCGGCAGGCCGTAGGCCGCGCTGACCCACAGCCCTCGCACGATCGGCGTCCAGTCCGTGGGCACCCGGAAGAACCCCTGCCAGGCCGAGAGCTGCGTGCTGAGCAGGTACGGATCCGCGCCGGAGAGGCCCGGCAGGATGCCGATCAGCTGCATCAGCAGCGCGAACATCAGCGTCCCGACCACGGCCGCGGCGCTGTTCCGCGTCACGGCCGACAGGCAGAGGCCGACGCAGGCGATCGCCAGGATCGGCACCAGGTAAACGAGGAAGCTCGCTCCCACCAGCACCAGCGCCCGCCGCGCAGACACCGGCTGGCCGGACAGGTCCACGAGCGGGTGGAACCCGGACTCCAGGCTGCCGGCGATCACCGCGACGACCCCCATCACGGCCAGCGCCACCGCCGCGTAGGTGGCCGCCGCCAGCGCCTTACCCGAGAAGATCTGCCCCCGGTCGAGCGACCGCGTCAGGATCGTCTTCAGGGTGCCGTTGTGATCCTCCGACGCGATGATGTCGCCGGCAACCAGCGCGGTGATCAGCGGGAACAGCCAGATCGACCCGAACAGCAGCAGCACCAGGGGCACGGCCAGCCCCGACTCGCGCACGTACCGTCCGAACGCGACGTCGTTGGGCGACCCGCTCTGCAGGTGCAGCGCCGTCACGAAGATCAGCGGCACCGCCAGCGCCGCGCCCAGCCCCAGGTACGTCCGCTTCTGCGAGACCAGCTTTCGCACCTCCCAGCGGTACACCGTCAGCACGCTCGGACGCCTCATGCGACCGCGACCTGCTCGGCCGGCGCCGCATCGCCCTGCTCCTCCGCCCCGCCCTCCGTCAGCTCGAAGAACAGGTGCTCGAGCGACGCCCGGCCGGTCGTCAGCTCGCGGATGCCCACCCCGGCCGCGCCCAGCGCCACCGTGAACGCGGTCACGTCCTCGTCGTCTGCCTCCAGCTCCAGCCCGTCGCCCTCGCTGCGCCGCAGCGTCAGCCCCCGCTTCAGCCCGAGCTGCAGCGCACGCTGGGGATCCGTCACGCGCAGCCGTCGCGACTGGCCGTGGCTTCGCAGCAGCGCGTCCAGCTGCCCTTCGTAGAGGATCGTGCCCGTGCGAATGATCGCCACCCGGTTGCACAGCTCCTCGACCTCCGCCATCAGGTGGCTCGAGAGCAGCACCGTCAGCCCGTCCGAGGCCAGCCGCCTCACCAGGTCGCGCATGTCGCGCATGCCGGCCGGGTCGAGCCCGGTCGTCGGCTCGTCCAGGATCAGCAGCCGGGGCCGGCGGAGCAGCGCCGCCGCGATCCCAAGGCGCTGCTTCATCCCGTGCGAGTAGCCGCCCACGCGGTCACCGGCGCGATCCGCCAGGTCGACCGCGTCCAGCGCCTCGTCGATCACGGTCCGGGCGTCACCGCCGTCGAACGCGGCCAGCAGTTCCAGGTTCTTGCGAGCCGTCAGGTACGGGTAGAAGCGAGGTGCCTCGACGAACCCGGCCACGCCGTCCAGCGCTCGCGCGCCGGCCGTCAGCGGATCCTTCCCAAACAGCAGCGCCTGCCCCTCCGTCGGCCTGATCAGCCCCAGCATCATCCGCAGCGACGTGGTCTTGCCGGCGCCGTTCGGGCCCAGGTAGCCGTACACGTCGCCTGCCTCAACGGTCACGTCGACGCCGTCGACCGCGCGCCGCTCGCCGTAGACCTTGGTAAGCCCACGGGCCTCGATCGGCCGGGCATCACTCACGAGAGGCCGCGCGCCGCCGCCTCCGCGGCCACCGGGGGCACCGAGCCGAGCAGGGTGTACGCGACGCCGCCGCGCTGGAAGCGCAGCACCGTCCCGAGGGCCGTCGCGAGCTCGCGCCCGGAGGCGCCGTTGATCGACACCTGCGGCAGGCCCGCCAGCGGGTCGCTCCCGCCCGTCGCCTGCTGCTGGAGCACGACGATGGCGCCCAGGCCTTTGCCGTAGACGACCAGCGCAGCCCGCTCGCCGCCCGCGTCGACCAGCCGCACGGACTGCCGCGGCAGCCCCACCAGCGAGGAGGGCGCGGACAGGCTGAAGGGCAGCCGCTTGGCCACCGCAGCGACGCCCGACACCGACGCGTGCGTGTGCCGGCCATGTGCGTGGGCCGGCGGCGCGGTCGGCAGGGTCACCGTCGTGACCTTCGTACCCGCCGCCGGATGCACGGTCAGGTCTGACCCGGACACCGGCCCGTAGTGGACGTCGGTCGCCGTCAGCGCCAGCACCGGCGCGGTGTCCCCGCGGCTGTAGATCGCGACCTTCAGCGGCACGCCGCGCTGGGCGTCCCACGCCAGCTGCAGCCCGCCGAGCAGGCCGCCGTCGTGCCTGGGCGAGATGCGCACCGAGTAGACCGGCCGGCCGGCGATGTCGCCGGGCACCGCACCGGTGATGTCGACCGCGCCCGCAAGGCGGCTCAGCTCCGAGCGGATCGCAGCGACGGTGGGCACCGCGTGGTCGCCGTGCTGCGGCTTCGAATCGCTCGAGCCGGAGTGCTTCAGGGGCAGCACGTACTCCTGGTTCCGCGAGGCGTCGTACACCCGCAGCGAGCTGTGGTCGCCCATGATCTGCGTGTCACCGGTGTCGGACTGCAGCTCCAGGCGGAACCGCCCGTCGTTGCTCAGCCACAGGCGGCCGGTGGCGCCGCTCAGCAGCGCGGAGCCGCTGCCCGAGCCGATCGCCCCGGTCGGGAAGAGGTGGTCGGTGAACGTCACGCGCGCGCTGATGCCCTGCACCGGCTTCGCCGTCAGCGCGTCGTGCAGTGCCTGTGCCAGCGCCTTCGGCGGGGGCTTCGGCGCGCTCCGCTCGCGGGCCACGGCGATCCCGGCGACCAGGACGACGGCTGCGAGCGCACCCAGGAGGGCGACCAGGCGAACGGTTGACATGCGGCGGAACAGGTTCATCAACGGCCTTTCTCGGACGGTACATCCCCTGTATAGGCCGGGGTCTCTGAGGAATCTCTGAGCAGCGGCAGCACGATCGAGAACGTCGCCCCGCCGATCTCGAGCCGGCCGCCGTGGCGCTCGGCCGTGGCGGCGACCAGTGCCAGGCCGAGGCCGGAGCCCTCGCTGCCCGCGCTGTTCGGCCCTCGCCAGAACCGGGTCGCGGCCTGCTCGGCGAGCTCGGACGGGATCCCCTCGCCGTGGTCGGTGACCGAGATCACCGCGTCGCCGCCGCGCCTTTCGGCCCGCAGTTCGATCGGCTCGCCGGGCGGCCCGTACAGCCGCGCGTTGGTGACGAGGTTGCCCACGGCTCGCTCGATGGCCGGGCCGTCGCCACGCACTCGCAGCCCGCCCATCGCCTGCACGTCGACCTGCTCGTCGCCCGCGAACCCGCGCACGACGGCTGCCACGTCCACCACGTCGCCGGGCGGCGTCGCGGCATCCTCGCGCGCCACCGCCAGGAGGGAATCGACCAGGCGGGCGAGACGGGCGATGTCGGCCTCCAGGTCGGCGAACACCTCGCCGTCGGCCGAGTGGCGCGCCAGGTAGGCCGCGTTCCCGCGCAGCGCCGTCAGCGGGGTCCGCAGCTCGTGCGATGCGTCGGCGAGGAAGCGCCGCTCGCTGTCGCGGGCCCGCTCGAGTGCGGCGAGCATCCCGTTCAGCGCCGAGGCAAGCGCCGCGATCTCCTGCGGGCCCTCCGGGTGGGAGACGCGCTGGGCGGGATCGCCGGTCCGCTGGATGGCGGCGGCGTCGTGGGAGAGCCGCTCCAGCGGGCGCAGCACGCGGCGGGTCAGCAGCATCGCCGCGGGCACCGCCAGCAGGGCGGCGACCAGCCCGGCCAGGAGCGTGAGCGTGCGCAGCTCCGCGAGCGTGTGGTCGACCTGCGCGGTGGAGGACGCCACCACGACGGCACCGCCCGAGGCGGTGCCGCCGCCCAGGCTCGAGAGCGGGGCGGCGTACACCCGCAGCGACTCCGTGCCGAAGCTTGCGTCCGCGTATCGCGGGTGGCCGTCGCGGATCACCCGGTGCGCGAGCGCCGACTCCGGCAGCACCCCGGCTCCCAGCGACTGGCTGCGCGCGTAGATGCGACCCCGTCCGTCATAGACCTGGATCAGGATCGTGCCGGACGTCGCGGTGGAATCGAGCGAGCCCGGCGAGCGCAGCAGCGCCGGGGTGGTGGCGCCGAGCGTGGCAACGTCCGTGGCGCGCTGCCGCAATGTCGTGTCGAGCTGGCGGTGCAGGTCGCGCGCGAGCAGCACCTGCAGGGCCGCCCCGAGCAGGATCACCCCGAGCAGGATGCTGCCCGCGGCGGCAAGCGCGATCTGCGTGCGCAGCGTCCAGCGCTTCACCGGCGGATCACGAACCCGACACCGCGCACCGTCTCGATCAGCGGCGGGTCGCCGAGCTTGGCGCGCAGGTACGTGATGTGCTGGTCGACCGCGTTCCCGGTCGGTCGCGGGCCGTCCTGCCACACCTCGGCGAGCGCCTCGTCGCGGCTGACCGCACGGCCGGCCGAGCGCACGAGCAGCGCGAGCAGCTCCGCCTCGCGCGGGGTGAGGTCGATCCGCCGGCCGGCGCGCTCGGCCGTCAGCGCGTCCGGGTCGACCCGCAGCTCGCCCAAGCTGACGATCCGCGGGGGCTGCGCCCGGCGCAGCAGCGCACGGATGCGGGCCACGAGCTCGACCGTCTCGAACGGCTTCACAAGGTAGTCGTCCGCGCCTGCCTCCAGCCCGTCGACGCGGTCGGACACGGCGTCCCGCGCCGTCAGCATCAGGATCGGCGTGCCGTCGCCCTTCGCGCGCAGGCGACGGGCCACCGCCAGCCCGTCCAGGCCGGGCATGACGCGGTCGAGCACGATCGCGTCGGGGACGAACTGCTCGGCACGCGCGAGCGCCGCTCCGCCGTCCCCCGCCGTTGCGGTCTCGAATCCCTCCGCCTCCAGCGTGCGCCGCAGCATGCGGACGATGGCCGCATCGTCGTCGACGATCAGCACGCGCGAGGGCATGGATGAAGTATCGCGGCGATTAGGCTGCCGGGATGACGGAGCGCCGCATCGACCCCCTGGCGGAGGCATTCTCCGGGGCGGCCGACAGGTATCAGCGGGGACGGCCGAACTACCGGCCGGAGCCGATCGACTGGGCGTGGGAGACGCTCGGCCTGGCCGGCGACGCGACGGTCGTCGACCTGGCCGCGGGCACCGGCAAGCTTGCCGTCCAGCTGGCCGGGCGGGCGGGGCGGTTGATCGCTGTCGAGCCGCTCGAGGGCATGCGCGCGGTGCTCGCCGTGCAGGTGCCCGAGGCCGAGGTGGTGGACGGAACGGCGGAGCACATGCCGCTCCCTGATGGTCGCGTCGACGCGGTGTTCGTCGGGGAGGCGTTCCACTGGTTCGACGGCGACCGGGCGCTGCCGGAGATCCACCGTGTGCTCTGCCCGCGCGGCGGCCTGGTGCTCGTGTGGAACTCCGGCGACTGGCTCGACGAAGCGTGGTCGGACGAGGTGTTCGCCCGGATCGACCGCGAGCCCAAGCCCGACGTGCGGCCGGAGAACCGGCCCTGGACCGGCCTCTGGCGCAGGTTCTTCGAGCAGACGCCGCTGTTCGATCCATTGGAGATGCGGAGCTTCCCCCACGTCGTGCACACCGACATCGCGGGCTTCGTGCTGATGGTGTCGACGTGGAGCTTCGTGGCGGCGTTGCCCGAGCACGCGCGGGAGCTGCTGGCAGCCGACCTGACGCAGATCATGGAGCGGGCCGGAGTCGACCGGGTCGAGCTGAAGCTGCGCACCGACGTCCACCTCACCCGGGCGCGCTGACGAGCAGCTCGACCGGGTGCACGATCCGCAGGTCGTCCCGGCCGAGGCGGCGCAGCGACGCGGCCAGCTGTAGCGCGCAGCCGGGGTTGGCGGTGGCGATGAGGTCGGGCTCCGCCTCGAGGATGGCGCGGGCCTTGCGCTCCCCCAGCTCGCGAGCGGCCGCCGGCTGCATGAGGTTGTAGGTGCCGGCGGAGCCGCAGCACATGCCCGCGTCCGCGATCTCGACCAGCTCGACGCCCGGCACCGACCCCAGCACGGTACGCGGCTCATCGACCACGCCCTGGCCGTGGCGCAGGTGGCAGGCGTCCTGATAGACGACGCGCAGCGGCCTGGCCGACACGGGTTCAGCCTGTTCCGGTGCCAGATCCGCCAGCAGCTCCGTGACATCGCACACGCGGGCGGCGAAGGCCTCCGCCTCCGGCGTTCCGAGCAGCTCGCCGTAGCCCTTCATCGCCGAACCACACCCGGCC
Organism: Gaiellales bacterium; assembly: GCA_035638975.1. GTDB lineage: Bacteria > Actinomycetota > Thermoleophilia > Gaiellales > JAICJC01 > JAICYJ01. The sequence goes on from DASQYY010000011.1 coordinate 12,202, forward strand.
GCCGTGACGACCACCCGGTCGTATCCCGAGAGCGACTCCACGGCCTGCGCCGCCCGCCGCTTCGCATCCCGTTCGCGGCCCGCGTGCAGGTGGAGCGCCCCGCAGCATCCCTGGCCCGCCGGGACGTGCACCTCGCATCCGGCCGCCGCCAGCGCCCTGACCGCCGCGGCGTTCACCCTCCCGAAGAACACGCGCTGCGCGCACCCGCTGAGGAGCGCAACACGCATCCGAGGCTCTCCGCCGGCGGCGGCGGTGAACGGCGGCGGCGCGGCGCGCAGGTCGGCCGCCGAGACCCGCGGCGCCAGGGCCGACGGCCGCAGGCCGAGGGCCAGCGGCCAGGACAGCGCGCGCAGCAGCCGGGGTCGCGGCACGACAGCGAACACGGCGGCGTCCACCACCCGGGCCCGGAGCCCACGCGGCGCCTCCCGGCGGCGCTCAGCGCGGGCCCGTTCGATCAGGAGGTCGTAGCGGACGCCGCTGGGGCAGGCGGGGACGCATGCCAGGCATCCCAGGCACCGGTCGAGGTGCGTGGCGACGCTGCCGTCCATGGCCGCCTCCCCGGTCTCCACCAGGTTCATCAGGTGGATGCGGCCGCGGGGTGAGTCCATCTCCTCGCCCCAGAGCGCGTATGTGGGGCAGGCGGGCAGGCAGAAGCCGCAGTGGACGCACGCGTCGAGCAGCTCGCGGGTCGTCTCGGTCACGCGTTGAACCGATCGATCACGCGCTGCTCCAGCGGCGAGAGCTGCCGCTCCGGCGCCGGCACATCGGCGAACAGCCACCCGCGGGCCCACCGGCCGACGACCGCTTCTGCCCCCTGAGAACGCAGCTCGTCTGCGCGCATCGGGCATGCGGAGGGCGGGCAGCGGTGCAGGTGCAGGCCCGCCTGCAGCTCGCGCTGGCGCGTCCATACCGGCTCGTCGTCATCGATCAGCTCGCCCCCGGCGACCTGCGCGGCGGCCTCGGCGAGCCGGCGTGCGACCGGGCTCTCGAACCGGACGAGCAGCCGGTCGTCCGGCCAGCGATAGTCCACGCATGCCGGGGCCAGCGGCTCGAAGACGGCCGGGTCGCAAGGTGACGTCACCAGCGTGCATGTCTCCGCGGGCAACGGGTGCAGGCGCAGCGTCAGCTCGAGCACGGTTCCCAGCCGCCCGCACGCTCCGGTGAACAGCTTGGGCAGGTCGTAGCCGGCCACGTTCTTGACCACCTTGCCCCCGGCACGGATCTCCGCGCCGGCGGGCAGGCGGGCACGCAGGCCGAGCACGAGGTCGCGGGGGCGGCCGTAGCGGTGCGCCCGCGGGCCGAACAGCGCCCGGTCGAACACCTCGCCGACGGTGAGCTCATGGCCGGGAGGGTCGAGCGCCAGCATCTGACCGCGGTCGGCGAGCCGCCGCTGCAGCTCCACCATCGGCGTCTCCGCCTCGACCGTGCAGGTGAGGTCACCGGCCTCGTGCTCGATCACCACCGCTCGGCCACCCCCTCACGCTCCAGCGGGTGCTCGCGGTAGGGGCCCGGCACCTCGCCGCACAGGCGCGGCGTCGGGAACACCTTGCCCGGATTGCAGCGCCCGTCGGGATCGAAGCCGCAGCGCAGGCGGTGCATCGCATCCAGGTCAGCATCCCCGAACATCGCCGGCATGTAGCGGGCCTTGTCGAGGCCGATGCCGTGTTCCCCGGTCAGCGACCCGCCCGCCTCGACGCACGCGAGCAGGATCTCGGAGGCAAGCTGCTCCGCCCGCTGGGCCTGCCCCTCCACCCCGCCGTCATAGAGCACGAGCGGATGCAGGTTGCCGTCGCCGGCATGGAAGACGTTCCCGACCCGGAGGCCATACTGCTCCGACAGCTCGGCGATCCGCCGCAGCGTCTGCGAGAGCCGTGTCCGCGGGACGACGCCATCCTGGACGTAGTAGTGCGGGCTGACGCGGCCCATGGCGGCGAATGCGGCCTTGCGGCCGCGCCAGAAGCCCGCCCGCTCGGCGTCGCCGGCGGCACGGCGGACATCGCCGGCACCGGCGTCGCGGCACAGCCGGTCGGCCTGCTCCACGAGCAGCTCGACCTCGAGCGATGGACCGTCCAGCTCCACCAGCAGCACCGCGCCGGCGTCGCGCGGCAGGCCGGCGTGGACGGCGTCCTCCGCTGCCTGGATCGTCAACGCGTCCATCATCTCGATGGCGGCCGGGATGATGCCGGCGGCGATGATGGCCGACACCGCCTCGCCGGCGTCGTCGGTGGAGGCAAAGGCGGCGAGCAGCGTCTCCACCCGCTGAGGCCGGGGAAGCACGCGGACGACCACCTCGGTGACGATGCCGAGCGTCCCCTCCGACCCCACCACGGGTCCCAACAGGTCGAGCACGCCGCCGTCGTCCAGCCTGACGACGGAGCCGTCGGCGAGCACCACCTCCGCCTCGAGCACGTGGTTGGTCGTGAACCCGTACTTGAGGCAGTGAGCACCGCCGGAGTTCTCGGCGACGTTGCCGCCGATCGTGCACACCTGCTGGCTGGACGGATCGGGCGCGTAGTAGAGGCCGTGCGGCTCGACGGCGCGGGTCACCTCGAGGTTGGTGACGCCGGGCTGCAGCCGCACCGAGCGGTTGGCCACGTCCACCTCGAGGATCCGGCGCATCCGCGAGAGGCCGATGACGATGCCCTCGGCGACCGGGACGGCGCCGCCGGAGAGACCGGTGCCGGCCCCGCGGGCGACGAAGGGGACGCGGTGGGCCGCGCACGCCTTGACCGCTCGGACGACCTGCTCGGTGCTGTCGGGGAGCGCAACGGCTAGCGGCTGCGCGCGGTAGCCCGTGAGCCCGTCGGACTCGTACGTGCGCAGCGCGACGGGATCGGTGATGACGTTGGCCGCGCCGACGATGCGGCCGAGGTCGGCGGTCAGGCTCACACCGGGCAGCCTACCGCCCGGTGCCAGGCCTACCCCGAGGACCTCAGCCGGCCAGCTCGGCCAGCATCATCTGCAGCAGCCCGCCCGCGCGGTAGATCCGGATGTCGGCCTCCGCGTCGAGGCGGGCGAGCGCCCGGAAGCTGCGCTCGCCGCCGTTGACCTCGACGGTGACCGTGTCGCCGACGCCGACGGTGTCGAGCCCGCGGATGGTGAAGGTCTCCTCGCCCGTCAGCGCGAGCGAGGCGGCCGATTCGCCCTCCGCGAACTGCAGCGGCAGCACCCCGAGCGCCACCAGGTTCGACCGGTGGATGCGCTCGTAGCTCTCCGCGATCACCGCGCGGACGCCGAGCAGCGCGCTGCCCTTCGCCGCCCAGTCGCGTGAGCTGCCCGAGCCGTACTCACGGCCGGCGATCACGACCAGCGGCACGCCCTCGGCCTGGTAGCGCATCGACGCCTCGTAGATGGAGAGCTGCTCGCCGTCGGGGAAGTGGCGGGTGAAGCCGCCCTCGACGCCCTCGACGATGCGGTTCCTGAGGCGGATGTTGGCGAAGGTGCCGCGCACCATCACCTCGTGGTTGCCGCGCCGGGCGCCGTAGCTGTTGAAGTCGCGCGGCTCCACGCCGTGCTCCATCAGGTAGGCGCCGGCCGGCGTGGAGGACGGGATAGAGCCGGCGGGCGAGATGTGGTCGGTCGTGACCGAGTCGCCGAGCAGCGCCAGGACGCGTCCGTCGACGATGTCCGACAGGTCGGCGGCGCGCTCGAAGAAGCTCGCCTCGCGGACGTAGGTGGAGTCGGGGTCCCACTGGAACAGCTCGCCCGTTGGCACCGGCAGGTCGCGCCATCGCTCGTCGCCCTCGAAGATGCGCCCGTACTGGTTCTGGAACAGGCTCGCCGACACGGCTCCGCGCACGGCCTCCGCAACCTCCTCGGCGGTCGGCCAGATCTCCTCGAGCATGACCGGGTCGCCGTTGCCGTCGCTGCCAACCGGCTCCGAGGTGAGGTCGGCGGTGACGCTCCCGGCCAGCGCGAACGCGACGACCAGCGGCGGGGAGGCGAGGTAGTTCGCGCGCACCTGTGGGTGGATCCGCGCTTCGAAGTTCCGATTCCCGGAGAGCACGGCGGCGACGGACAGGTCGCGCTGCGTGATCTCGTCGCTGACCTCGTCCGGCAGCGGTCCGGAGTTGCCGATGCACGTCGTGCAGCCGTAGCCGACCAGGTTGAAGCGCAGGGCGTCGAGATACTCGGTCAGCCCGGCGCGGTCGAGGTAGTCCATGACGACGCGCGACCCGGGGGCAAGGCTCGTCTTCACCCAGGGCTTCGTCTGCATGCCGCGTTCGACCGCCTTCTTGGCGAGCAGCCCGGCGGCGACCATGAGCATCGGGTTCGAGGTGTTCGTGCAGCTGGTGATGGCCGCGATGGCAACGGAGCCGTCTCCGAGGTGTGAGCCGTTCGCATGCTGGACGGGAAAGGCCTCCGAGAAGCTGGCCGGGACGCTGCCGAGCGGGACCCGGTCCTGCGGGCGCCGCGGCCCCGCGAGGCTGGGCTCGACCTGGGAGAGGTCGAAGTCGATCGTCTCCGAGAAGGCCGGCGCGGGCTCGTCGCCGCTGCGGAACAGCCCCTGCTCCTTGGCGTAGGCCTCGACCAGCGCGACATGCTCAGGGCTGCGGCCGGTGTCGCGGAGGTAGCGAAGCGTCTGCTCGTCGACGGGGAACATCGCCGCGGTCGAGCCGAACTCGGGCGACATGTTGGAGATGGTGGCGCGGTCGGCGACCGTGAGGGCGGGAACGCCGGGACCGAAGAACTCGACGAACTTCCCCACCACGCCATGCTTTCGCAGGCGCTCGGTCATTGTCAGCACGAGGTCGGTCGCCGTCACGCCGGCGCGCAGCTCGCCGGACATCCGCACGCCGAGGACGACGGGCGAGAGCATGTACAACGGCTGGCCGAGCATGACCGCCTCCGCCTCGATCCCGCCCACACCCCAGCCCAGCACGCCGAGCGAGTTGATCATGGTGGTGTGCGAGTCGGTGCCGACGAGCGAGTCGGGCAGCGCGATGCCGTCGCGCACCTGGACGACGCGGCCGAGGTACTCGAGGTTGACCTGGTGGACGATGCCCATGCCGGGCGGCACGACCCGGAAGTTGCGGAAGGCCTCCTGAGCCCAGCGGAGCAGCGCATAGCGCTCGCCGTTCCGCTCGAACTCGCGATCGATGTTGAGCTGGTAGGCGCCGTCGGAGCCGAAGGCGTCGACCTGCACCGAATGATCGATGACGAGGTCGACGGGGACGAGCGGATCGACCCGGGAGGGGTCGCCGCCGGCGCGCGCGACGGCCGATCGCATGGCAGCGAGGTCGACCACGGCGGGGACGCCGGTCAGGTCCTGCATGATCACGCGGGCGGGCATGAAGGCGAGGTTCGTGCCGGTGGAGCGCTGCGGCCAGGCGGCCAGCGCTCGGACGTCGTCCTCCGTGACGTGCTCGGTCCCGGCCCGGCGCACCAGATTCTCGAGCAGCACGCAGACCGTGTAGGGGAGCCGCAGCGGATCGACGACCCGGTCGATCCGGTAGATCCGCTCACCGCTGCCGAGGGTGTCGGCGGCGGAGAAGGGATCGGGGGGTGTCGCCATGGCCGGAACGGTATCAAGATACCCTGCACACGCCCGCCAACCGGCCACGCATGAACGGTTCCCGAGTCCCCCTCCCACCCTACGCCGAGCGCCCGTTCCAGGTGTTCGTCAACGGCGTGGAGAAGGAGGAGGGCAGCGACTTCGAGGTGCAGGGGACGTCGCTGGTGTTCGCCGAGGAGCTGGTGCCGCCGCGGAAGGACACGATGAAGACCTACGCGCGGCTGATGTTCTGGGGGCGGTACAAGACGGAGCACAGCGTCGACCTGGTGTTCCACCGCGCCGGGCGCCGCCAGGTGGCGAGCGGGCTCGAGATCCTGCCGCCCGGCGCACCGATCTGAGGAACGCCAGCCGGCGGTGTCAGGCACCCCGGGCGGGTGTGAGCGGTTTGCGGCGGATCCGTGGTATATCATCTGGGCTATGGAGACCGCCGGCCCCTGGCCCGAGGTCGTCGTCTACGGCACCCTGATCGCCGCGCTCGGCGGCGGCGCCGTGGTCGGCTACCGCCGCGCGTGGATGTACGCGGCGCTCGGCGCCGCCGCATTCGTCGGCATGGCGTTCCTCTCCCGCTTCGTGCCCAACGACACCCTGGCCGGCAGCGAGGATCTCAGCTGGGAGATCGTCCTGCTCTTCACCGCCATCGAGTCGATGGTGCTCTTCTTCGTCGCGATGGGCGGCGGCCGCTTCGTTCGCGCGATGGTCGACCTCTCCAGGTACCGCCGCAGCCGTGGCGACGTCGCCGACTAGCGCTGCGGCTGCCGCACCGCGGAACGCGCGATCCCGCTCAGCATGCGGCTGAAGACGTACGCGTGGATCGGATAGAGCGCGTACCAGTAGGCCCTGCCCGCCACGCCTGCCGGGTCGAACAGCGCCGTCTGGCGAATCCGCGCCGACCGCTCGTCGACCGCCTCGACCTCGAACTGCAGCCAGGCCCGCCCCGGCACCCGCATCTGCGCCTCGAGCCGCAGCAGCCGGTCCGGCTCGAAGTCCTCCACCACCCAGAAGTCGAGCGTATCGCCCGCCGCGATCGAGTCGGGGCTGCGCCGCCCGCGCCGGAGCCCGACGCCCCCGACCAGCTGGTCGAGCACTCCACGCGCCTGCCACAGCACGTCCGCGCCGTACCAGCCCGTTCGCCCGCCGATC
>DASQYY010000012.1:0-2311 GCA_035638975.1 Gaiellales bacterium
CCGCCGCCTCGAGCGCAGCCGGATCGCCGGCCAGCTCGCGATACAGCTCGTCGTCGGATCGGCGCTGTGTGACCAGCACCACGCCGTCCACCTCGAGCTCCGACCGCGCCTGAAACTCGCCGTGCAGCCGGATGCCGCCGGGCGCGATCGACTCGACGACCACCGCGCGGTGCACCCGCACCCCGAGCTGGTTCAGCCGCCGCCGCACCGGAAGGCCCTCGAGCGTTTGATCGCAGTACGGGGCCACCGCCTCGTGGCTCGTCACGAACTCCACCTCGAGCCCATCCGACCGGAGCTGCTCGGCGATGGCTGTCGCCGTGAAGTACCCTTCGTAGTCGATCACGGCAACGCGCGAGCCGGGTGGCCGCTTGCCGTCCACCATCACCTGCTCGGGCGTCATCACATGAGGCAACGTCGCATCCGCGCCCGGGATCGGCTGCCGGGTCACCCCGCTAAGCCCGTCGCCCCGCCAGTGCGCGCCCGTCGCCACGATCACGATCTGGGCGCCGTACTCGCGGACGGCATCGGCGTCGAGCCGCGTCCCCAGCCCGACCGAGACGTTCTCCAGACGGTCGAGCTGCACTCGCCGGTAATCGACCACGTGGCCCCACGTCCCGAAGCCCGGCATCCGGGTGATCCAGCGCATGCACCCGCCGATGTCCTCTCCGCCGTCGACCAGGTGCACGAGCTCCATCTCGCGCTTGCCAAGCACCGTCGCACACTCCATTCCAGCCGGCCCGGCGCCCACCACCAGCACCGCCCGGTCGGCGTTGGCCGCGGGCTGGAAGCGCTCCGGGTGCCAGCCGCGGCGGTGCTCCTCGCCGGCGGTCGCGTTCTGGGTGCAGCCCAGATGGCGGCCCCAGATCGACCGCGAGTAGCAGGCGTTGCAGCCGATGCACTCGCGGATGTCGTCGTAGCGGCCCTCCTCGATCTTGCGCGGCAGGAAGGGGTCGGAGATGGACGGCCGCGCGGCCCCGATCAGGTCGACCGTGCCGCCGCGAATCAGGTCGGCCATTCGGTCGGGGTCGGTGAACCGCCCCACCACGACGATCGGCTTCCCGGTCGCCTCCCGCGCGCGGCCCGACCACTCCATCTGGTAGCCCTGGTCGAAGAAGCGCGACGGCCCGGAGTCCAACCGGCCGGCTCCCCACATCGCGCCGATCACCACGTCCCATAGGTCGACCATGTGATCGGCCGCGCGGATGAACTCGAGGCCCTCCTCGATCGGCACGCCCGACAGCTCCAGGGTGTCGGCCGCGATGCGCACGGCGATGGCGACGTCATCGCCGATCGCCTCCTTCACCACCTCGATCGCCTCCAGCCAGAACCGCGCCCGGTTCTCGAAGCTGCCGCCGTACTCGTCGGCCCGGCGGTTGTAGACGGGCGACAGGAACTGAGTGGGCAGGTAGGTGTGGGAGCCATAGACGTAGACGATGTCGAACCCGGCGCTGCGAGCGCGCCGCGCCGCGGCCACCCACTCCTCCTGCGCCCGCCGGATGTCCGCGCGCTCCATCGCCTTCGGCACCACCAGGCTGTCCATGTCGCTCGCGATCTGGGACGGGGCCAGCTGCGGCAGCCGCGCCTCACGGCTCTCCGCATACACGCCGCCGTGCCACAGCTCCACGCCGGCCAGCGCGCCGTGCTCGTGCGCTGCGTCGGTCATCAGGCTCAGCGCGCGCATGTCCTCGTCGTCCCACAGCCGGGCCGAGACGTACGGGGTCTCGTCGGAGTCGGGGCTGATCGAGCAGTACTCGGTGCAGACCGCCGCCCATCCGCCCTCCGCCTTCATCCCGCGGAAGGCCGCCTGCGTCCAGGGCTTCTCGACGCCGAACCCCGTGCAGTGCGGCACCTGGTAGAACCGGTTTCGCAGCGTCTTTGGCCCGATCCGGACCGGCTCGAACAGGATGTCATGACGCGGCTGGCGGCCCATCAGGCAGCGGTCCCGATCTCGGCACGGCGCCTGGCCATGTACTCCCGCAGCTCCTCGTCGACGGCATCGTCGATGCCCGGGTCCTCGTAGCGCTCGAGCAGGGCCTTCCACTCGGCGGTGGCGAGCCGGTCGGCGGTCACGGATCCCTGCTTCTGCCAGGTGACGTACGCCTGCGAGCGAAACAGCGGGCTCATGAACATCCACTCGCGGAAGTGGTCGAGCGTGTGGCCCGAAGCGAGGAACATGCCGCCCGGGCCCTCCTCGCGCATCGTCTCGATGGCGAACCGCTCGTCGGTCGTCTCGATCCCCTGGTCGATCGTCATGAACATCCGCAGCAGCTCGAGGTCGAAGGCGAACTTCTCGTACGAGGCGGTGAGGCCG
>DASQYY010000013.1:0-3538 GCA_035638975.1 Gaiellales bacterium
GCTCCGTCGCCGAATATGGGGGGCTCGCTCGGGCGGCGATCGCCGACATCCACGGGCGCGGCCGCGATGCCGTCGTGGTCGGCGGCAGCGGGCTGTACCTCCGCGCGGCCCTGGCGCCGCTCGACCTGCCGCCCCAGCCGCGGCCGGGCGATCGCGAGCGCTTTGCGCAGCTGTACGACAGCCAGGGCGCCGGCGCCGCCCACGCCCTGCTCACGAGCCGCGACCCGGCGGCCGCGACCGCCGTCCACCCGAACGACCGGCGACGGGTGGTCCGCGCGCTGGAACTGGCCGAGATGGGCGCCTCGCTCGCGCCGGCCGAGGGCTCGCTCTGGAGCGAGCCGCCCGACGGCACCGTCATCCTCGGCCTCGAGGTGCCGGCGGACGACCTGCGCAGGCGGATCGCGGAGCGCACGCGCGCCATGTTCGACCGCGGCGTGGAGGACGAGGTCGCGACCGCCCTGAGAGGAGCGACGCTCTCCGCCACGGCCGCTCGCATCCACGGCCTGCAGGACGTCCGCGCGCTGCTCGCCGGGGAGATCGATCGCGAGGAGGCGATCCGGCGCCTCGACCTGCGCACCCGCCAGTACGCGAAGCGCCAGCGCGTGTGGATGCGCCGGCTCCCGGGCCTGCGACCCGTCTCTCCCGAGAGCGTCCTCGAGGCGGTGGGGCCATGAGGCCCTCGGAGCACGACGCCGTCCGCGAGGCGCGCGACGCCCTCGTGGTGATCGGGTCGGTGACTCCGCCGGTCGTCATCCTGGCCGCCCTGTTCGGCGTCGCCACCGGCCAGCTGGACGGATTCCTGCGCTGGATCGCCGGCACGTTGCTGATGGCGTCGATCCTGCTCATATGCCTCGCCTCGGCGCTGCTGGTCGCCGACCGCGTCGCCCGCCGATGGTGGGACGTACGGCCGCACGCGCTGCGCACGCTCCAGCTGATCCCCGGGAGCCTGGGCGTCGCCCTGCTGCTCGTCGCCGGGTACCCGACGACGGAGCCGGTGATCATCGGCCTCACGATCGTGGCCCTCGCGCTGGGCGCGATCGTGGCCGTGGGCGCGGCTCTCGACATGTGACCGTCCCTGCGGCGGGTATCCTGCCGCGGTGCGGTTCGAGAAGTGGCACGGCATCGGCAACGCCTACCTGGTGATCGAGGAGGCCGACCTGCCGGTCGAGCCGACGGCCGCCCGTGTGCAGCGCATCTGCCACGCCGACCTCGGGGCGGGCGGCGACGGGATCCTGCTCATCTCCTCCGACCGCGACAGGCCGCGCGTTCGCATCTTCAACCCCGATGGCGGCGAGGCCGAGTTCTCCGGCAACGGCACGCGCATCGCCGCCGGCTACCTGATGGAGCGCGACCACGTCGACCGGGTCGAGATGACGACGCTGAAGGGGGTCATCCGCGGCGAGCGGCAGGGCGACGTCATCACCATCGACGCCGGCCGCGCTGCGCTCGAATCCGACGACCACCGCCCGGACGGCGGACCGCCGCCGGCGGAGAGCTACACGTTCGTCTCGGTCGGCAACCCGCACTGCGTGATCGAGGTCGACGACCCGGACCCGCTCGACCTGGAGTCGGCAGGCCGGCCGATCGAGCACCATCCCTGGTTCCCGAATCGCACCAATGTCGAGTTCTACCGGCCGCTGTCCGATCATGCGATCCGGATGCGGGTGTGGGAGCGGGGGGCGGGGGAGACGCTGTCGTCCGGCAGCGGCTCGAGCGCCGCGGCCGTCGCCGCCGTGGTCAACGGCCGGGCGCGGTCGCCGGTGACGGTGCACCTCGACGGCGGCCGGCTCGTCATCGACGTCACGGACGACCTCGACGTGCGGCTCACCGGGCCGGTCGAGCCGATCCTGCGCGGCTCGTTCGACGAGGCGTTCGTCCGACTCCTGGAGGCATTGTGAGGATCGCCCAGCGCGTCACCCAGCTCCCGCCGTACCTGTTCGCGGAGCTCGAGCGAAAGATCGATGAGAAGCGAAAGGCCGGTGTGGATGTGATCTCGCTCGGCATCGGCGACCCCGACCTGCCCACGCCGGCGGCGGTGGTCGAGGAAGGCCAGCGGCAGCTGGCGCGCCCCGACACCCACCAGTACCCGTCCAACCGCGGCCGGCCCGCCTTTCGCCAGGCGGTCGCCGACTTCTACGAGCGCCGCTTCGGCGTCGAGCTGGACCCGGAGACCGAGGTGCTGCCCCTGCTCGGGGGCAAGGAGGGCGTCGCGCATATCTGCTGGGCGATGCTCGACCCGGGCGACGTCTGCCTGGCCGCGGATCCCGGCTATCCCGTCTACACCTCTGGGCCGCTGCTCTGCGGTGCGGAGCCGGTGCTGATGCCGCTCACCGCCGAGACCGGCTTCCAGCCCGACCTGGAGGCGATCGACGCGCCAACCCGGAATCGCGCCAACCTGCTCTTCTGCAACTACCCGAACAACCCGACGGGCGCCGTGATCGAGGATGACTTCTTCGAGCGCCTGGCCCGCTTCGGCCTGGAGCACGAGCTCCCCATCGTGCACGACAACGCCTACTCGGAGATCACCTTCGACGGGTACGTCGCACCCAGCTTCCTGCAGGCACCGGGCGCAAAGGAGGCCGGGATCGAGATGTTCTCGCTCTCGAAGGCCTACAACATGACCGGCTGGCGGGTCGGCGCCGCGGTGGGCAACGCCCGGATGATCCAGGCGCTCTGGAAGCTGAAGACCAACATCGACTCCGGCATGTTCGACGCCATCCAGATGGCCGGGGTGCGGGCGCTTGGGGAGGGCACCGCCGTCGCGCGCGAGATGTGCGAGGTGTACCGCCGGCGCCGCGACCTGGCCGTCGCGGCCCTGCGGGCGGTCGGCATCGCGGTCACCGCTCCCCGCGGCACGATGTACATCTGGGTGCCCGTGCCGGAGGGCCACACCTCCGTCTCGTTCACGGAGCTCGTGCTCGAGCAGGCCGGGATGGTCGTCTCACCCGGGTCGTCGTACGGCCCGAACGGCGAGGGGTACGTGCGGCTCTCGCTGACCCTGCCGGACGACCGCCTGCGGGAGGCCGTCGGCCGGATCGAGCAGCACCTGCGCGTGGCCGTCTGAGCGGCCGGGGCCGTCGCAGGACGGTCCCTATACTCAGGTGCATGGACGCGGTCTCCCGTAACGGCGCCACGCCGGGCGTCGCGCCCGAGCGCGGCGTCATCATGCTCACCGTCCCGCCTGGCGAGGACGGCGGCCCGATGCTGCTCGAGATGGAGGAGCTGCTGCGCACCGCCGGCGTGGCGACCGTCGCCACGATCGTGCAACATCGGCCGGCTCCGCACCCAAGCACGTATCTGGGGCCGGGCAAGCTCGACGAGCTGAAGGAGCTCTGCGCCCGCCTGCACGCTGAGGTGGTCGTCTGCGACGACGAGCTGACCCCTCGCCAGCAGCGGCGCCTCGAGGACGAGCTGCAGTCGCGGGTGGTCGACCGGACAGCCGTGATCCTCGACATCTTCGCCCAGCACGCGCACACCGCCGAGGGCAAGCTGCAGGTCGAGCTCGCTCAGCTGGAATACAACCTGCAGCGGATGCGCG
>DASQYY010000014.1:0-8355 GCA_035638975.1 Gaiellales bacterium
ACCTCGGCGAACGTCGAGCGCACCAACTCGAACCCGGGTGCGACCGACCCGGCCACCCCGCCCGCGGTCTTGGTCATGCCGTGACGGCCTCGAGCGACGGCGTGTCGGCCAGCAGGGCCTTGGTGTAGTCGTCGTGCGGTGAGAGCAGCACGCTGTCGACCGGGCCGAGCTCCACGATCCGTCCCTTGTTCATGACCGCGACCCGCTGGGCGATGGAACGCACCAGCGGCAGGTTGTGGGTGACGAACAGCATCGACAGCCCGAGGTCGCGCTGCAGCTCCGCAAGCAGGTCGACGATCGCGGCCTGCACGCTGACGTCCAGCGCTGAGGTGATCTCGTCGCAGATCAGGACCGACGGATCGCACACGAGCGCGCGCGCGATTGCGACGCGCTGGCGCTCGCCGCCGGACAGCTGGTCGGGATACCGGTGTATGTAGGCGGCCGTCAGCGAGACGCGCTCGAGCATCGTGCCGACCTTCTCCTCCCGCTCGGCGGCGGGCGTGCCGAACAGCTCCAGCGGCTGCGAGACGATCTGGCCGATCGTGCGGCGCGGGTTGAGCGACCCGTACGGGTTCTGGAAGATGTACTGGATCGTCCGCCGCGCCTCACCGGGCCGGGAGCGCGACGACTTCGCCAGCGGCTCGCCGTTCAACAGCAGCTCGCCCTGGCGCTCATGGTGCAGCCCGGCAACCGAGCGCGCCAGCGTCGTCTTGCCGGAGCCCGACTCGCCCACCAGCGCCAGGCACTCGTGCGGCGCCAGGTCGAGCGTGACGTCGTGCAGGACGGTTCGGCCGCCGTAGCCGGCGTGCAGGCCGCGCAGCGACAGCACCGGCGTGCCGGCCCTGACCTCGTCGGCCGGCAGCGTGGCGCCTGAGGGCAGCCCGGCCTCGGCCATGACCTCCTCGGCGCGGACGCAGCGCACGCTGTGGGCGGCCGCCACCTGCCGGAGCGGCGGCAGCTCGGCGGTGCAGGCATCGATCTTCCATGCGCAGCGGGCGGCGAAGAAGCAGCCCTTCGGTCGCGACCCGGGTGAGGGCGCGCGGCCGGGAATGCCGGCCAGCTGACGCTTGCCGGAGATGTGCGGGATGGCCCCGATCAGGCGGCGCGTGTAGGGGTGGGCGGGGGCGGTGAAGAGCTCGTCCGCCGGCCCCACCTCGACCACGCGCCCGGCGTACATGACCGCCACCCGCGTCGCCAGGGTGGCGACCACGGCGAGGTCGTGGGTGACGTAGAGGGCGGCCGACCGGTGCAGCTCGGTCAGCTCGCGCACCGTGTTCAGCACGTGCGCCTGCGTCGTCACGTCGAGGCCGGTGGTCGGCTCGTCGAGCACGATCACCGGCGGCCGGCACGCGAATGCCATCGCCAGGCCGACGCGCTGCTGCTGGCCGCCGGACAGTTCGTGCGGATAGCGGCGGAGGTACGCCGGATCGTCCGGCAGCAGCACCTCGCGCATCATCTCGGCGACGCGCTCGTCGCGGGCCTTGCCGTCATCGCCGTAGCCGTGGACGTCCAGCACCTCACGCAGCTGGGTGCCGATCCGCAGCGCGGGGTTGAGCGAGGCGGCCGGATCCTGCGGCACGTAGGAGACCACGCGCCCACGCAGCTTGCGGCGATCGTCGCCCTTCAGCGCGAGCACCTCGGTATCGCCGACCCGCACCGAACCGCCTGCGATCTCGACGCCCCGGCGGCAATGCCCCAGCAGCGCCAGCCCCGCCGTCGTCTTGCCCGAGCCGGATTCGCCCACCAGGCCGAGCACCTCGCCCGGCGCGATCGAGAAGCTGACGTCGTCGACGATGTCGATGTCGGTGCCGGCCAGGTTCAGGCGCAGGTTCTCGACGACGATCGCGGGCTGCTCGGCCGCGGGGGTCGTGGGCATCGCGGTGGCCGGCTCGCTCATTCGCCGCCCCGCCGCCGGTCGATGCCCGCGGCCGCGCGGGAGATGCCGTCGCCGATCAGGCCGGTGCCGAGCGTGAGCAGGCCGACGGCGATGATCGGGAGCATCACGCCCCACGGCTGCACCGAGAGCGCGATGCGGTTCTCGAAGATCATCAGCCCCCAGTCAGCCCCGCCGGGATTCGGTGTGAAGCCGAGGAAGGCGAGCGACGCGACCAGCGCAATCGCGTACGTCAGCCGCAGGCTGGTCTCCACCATCAGCGGGGCAAGCACGTTCGGCAGCACCTCGCTGAACAGGATCCGCCAGCGGGGCACGCCGAGCGCGTCGGCGGCTGCCACGAAGTCGCGCTCGACGATCGGCTGCGCAGCGCCGCGCACCACCCGCGCCACGCGCGGCATGGTGGTCAGGCCGACCGCCAGGATCAGCAGCCACGACTGCGCGCCGAGCGTGACCAGGGCGACCAGCGCCAGCATGATCTGCGGGAAGGCGAGGATCACGTCCATCGCCCGCATCAGCACGTCGTCCAGCGAGTTGCGCGAGTAGGCGGCCACCAGGCCGACCAGCGCGCCGGTGGTGATGCCGAGCACGGTGGCGGCCGTGGCGATCCAGAGGATGCTGCGCCCGCCGTTGAGGAACCGGCTCCAGACGTCCTGGCCGAGGTGGTCGGTACCGAAGATGCCCGGCCCGCTGGAGTAGGGCGCCCCGACGAAGTCGGACGGCCCGTGCGGCGCAACGTAGGGGCCGAAGATGGCGATCAGGATCACGCCGCCGGCGAGGACGACGCCGATCCGCGTCCGCCACAGCCGCCACGCCTGCCGCAGGAGCCGTGCCGGCTTCTGCGCGACCAGCTCGACGGCTTCGGGATCGGGTGTCAGCGCGACGGTGTCGGCGAGCGTCACAGCCGCGTCCTCAGCCTCGGTGTGACGAGGATCGTGGCGATGTCTGCGAGCAGGTTGAGCACGACATACAGCGCAGCGATCAGCATCGCGAGCGCCTGCACGAGCGGCAGGTCGTTGTTGAACACCGAGTCGCGGATGGCGCCGCCGATCCCGGCGAAGTTGAAGAGGTACTCGACGATGATCACGCCGCCGGCCAGGTACGCCAGGTTGATCGCGATCACCTGGAACGTGGGGCCGAGCGCATTTGGAAGCGCGTGGCGGACCAGCACCTCCCGCTCGGGCAGCCCCTTCAGCCGCGCCATCTCGACGTAGTCGCTCTCGAGCACCTCGATCATGGAGGCGCGCATGATCCGCACCACGTACGGCGTCACCGCGATCACCAGCACGGTCACGGGCAGGATCATCCCCTCCAGGTCCTGCCACGGCCGTTTGCCGGGCGCGGCGATCGCGGGCAGCCAGTGCGTGACGTTGGTCGAGAAGAAGAAGACCAGCAGCAGGCCGACCACGAACTCGGGCAGTGCGGCGAAGGCCAGGGTGACGATCGACGTGATCACGTCGAACGGCCGGTCACGGTGCAGGGCGGCGTACGAGCCGATCGCGACGGACAGCGGGATCGAGATGCCGCCGGCCACCAGCACCAGGAACGCGGAGTTGACGACCCGATCCTTGAGGTAGTCGGTGACCGGGATCTGCGCCGCAAGGCTGGTGCCGGCGTCGCCGTGCAACAGACCCGTGATCCAGTTCCAGTACTGCTGGAACACGGGCTGGTCGAGGTGCAGCTGCTTGTGTAGCGCGGCCAGGCTGGCGGGCGTGGCCGTTCGGCCGAGGATTGCGCGCGCGGGGTCGCCCAGCGCCTGCGTGGCGGCGAACACGATCAGCGAGACGAGGAACAGCACCAGCACGCCCAGCAGCGTGCGTCGCACGATGAACCCGAAGATGCCGCCGATGTGCCACCAGTGCCGCCGCGGGCCGGCGCCGGAGCTTCCGGCGCCGCCCGCGGGGTCGGCCACGGCCGTCTGGCTAGCTGCTGAACCAGATGGTTCGGTAGCCATGACCGAACGAATCGAGGTTGAGCGTGCCGCGGTTCACCTGGAAGCCCGAGATCTTCGACGAGTAGGCATCCACGAGGTTGTTGAAGAACGGGATGATGTAGCCCCCGTCGCTGAACTCCTCGCCGTACATCGTGTGGATGATGTCCGTGCGCTTCGTCGCGTCCGGCTCGGACAGCGCCTGGTGGTAGAGGCTGACGAAGTCCGATCCGGTGCCGGACTTCGGCGGCCAGTGGCACTCGTTGTAGGGCGCGGTCGGGATGCTGCCGTTCGCCACCTGGGGCAGGTACTGCCTGGTGCCCCAGAAGTCGACCGAGAAGGCGAGCTTCAGGTACTGGTTACCGTAGTAGTTGGGGTCGTTCTTGACGTTGACCGTGATCCCCGCCGCCTTCGCCTGCTGGGCGAAGACGTTGGCCGAGTCCACCATGCCGGCTGCGCCGTCGGTCGTGTGCAGGTCGACCGTCATGCCGTCCTGGCCCGCTTGCTTGAGCAGCGACTTCGCCTGCTCGATGTCCTGCGTGCGCTGCGGCGTGCTGGACGGGTAGGCGGGGTCGAACGGCGAGTACATGTCGTTCGCGACGCGGCCGTGGCCCGAGAGCACCTGCTCGAGCATGGCGTTTCGGTCGACGATCAGGCGCATCGCCTGGCGCACCTTCGGGTCCGTGAACGGTGCCATGTCGACGGCCATGCACAGCGGCAGCCAGCCGCCGCCCTGCCCCTCGAGGATCGAGAGCCCGCCGTGCTGCTTGGCCACCTCGATCTGGGCGAACGGGATATCCGTCATCGCGTCGATCTGGCCGGCCAGGAGCGCGTTCACCTGCGCCGTGGGGTCCGCGAAGTCGGTGACCGTGACCGTGTCGAAGTACGGCTGCCCTGTCCGCCAGTAGTTCGGGTTCTTCTTGTGCGAGCTCTGCTGGCCGGGCTGGAAGCTGGTGGTGATGAACGGGCCGGTGCCGACCCACTTCAGGTTGTTCGTGCGGCTGTAGCCCGTCGGCACGATGCCGTTGTAGTACTGGCCAAGCTGGTCGCCGATGGTCGAGTCCGGGTTCTTCAGCTTCAGACGGACCGTCAGGTTGTCCATCTTCTGCATGTTGTTCGGATCGACGGAGCTGAGGCCGGCGCCCCCGAACAGCCCCTCCTTCGGATTGAGGATCCGCTGGATCGAATAGATGACGTCGTCGGCGGTCAGGCTCTTGCCGTTGTTGAACGTGATCCCGCTGCGCAGCTTGATCGTCCACTGGTCGGGCTTGTCCTGCGTCACCTCTTGAGCCAGCCCGTCGGTCGTCAGCTTGTACTGCTCGTCGTAGACCAGCAGCGTCTCCCAGCTCGCCATCAGGCGCGCCTGGTCGGGCTTGGTGATGATGCTCTGCCCGTCGATGATGTCCTTGGCTCCACCGCCGGTCACGCCGAGGCGGAAGTTGCCGCCCGGCTTCGGTGTGCCGCCACCGCCGCTCGTACCGCCGCCGCCGCTCGAGCTGCTGCTACCGCCGCCGCACGCCGCGAGCGTGCCGGCCAAGGCGAGGCCGCCGGCTCCCATCAACAGCTCGCGTCGCGACAGGGGCAGGTCGTCGAGCGAGTCCAGTCGGACTGGGCGCCTGTTCGCCATCTCCGTCTCCTTCCTCAGGCCGGAAGCAAACGCCTCCGGACCGGCGATGATCCAGCCTGCCAGGGGGCCTGTCAAGCGACCCAAGCCACGGCTGCGTCGGCGTCGCGTCGTTCGTATCGTGAACGCGGCGCGTGGAATGTGAACACGGCCGCGACGCTACAGAGTTCGAAGCGGTTCGTCAACCGGGCCGGCCGGCTCTGGTGTACAGTGGCCGCCCGCTCGTCGTGTTCACAATGGGAACAGCGCGTCCACATACCGCACCAGCCGCCGCGCCCGCGCGCCCGTACGCCGGGGTGCAGTCCGTCGAGCGGGCGCTGGCGCTGCTGAAGGCGGTCGCGGCGGGCCCGGAGCCCGCCACCGCCGCTGAGCTTGCGCTGCGGTGCAGGATCAACCGAAGCACCGCCTGGCGGCTGCTCTCCACGCTCGAGGCCGGAGGCCTGGTGGAGCGCGACCCCCTCACCCAGCGCTACGGCGTCGGCTACGCCGCCTTCCAGGTGGCATCGGCCGCGGAGGACGACGCGATCGCCCGCCGTGTCCGGCCGATCATCGAGCGGGCGGCCGAGCGGACGGGCGAGATCGTGACGCTCGCCGCGGCGCGGCGGTTCAGCCTCGTCTACGTCGACCAGGCCGACCCCCCACGGACGCTCAGCCCGAGCTGGATGGGCAGGCCGATCCCGCTGCACGCCACCTCCTCGGGCAAGGTGTTCCTGGCCTGGCTGCCCGACGCCGAGCGCGAGCCGCTGCTGGCCGGCGGGTTGGAGGGCTTCACCGACCGCACGATCACCGACCGTGCGGAGCTGGAGCGGGAGCTGGCGGAGATCCGCCGGCTCGGGTACGGCACCTGCTTCGGCGAGTTCGAGGACTTCTCGAACGGCGTGTCTGCGGCGGCGCTCGACCGGCGCGGCCGCCCGGTCGTGATCGTCAACATCTGGGGACCCACCCAGCGCGTCACCAAGTCGCGCCTCCCCTCGCTCGGCCGCACGGTGCTCGGCGTCGCCCACGAGATCACTGCGGCGCTGACGTGAACTGGGAGGTCTTCATCACCTGCGCGGTCACCGGCGCGGGCGCGCTCAGCGACCGCAGCGACAAGGTGCCCGTGACGCCCGAGCAGATCGCGTCGGCTGCGATCGAGGCAGCCGAGGCCGGAGCGGCGATCGTGCACATCCACGTCCGCGACCCGGAGACCGGCCGCGGGTCGCGCGACGTCGGGCTCTACCGCCAGGTCGTCGAGCGGGTCAGGGCATCGGCCCCCGATCCTGTGATCAACCTGACCGCGGGCATGGGCGGCGACCTGGTGCTGGGCAGCGCGCAGCAGCCGTTGCCCCTGAATGAGGACGGCACCGACATGGCCGGCGCCGACGAGCGGCTCGCGCACGTCGCCGAGCTGCGGCCGGAGATCTGCACGCTCGACTGCGGGAGCATGAACTTCGCGGCGGGTGGCGATTACGTCATGGTGAACACCCCGGCGGTGCTGCGTGCGATGGCCGCGCGCGTGCAGGAGCTCGGCGTGCGACCGGAGCTGGAGGTGTTCGACACCGGCCACATGGTGCTGGTCAAGGAGATGATCCGCGATGGCCTGCTCGACCAGCCGGTGCTCGTGCAGCTCTGCACCGGGATCCCCTACGGCGCGCCGGATGATCCGGCCACGGTCGTGGCGCTGCGGTCGCTGCTGCCGGATGGTGCCATCTTCTCGGCGTTCTCGATCGGGCGCATGCAGCTGCCGTTCGTCGCCCTCGCGCCGATGCTGGGCGGCAACGTCCGTGTGGGCCTGGAGGACAACCTGTACCTGTCCCGCGGCGTGCCGGCCACGAACGCGCAGCTGGTGGAGCGGGCGGTGCACATCCTCGAGGGCATGAACGTGCGGGTGCTGGGGCCCGACGAGGTGCGTGAGCGGCTCGCGCTCCAGCGCCATGGCTGACCCGCGCGCGGCCCTGCCCGAGACGGTGGCGCTGCTCGGCGGCGGTGTGATCGGCGGTGGATGGGCGGCGCGGTTCCTGCTGAACGGCGTCGACGTCCGGCTGCACGACCCGGATCCGGATGCGGGCCGCAAGGTGGGGGAGGTGGTCGAGAACGGCCGACGGGCGATGCGGCGCCTCACCCATGCCCCGCTGCCCGGTGAGGGGCGGCTGGTCCTCTGCGCATCCGCCGAGGAGGCTGCGGCGGGGGCGGCGCTGATCGTGGAGAGCGCGCCCGAGCGCGAGCAGCTGAAGCGGGAGCTGTTCGCGCGCGTCGAGGCCGCCGCTTCGGACGACGCCCTCTTCACCTCGTCCACATCCGGGCTGAGGCCGTCGGCCCTGCAGGCGGACATGCGGCGCCCCGAGCGCATGCTGGTCGCGCATCCCTTCAACCCCGTCTACCTGCTGCCGCTCGTCGAGCTGTGCGCCGGTGAGGCGACGGCGCCCGAGGCGGTCGAGCGGATGCGGCTGATCTGCGAGGCGATCGGGATGGCGCCGCTCGTCGTCCGCCGGGAGATCGACGGCTTCCTGGCCGACCGCCTGATGGAGGCGCTGTGGCGCGAATCGCTCTGGCTGGTCAACGACGACGTCGCCACCGTGTCCGAGCTGGACGACGCGGTGCGGCTGGGCGCGGGCCTGCGCTGGGCGGCGATGGGGACATTCGAGACCTACCGGATCGCCGGCGGTGAGGCCGGCATGCGGCACTTCATGGAGCAGTTCGGCCCTGCGCTGAAATGGCCGTGGACGCGGCTGACCGATGTGCCCGAGCTGACCGACGAGCTGCTCGACCGCATCGCCTCGCAGTCGGACGAGCAGGCCGCCGGGATGGGCTTCCGGGACATGGAGCGCCGGCGCGACGACTGCCTGGTGGGGATCATCCAGGCGCTGCGGACGCGGGGCGTCGGCGCCGGCGCCGTGCTCGAGCGCTATGAGCAGTCGCTGATGAGCGGCG
>DASQYY010000015.1:0-16400 GCA_035638975.1 Gaiellales bacterium
GGGCGCCATCTTCGGCGTCATGGGCGCGCTGCTGGTGCTCGAGCGGCAGCGCGGCATCGCCCTGCTCGGCGGGTCCATCGGCGGACTGCTGCTGATCAACCTGCTCTTCACCTTCGGCGTCTCCGGCATCTCGATCGGAGGGCACATCGGGGGCCTGATCGGCGGGATCGCCACCGGCATCGTGCTCTCGGGGTACGGACGTGGACACCTCGCGTACGGGCGCATGTCCCCGCTGACCGTTCTCGGGCCGCTGGCGATCGCCGTCATCTCGGTCGGGGGCTCGCTGGCGGTGGCAGGGGGATGAGGCCGCTGCGCAAGCCCCGCTGGCCGATCGCGCTCGCCGTCGTATTTGCGATCGTGGCCGCCGGCTTCACCTACGGCTGGGAGACGCAGTCCGGCTACTACGCCTTCCTACCCGACCCCGCCCACCCGCTGGCCAAGGTCGTCCACGCGCAGGGCGGCAAGCCGCCCGCCAAGGACACGGGCTTCTACTTCGTCGACGTCAACCTGCTGCACGCCAACCTGATCCAGAAGTTCTGGGCGGAGCACCTGGTCGACGGCGCCAGCCTCGTGCCCGACAAGGAGATCCTGGCGCCGGGCCAGTCGAACCAGCAACGTGTCGTCGAGGATATGCACGCGATGACGACGTCGCAGGAGACGGCGAAGGTGGTGGCCGAGCGCGCGCTCGGCAAGAAGGTGCCGATCCTCCGGCAGGGAGCGCTGCTGGTCGGCATCGTCTCGGGCGACCCGGCGGCGAAGGCCGGGCTGCGGCCGGGGACGATCGTGACGTCGGTGAACGGCGAGCCGGTGCACTCCGCGCAGGACATGATCACCGACATGCACCCGGTGAAGCCCGGGCAGTCGGTGCGGTTGACCCTGTCGAAGGGCTCACCGGTGACCGTGCAGACGATCGCCTCGCCCAAACCGGTGCACGCGATCATCGGCGTGTCGGTCGGCGACGCGGTGCGGATCGGGAAGCTGCCCGTGCCGGTCAGGATCGACACCGGCAGCATCGGCGGGCCCTCGGCGGGGCTCGGATTCGCGCTCGAGATCTACGACTCGCTGAGCGGGCGCCAGCTGCTGCGCGGCCACAAGATCGCCGTCACAGGTGAGCTCGACCTCGCCGGCGGCGTGCACGAGATCGGCGGCGTCCAGCAGAAGACGATCGGCGCGATCGACGCCGGCGCGGACACCTTCCTCGTCCCGGCGGGCGCCAACCTGCGGGACGCGAGGGCCGCCGCGAACGGCCGAATAAATGTGATTGGAGTTACGAGTTTCGCGCAGGCGCTGCAGGTGATCCGGGGCCTCGCGCCGCGGTGAGAATCCGGTGAAAACGTTCGCCGCAAAGACCGCATTTTCCGAAGAGGCAACACTGGATGGATCGGAGGTCGATCCCTACACTCCTCTCTCTGCATCCGGTGGTTCCAACTCTCCTTCGAAAGGCCTCCCCACGTGGCACACAAGGCTCGATGCGTCACCTGCAACGATTGTTTCTTCCGCAAGACGAGCCTCTGTGCGCTGGACCTTGCTGAGCCCTGCCCCACCTTCCGGCCGGCCCTGAAAGGGCAGATGATCGCCCCCAAGCAGGCGCCGCTGGTCGAGCCGACGCCGCAGTTCGCGCCGTCCGGCTGGCTCAGCCCCGGACGCGTCGCCGCCGGCGTCGCATGACGGATTCCGCTGGCCGCTCCGGCGTCAGACGGACGCCGGGGCGAGCTTCTCGCTGAGCAGCGCGCCCAGCCGGGCAACACCTTCGGAGATCTGCTCGGGCGGCACGGCGCTGAACGCCAGCCGCAGCGAGGATCGGCCTCCGCCGCCGGCGCAGAAGTCCGCGCCGCTGACGTAGGGCACACCGCGCTCGGACGCCTCCGGCAGCAGCGCAGAGGTGTCGACAGCGTCGGGCAGGTCGACCCAGTAGAAGTAGCCGCCCTGGGGCGTCGTCCACGTGGCGCTCTCGGGGAAGTGCTCCCGTAGCGCAGCCTCCATGGCGTCGCGGCGCTCCTTCAGCACGGCGGTCGCCCGCTCCACGTTCGGCTCGAACCGCCCGGCGCGGCAGTACGCGTTCAGCGCCGCCTCCGCGAACGTGTTGGGAGCGATGTAGGTGTTCTCCGACAGCTTCGCCAGCGCCGGGGCGAGCCGCTCGGGCAGGACGAGGTACCCGGTGCGGAGCCCGGGCGCGACCGTCTTGGTGAACGACGATGAGTAGATGACGTTGTCGCCGCCGTCGATCTCGTGCAGCGTCGGGGCGGGCGCGCCCTCGAACCGCAGCAGCCCGTACGGGTCGTCCTCGACGATCAGCACGTCGTGGCTCCGCGCCAGCGCGACCACCCGCCGCCGGCCCTCCTCCGGCAGCGAGACGCCGGCCGGGTTCTGGAACGTCGGGATCAGGTAGAGCAGCCGGATGTCGTCGTGGGACTCCAGCGTGCGCTCGAGCGCGTCGACATCGATGCCGTCGGGCGTGACCGGCACGGCTGCGATCTCGGCACCGAACGTCCGCAGCGAGATCAGCGTGCGGTCATACGTCGGATCCTCGACCACCGCCGCCCCGCCCCGGCCGAGGAAGAGGTGCTGCGCCAGGAAGGCGACGCCCTGCAGGCTGCCGTTGACGAGCAGGACCCGCGAGGCGTCCACGCCGTGCCGCGCGCCGATCCACTCGCGCAGCGGCGGATAGCCGCCCGGCCTGTAGGCGAGCGCGCCGGCGCCGTCCTCTCGCAGCGCGGCGGTGGCGGCGCGCTCGAGGTCGTCGATGGGCAGCATGTCGGCGGACGGAACGCCGCGGGTGAAGGGGATGGCGGTCATGGGCAGATGGTATCGCGGGGGTCTGCCTTCAGGCTGACCCCGGTTGGGAGCCGGCGCAGAACACCGGGGTCAGGCTGAAGCCTGGCCCCCTCGTTCGGCCGCCAGCCTCGCCGCCGCCGTGGGGCTCTCACCCACCGGGATCCCCCGCGCCTCCAAGGCCGCCTTCTTCCCGGCCGCCGTGCCGGAGGACCCGGAGATGATCGCGCCGGCGTGGCCCATCGTCTTCCCGGGCGGCGCTTGGAAGCCGGCGATGTACGCGACCACCGGCTTGCTCATCCGCTCCGCGATGTAATCGCCCGCCTTCTCCTCCTCGTCGCCGCCGATCTCGCCCACCATCACCACCAGGTCGGTGTCGGGATCGGCCTCGAACCGCTCCAGCACGTCGATGAAGGAGCTGCCCACGATCGGGTCGCCGCCGATGCCGACGATCGTCGAGTTGCCGAGGCCGAGGTCGGCCAGCTCCTTGCCGATCTGGTAGGTGAGCGTGCCCGACCGCGACACGAGCCCGATCCGCCCCTTCGCGAACACCTGCGCCGGGATGATGCCCACGTTCGCGATCCCCGGAGACAGGGCTCCCGGGCAGTTCGGCCCGAGCATGGTCACGCCGCGCGGCGTGATGTAGTTGTAGATCCGGAGCATCTCGTGGGCGGGGATGCCCTCCGTGATGCAGATGACGGTGTCACAGCCGGCATCGACCGCCTCGTAGATGGCGTCGGCGGCGAAGCGCGGCGGGACGAACACCATCGAGGTGTTGGCGCCGCGATCGCGCACCGCCTCGGCGACGGTGTCGAACACCGGCACGCCGTCGACGTCCTGGCCGCCCTTGCCGGGGGTCACGCCGGCCACCAGCTGGGTCCCGTAGTCGCGGTTTCGGAGCGCGTGAAAGCTGCCCTCGCGGCCGGTGATGCCCTGCACCACCAACCGCGTCTGCTCGGTGACGATGATCGCCATCAGGCCTCCCCTCCGGCCAGCGCGACGGCCCGCTCGGCCGCTCCGAGCATGGTCGCCTCGACGTGGACGTTGGGCGGCGCTGCGTCGGCGAGCATGCGCCGGCCCTCCTCGGCGTTCGTGCCGTCCAGCCGCACGACGATCGGCATGTCGGCACGGAGCCGCTCGAGGGCGGTGAGGATGCCCTGTGCAACCTCGTCGCCACGGGTGATGCCGCCGAACACGTTGAACAGCACCACCCGCACGTTCGGATCCTCGAGCAGCACCCCGATCGCGGTGGCGATCGACTCCGCGTTGGCGCCGCCGCCGACGTCGAGGAAGTTCGCGGGCCCATGGCCGGAGGCGCGGCCGGCGTCGGCGACCACGTCGATCGTCGACATCGCAAGGCCGGCCCCGTTGGCCAGGGTGCCGATGTCGCGGGCGCCGTCGAACCAGTGCGCCGGCTTCGGCTCACCGCTGCCCGGATCCCAGCCCGCGTTCTCGAGCTTGACGAAGTTGACGCCCTTCTCCCGCGCGAGCTGCTCCTGCTCGTTCGCGGCCGCGGTGTCCCGCATCTCGGCGATGTCCGGGTGGCGGAACAGCGCGTTGTCGTCGACCGTGTACTTCGAGTCGAGCGCGCGCACGACGCCGTCGGGCGTGACGATCAGCGGGTTGATCTCGACCAGCATGGCGTCGGTCTCGATGAACGCCTCGTAGGCCCGGTCGATGATCGCCGTCACCTGCTTCACCTCGTCAGCCGGGATGGCGGCCGCGAAGCAGAGCCGGCGGGCGTGGAATGGGAGCAGGCCCGTGAGCGGATCGACGTGCAGGCGCGCCAGCTTCTCGGGGGTCTCCTCCGCCACCTGCTCGATCTCGATGCCTCCCGCGGTCGTCAGCATCAGCAACGGCCGCTTCGCGCCCCGGTCGAAGGTGATGGAGAAGTAGTACTCGCGTTCGATGTCCGAGGCGCGCTCGATCCAGAGCCGGCGAACGACGTGCCCGCGGATGTCCATGCCGAGGATCGCTCGAGCGTGCTGTTCTGCGTCGTCGGGTGTCGCCGCGTACTTGATGCCGCCCGCCTTGCCACGGCCGCCGACCAGCACCTGCGCCTTCACCATGACCGGGTCGCCGAGCTGCTCGGCGGCGGCGCGGGCCTCCTCCGGCGTCGTCGCCACCAGCCCGTCCGACACCGGGATGCCGAAGCGGGCGAACAGCTGCTTGCCCTGATACTCGTACAGATCCACGCGCCCCCGCCTCGGTCGATGTCACGAACGCGGTGAGTCTAGAGCGCCTGTTTTCGGGTCCCGCCGGTCCGCCCGTTAAAAGACCGACGACCCGCAAATGCGGGCCGTCGGAGGAGGCAGGTAGCTGCGAGGTGTGGGCACGTTCGATCGCAGCGTCCGGGGCGATTGTCCACGTGGGTTGTATGGAAAGATCGCCGTTTCGGTTAGGTATTTGTAAAGGCCGCCTATACCGCTTTAGGCGACTGCGAAGCCCTCGGCGATGATCGCCATGCGGATCTGATCGAGCCCCACGGCCGCCTCGTCGAACGTGACCTCCACCTCGTCCCCGATGTGCTCGGCGACGACGCTCGACACGCCGGGCAGTTCGGAGAGGGCATCGCGGACGCGCCGCTCGCACCCGCC
Organism: Gaiellales bacterium; assembly: GCA_035638975.1. Classification (GTDB taxonomy): domain Bacteria; phylum Actinomycetota; class Thermoleophilia; order Gaiellales; family JAICJC01; genus JAICYJ01. The sequence continues at coordinate 5,370 of DASQYY010000015.1, forward strand.
GCAGGTCATCCCGCGCACCTCGAACGTCTCGGTCCGCACGGCGGCTCAGCCGGTCGCGCCGCTCGAGCCGCCCCCGGTCTTGGTGGCGGCGACCGCGGCCACATACGCTGCGACGTCCTGCGCGTCCTGGCCCTTGAGCAGGTTCGCCGGCATCGGGGTCGGCCGCACGTACGGGAATCCGGTCTGGATCTGCTCGCGGACGAGCGCCTCGAACGATGTCGGGTCGAATCCGTTGTCACGCGGCTGCTGATAGGCCGCGTCGAGGTTCGGGCCGATCACGCCCTTGGTGCCCGCCTCGGCGAGGGTGTGGCAGCCGCCGCAGGTCGAGATGAAGAGCTGCTGGCCGTGCGCCAGGTCAGCCCCGCCCGAAGGTGCCACTCCCGTCTGCACGCCGCATCCCGACGAGGTGAACGCGGCCCCGGCGACCAGCGCAGCGATGGCGACCGTGGCGATAGGGCGTCTCACGGGCGGGAAGCCTACCAACTCGCCATCCAGGGCCGCGTGGGGTAGGCACCGCGCCAGGTGACCGTCTCGGCGGCCTGCTCGGCGCCGAGCGCCAGCGCTTCCTCGAGCGGCCTGCCGTCCGCCAGGCCGAACAGCACCCCCGCCACGAACGTATCCCCCGCGCCGTAGCTGTCGACCACAGGGCCGGGAGGCAGCACCGCTCTGTACCCCGTGCCGCCGCGCTCGCCGTCGGTGACGACCACGTGCTCCGGCGGCACCGCCAGCCGGGAGAGGTCGAACTGCTCGCCTCGGTCGTTGCCGCTGCCGACCAGCGCCTCCACCCGCACGCCGCTGGCGACCAGCGCCTCGAACCTGCGGGCGGTGACGACCACCACGCGGGCCTGCCTCGCGAGCTGCAGGGTGCGCGGATCGAGCCCGGTGAAGTACACGCCGTCGCAGCCGGCCAGCTCGTCCCAGGGCAGCGGGTCGTCGGCGGTCGGGTGGAGGTTCTCACCGATCACGCAGATCGTCCGCTCGCCGGTCGGGTCGCGCATGACGAGCGCCCGAGTGTGCGGCACCCCGCGGCGGGCGGCCAGCACCCTGACGCCGAGCTCGGCCATCCACTCCACCAGCGGCACGTCATCGCCGGCGGCGGTGAAGAAGGTGACGCGGGCGCCCATCCTCGCGAGGGCGGCGGCGGTGACGGCGCCGCCGCCGGCCGGCTCGGTGAGCGGATGGGTGAGGTGGACGATCTCGCCGGCCGGCGGGATGAAGGGCGCGTCGGTGTGGGTGACCCACTCGACGTGGCCGACGACCGCGAGGTTCAGCATGGACGTGAGCGTACCCCGGGGCCAGGCCGAAGCCGGGCCCCGTTCGGCCTCACGGCACGTACACCACCTTGCCCTGCACCTTCAGCTCCTCCATCAGCTGCTGGCCCGTTGCCACGTCCGACAGCGGCAGCACCTGGTCGATCACCGGCTTGATCGCCCCGGCCTGCACCGCCGTCAGCGCCGCCGACAGCTCCGCCTTGTTGGACAGGTGCGACCCGAGCAGGTTCTGCTGCTTGTTCCAGAGGAAGCGCAGGTCGGTCATCGCCTCGAAGCCGGTCGACGCGCCGCACACCACGAGCCGTCCACCCCAGCGGAGCGCCGCCATCGACGTCGGCCACGTCTCCTCGCCGGAGTGCTCGAACACCACGTCGGCGCCGACCTTGCCGGTCACCGCCTTCACCTCGGCGACCACGTCCTGGCTCTTGCGGTCGATCACGTTCACCGCGCCGAGCCGCTCCGCCAGCGCGACCTTCTCCTTGCCGCCGACGACCGGGATCGGGTTCGCGCCGAACAGCCTGCAGATCTGGATGGCCATCGTGCCGAGCCCCCCGACGCCGCCCCAGATCAGCACGTTCTCGCCGGGCTGGATCTTCGCTCGAGTGACCAGCATCCGCCACGCCGTCTCCAGCACGAGCGGCATCGAGGCGGCCTCCTCGAACGAGAGGTTCGTCGGCTTGGGCAGCACGTTGGCGGCCGGCATCGTCACGTACTCGGAATGGCCGCCGTCGTTCGGCCCGCTCTGGAAGCCCCAGATGCGGAACTGGCGGCAGAAGAACTCCTGGCCGCTGACGCAGAAGTCGCAGATGCGGCACGACAGCCCCGGGTGCACGACCACCTCGTCGCCGACCTGCACCGGCGACGACCCAAAGCCCGTGCCGCCAACCTCCGAGCCAAGCGCCGTGACGACGCCGGCCACGTCCGAACCGGAGATGTGCGGGAAGATCACCTTCATGCCGGGCATGCCGCGGCGCGCCCAGATGTCGTTGAAGTTGGCCCCGGCCGCCTTCACCTCGATCAGCACCTCGTAGGGGCCGGGCTCCGGCTCGGGGATGTCGGTGTACTGGAGCACGTCGGTGCCGCCGTGCTCCTCGAAGACCACTGCCTTCATGCGGAGAGCGCCTTTCCCAGGAATTCGAAGTTGTCGATGTACCGGCGGACGTCGTCCTCGCTGTGCTGGACGGTCAGCGTCCAGTTCTCGGACTTGCCCCATGGGGCCATGAACACCCCGCGGTTGAACTGCACCAGCCAGTTGACATACGCGAGGTCGTCCGAGACCTCGAGGTAGTCGCGGTAGTTGCGCACCCGCTCGCCCCGGTAGGTGACAGCGCCGCGCGCCGCCATCGCCGTCGTGTAGCCCGCGATGCCGCTGCGCTCCATGACGCCGTCGCAGCCGTCGCGCAGGATGTCGGCCAGCCGGCTGAACTCGGCGTAGGCCTCGGGGACGAGGATCTCGGTGAGCGTGGCGCGCATCGCCGCCATGGTCAATGGGTTGCCGTTGAAGGTGCCGACCTGGTCGATCCGGCCGTCGGCGATCCAGCTCATGACCTCCTCGGTGCCGCCGATGGCGCCGCATGGGAGGCCGCCCCCAACGGACTTGGCCAGGCAGATGATGTCCGGCGTGACACCGAACGCCTCGGTGGCGCCGCCGTACGCGATGGTCGCCCCCGTCTTCACCTCGTCGAAGGCGAGCAGAGCGCCGTGCTGGTGCAGCAGGTCCTTGACGCCCTGCAGGTAACCGTCCTCGGGGAGCACGAACCCGGCATTCATCATCGCCGGCTCCACGATCATGCCCGCGACCTGGCCCTTGTAGCGCTCGAGCGTGCGCTCCAGCGCGTCGAGGTCGTTGAACGGGACGACCTTGGTCAGCTTGACGTAGTCGGCGGGCAGGCCGATCGTCTGCGGCACCGAGACGGGGTCGTCATAGGGGCCGATCGAGTCGCCGGGAGGCGATACGGACACCATCAGGGCGTCGTGGTGGCCGTGGTAGGAGCCCTCGATCTTGAAGATGATGTCGCGGCCGGTGACGGCGCGCATCAGCCGCACGGCGTCGAGCGTCTCCTCGGTGCCGGAGTTGCCGAACCGCCAGAGCGGCTGGCCGAAGCGCTGCTGCAGGTGCTCAGCCACCACGATCGCATCCTCGGTCGGCTGCGCGAAGTGCGAGCCCTGGGCGATCCGCTCGGAAACGGCCTCGACGATCCTCGGATGGGCATGGCCAACGGCGACGGCGCCGTAGCCGTTGTGGAAGTCGACGTACTCGTTGCCATCCACGTCGGTGACCTTGGACCCGTGGCCCTCGACCAGGTAGACGGGGTGGGGATCGGTGGACTGCCAGCTCGAGACGACGCCACCGGGCAGCGACCGCCGGGCGCGCTCCGTCATCTGTCGCGACTTCCCGTGCCGGGCGTTGAACTCGGCCTCCTCGGACTCGATCAGGCTCGCCAGGCTGGCCGGGTCGATGGTGCTGATTGCGCTCATGACTGCACACTCCCTAGAACTTCGCCGTATCGGTTGTCACGCCAGGCAAGGGCGGCCTTCAGCCCGCTCTGCTGGACGATCTGCATGAACTCACGCTGCTCGGTCGTGTCAGCCGCGTTCAGCATGGACGATAGATCGAGATTCATGTTGACCGCCTCCCGCAGCCCCATCGCCTCGTAGGCCCGGACGAGCGCGATCTTCGTCAGCCGCAGGACCGGCAGCGGCGTCGGCGCGATCTTCCGCACCAGCGCATCGACCTCCTTCTCCAGGTCCTCCTCCGCGACGACGCGGTTGATCATCCCCGCCCGCTCGGCGGCCTCGGCGTCGATCATGTCGCCGGTGAAGAGCAGCTCGTTGGTCTTCTTCTGCCCCAGGATGAACGGCATCAGCAGCGTGACCGGCCCGGAGCCGTAGCGGATCTCGGGCTCGCCGAAGCGGCCGCTCCCGGTGCTGACGATGATGTCGCAGGCCATGGCCAGCTCGCAGCCGCCGGCCAGGCAGTAGCCGCGCACGGCGGCGATCGTCGGCTTCGGCAGCGCCCAGAGCTTCATCGTGGCGTCGATGTCCGTGGCAAGCACCTCGTGCCACTCGTGGGCCGGGATGTCGGAGTGCGCGGCCTCGGCGGACAGGTCGTAGCCGGCCGAGAAGGCGCGGTCGCCGGCGCCGGTGACGACCACGACCTTGACCTCGTCGTCGGCGACGGCGCGGTCGAACGCGGCATGCAGGCCCTCGAGCACGGGCCCGTTCAGCGCGTTCAGCTTCTCGGGGCGGTTGAGGGTGATCCACGCGGCCGGGCCGCGGGTCTCGTACAGGACGACGTCACTCATCGTCAGGGGCTCCTTCGCTGGGCAGGACGATCAGGCAGTCGAGCGCGACGGCGCGCTCGGAGGACACGAGCAGGGGGTTGATGTCAATCTCGGCGATCTCGGGATGCTCGGCAGCCATCCGCGAGACGGCCACGATCGCGTCGATCAGGCCGGGCGGCACCGGGTCGCCCAGCAGCCGGTCGAGGGCGGGGAAGCTCTTGACGAGCTCGCGCGCTCCCTCGTGATCCACCGGAGCAAGCCCGGTCTTGGCCAGGCCGAGGGCCTCGGCCAGGCCGCCGCCGATGCCGACCGAGACGGTGGCGCCGTAGTTCTCGTCCCTGGTCGCTCCGATCAGGAGCTCGTGGCCGCCGCGCACCTGTTCGGCGACGACGACCGCGCCGCCCATGCGCGCCGCGGCGTCACGCACCGAGACCGGATCGTGGAGGTTGAGGGCGACGCCGTCGACGTGCGCCTTGTGGGCGACGTTGTCGATCTTGACGACAACCGGGTAGCCGATCCGCTCGGCGGCGGCGACCGCCTCCTCGGCGTTCCCGCAGCGCACCATTCGCGGGAACGCGATGCCGTAGCCCGCCGCGACGGCTGCCGAGTCGTACTCGGCCAGCGCACCGCTGCCGGTCAGCGGATCCGCCAGCTCGACGTCCCGGGACGGCGGCACGCGGCGCACGTGGTTGATACGAGCCGCCAGGGCGCGCAGGCCGGGCAGGCTGCTCTTGAGGATCGGGATGTCGTGCTTCCGTGCCCAGATCAGATCCTCGATCGGCGGATCGGCGGTGGTCACGGTGATCACGCACGGGAAGATGTCCGTGCCGCGGGTGGCATCGAGCAGGTAGCCGGCGATGTCGGTCGGCAGCTGGCGCTCGCCGCCGATCAGCCAGTGGCTGTGGTCGTTCGCCGACACGATCACATCGAAGTCGCCGGACTGCGCCATCAGCTCCAGCACGCGCGAAAACACGACGGGGTAATCGTCGATCGCCCAGCAGTCGACGGGGTTGCCGACGTGCGTGAAGTTCGGGAACTCGGCCTTCAGCCGCTGCTGCAGGGGCTCGGGGAACGGCTGCAGCGGGATGCCCGCCTTCTCCGCCATGTCGGCGAAGTACTCACCCTCGCCGCCGGAGTTGGTGATGGCGCCGATCCTGCGGCCGACCGGCGCGCGCTTGCGCGAGAACACCTCGAGGTGCTCCAGCCAGACAGCGAAGTCGTCGCAGCGGATCGCGTTGTAGTGGCGGAGCATGGCGTCGAACCGGTCGTCGGGGCCGACGATCGCGCCGGTGTGCGCCTTCGCCGCCGCCTTCGCCATGTCGCTCGTCCCGATCTTGAGCACGATCGCCACCTTGTCGGCCTCCGCCAGCTTTCGCAGCGCATCCTCGAACGCGCGCGGGCGGCGCACCTCCTCGAGGAACAGCCCGACCACCCGGCAATCGGGGTCGTCCGCGAAGTAGGCCGTCATGTCGGCCACGTCTGTGACGATCTCGTTGCCCGCCGAAACGACGGTGCGAAAGCCGATGCGCGGGCCGAGCGATACGAGGATCTCCCCGATCGAGCCGGAGTGAACGAGGGTCGCAACCGGGCCTGCCACGAAGTTCTCCGTCAGCGTCCCGATCCACGGGGACGGATAGCCCGGGGTGGCGATGCCCATGCAGTTGGGGCCGACCAGCGCGATGCCCGTGCCGGCCACGCGATCCCGGATCCGGTCTGCGATCACACGCCCCTCGGCACCCGCCTCGTTGCCGAGGCCGGGCATCACGATGCCGCGCACACCCGGCACCGAGAGCACATCCTCCAGCGCGTGCTCGATGCGGGTGGTGCCGAGTGCCTCGTCGTGCCTGTGGCCGACGCCGAGCACCACCATCTCCGGCACATCCGGGCACTCGCCGATCGAGGGGTAGCAGCGGACGCCGCACGCCTCGGCCCGAGTCGGGTTGATGCCGTAGAAGGGCACGCCCGGGACGGTCATGTTCTCGGCGATGCGCTGCGACGTGCGATCGGAGATGCCGTAGATGGCAACCGACCTGGGCCGGAAGATGCCGTCGAGGTCGGTGCGAAGACGCGGGGACGCGGTCGAGCTCATGGATGCTCCAGTCTACGCAATTCGTATTGCGCCTGCTCACTACTACGAATATCGTATCGACCATCGTGACCGACGATCTCGATCGCCGCATCGTCGACGCGCTCGTCCAGGACGGACGCCGGCCGTTCGTCAGGATCGCGCAGGACCTCCACGTCTCCGAGGCGACCGTGCGCCAGCGCGTCGCCAGGCTCACCGCCGAGGGCGTCATGCAGATCACCGCGGTCACGAACCCGCTGAAGCTGGGCTACGAGGTGATCTGCATGCTCGGGCTCAGCGTCGAGGCGGCGAGGGCCCGTGAGGCGGCGCAGGTGCTGGCCGGGTTCGACGAGGTCACCTACCTGATCGCCTGCACCGGCCGCTACGACCTGCTGGCGGAGGTCACCTGCCGCAGCGGCGACCATCTGCTCGAGTTCATGAACGACCGGCTGGGCGAGGTGCCGGGGCTGCAGGCGAGCGAGTCCTTCGGGTACCTCTCCGTGCTCAAGGAGAGCTACCGGAACAGCGACTGAGCCGGGCGCGGCTACGAGCGGTCTCCCTGCTCGGTGAAGAACCGGCCCGTCTCGCCGCCCGAGAAGAACCGCGAGGTGACCGTCTTCTTGCGCGTGTAGAACTCGACGGCGTCCTGCCCATGCGCGTGCAGGTCGCCGAAGAAGCTGCCCTTCCATCCCGAGAACGGGAAGAACGCCACAGGCGCGGCCACGCCCACGTTGACGCCGATCATGCCCACCTCCACGTCATGGCGGTAGCGCCTGACGGCCGCGCCCGACTCGGTGAAGATGGACGTGCCGTTGCCGTAGCGGCTGGCGTTGACGATGTCGATCGCTTCGTCCAGCGAGCCCGCGTGGATGACGGAGAGCACCGGGCCGAAGATCTCCTCCTGAGCGACGTCCATATCCGGCGAGACGCCGTCCAGGATCGTCGGGCCGACGAACGCGCCGTCGGGGTTGGCGGCGGGCCGCCTGCCGTCCACGGCCAGCGTGGCGCCGGCCTCCACCCCGCGGTCGATCCACTGCAGGATGCGGTCGCGCGACGCGCAGGAGACGACGGGGCCGACGTCGGTGCGGCCGTCCAGGCCGTCGCCGACGCTCAGCTGCTCGGTGCGGGCGACGAGCTGCTCCATCAACGGCGCCTTGGCGTCGCCGACGGCGATGACGACCGACCCGGCCATGCACCGCTGCCCGGCCGCTCCGAACGCGGAGCCGATGATGTTGGAGACCGTCTTGTCGATGACCGCGTCCGGCATGACGACCATGAAGTTCTTGGCACCGCCCAGCGCCTGCACCCGCTTGCCGTTCGCCGCGGCGCGCTCGTACACGTAGGCCGCCACCTTGGCCGAGCCGACGAACGAGACGGCATCGATGCCGGGGTGGTCGAGGATGCCGTTGACGACGTCGACGGAGCCGTTGACCAGGTTGACGACGCCCTCCGGCAGCCCACCGTGCTCGTGGATCAGGTTGAAGACCAGCTCCTGGGTGAGCGGCACCTGCTCGGACGGCTTGAGGATGAAGGTGTTGCCGCACGCGATCGCAAAGGGCAGGAACCAGAAGGGCACCATGGCGGGGAAGTTGAACGGCGCGATGGCAGCGCACACGCCGACCGGCTGTCGGAACGTCTCGCAGTCGACGGCCGTCGCGACGTTCTCGAGCACCCGGCCCTGCATCGTCTGGGGCACGGCGGTCGCGGCCTCGACCATCTCGATTGCGCGGCCGACCTCGGCGCGAGCGTCGGGGAACGTCTTGCCCATCTCACGCGTCACGGAACGGGCGATCTCGTCCTGGTGCGCCTCGAGCACCTGCCGGAAGCCGAACAGCCAGCGGGCGCGCTCGATCGTGGAGCGGCTCCGCCAGGCCGGCAGGGCGGCGCGCGCGGCGGTCACGGCGGCGTCGACGTCGGCACTGCCCGACAGCGGCACGCGCGCAAGCAGCTCGCCGGTCGCAGGGTTGGTGACGTCCAGCTGCTCGCCGCCGAGCGCGGGGCGCCAATCGCCGTTGATGTAGTTACCGAGCAGGCGGGTGTCGATCGCAGCCTGAGACATCGCGCATGACCTCCTTGAGAGTTCTCGCGCACGCACTCTGGCACCGCGGCGGCCCGCCCGCCAGCCTACACTGTGTCTCAAATGTCGGTCGATTCCGGACACAGTGTCTTCACAGTGGCGGATGTGCTGGCGCTGGAGGAGCTGCGTAACGCCGAGGTGAGCGTGGCCGCCGCGGCGCACCGGCTGGGAAACCGGGTCGAGTGGGTGCACGTGTTCGAGACCCCGGCGGTGACCGGCGTGCTGCGCGGCGGCGAGTTCCTGCTGACGACTGGGATCGCGCTGGGCGGCATGGCTCCCGCCGAGGTGGACGCGCTGGTCGGATCCTGTGCAGCAGCCGGAGCGGCCGGTGTCGGCCTGGAACCGAGCCACGCGCGGCCGGACGCGCTCACCGCGGCCTGCCGTACGCACGAGCTGCCGCTGCTGGTGTTCGGGCAGCCCGTCAGGTTCGTCGACATCACCCGCGTCGTGCACGAGCGGCTGGTCAGCGGAGAGCTCGCGACCCTGCGCCGTGCTGTCTCGCTGCAGGCGCAGCTGCGGGAGGCGGCGCGCCGGGGGCTGGGGCCGGCCGGCCTGGTGGCGGCGCTGGGAGAGGTGCTGGAGGCGCAGGTGCTCTTGGAGCGCGCCAACCGCCGGCCGATCGCGACCTCGCCGGAGTCGGGCCTGGACGTCGACTTCCTGGAGGCGCTCGACCGGTACCGGCAGCGGCTGCCGACAACGCTGCACTCGCGGGCGGTGGCTCCCGGGGCGCGCCTGCATGTCCTGCCGCGGCACGGCGACGAGCTGGATCAGCTGGCCGTCGACGAGGCGGCCTTCCTGCTCTCGGTGGCGCTCGCGTCGCAGCCGCCGGCGGAGGACGTGCCGGGCGCGGAGCGGGCGCGGCTGCTGCAGCGGCTGGCCGAGGGCAGGGCGGGCAGCCGCGAGGAGGTGCTCCGCCGTGCCCGGTCGGTGGGCGTCGACCTCTCGCGCGGGACGCTGTGGGCAGCGGCGGCGCGCGGCCCGCTCGACCGGCTGGAGCGGGAAGGATATGAGGCGCTGGTGGACGGCTCGAGGGCACTGGTCGCGCTCCCGGCCGACCGGGACCCGGCGCGGCTCGGGCGCGACCTGATCCGGCGCGGCGGCGTGACCGCCGTCGGCCTCGACGCGCGCGGCGACGAGCCTTGGCAGATCACCGAGGCGCTGGCGTCGGCTCAGCGCGCATGCCTGGTCGCCGCGGCCGCGGGCCCGCCGGTGCGGTTCGGCGGGGAGCTGGGGGCACTCGATCCGCTTGCACGGGACGTGCTCGCGGGAGCGCGGATCGCGACCCGCTTCGATCCGGCGTCGCTCGACCTGGTGGAGGCGCTGGTCGCGACGGGGTGGTCGAAGGCGTCGGCGGCGAAGCGCCTGGGCATTTCGCGGCAGCGCCTGTACGACCGGCTGGGGGCACTGCAGGCGTCGCACGGGCTCGACGTCGACCTCCCGCAGACACGGGTCGAGCTCTCGCTCGAGGTGTGGGCGGCGCGGATGAGCGATCTCGCCGCCGGCGCCGCCGCGCCTACACTGACCGCGTGAGCAACCTGATCGATTCCGGGTGGGCGGCGTGGCTGCCGAACGAGCTGGTCGAGACGCTGGAGGCTCGGCGGGGCGGGTCGGCCGCACGCCGTGACCTGCGCCGGCGGCTGGAGCGGGGGCCGTCCGAGGCCGACCGCGAGCGCTGGGACCGGTTCGCGCTGGTGTGCCCCTCGCGGATCGACCTGCCGGCCGACGCGGAAGGGCTGACCGAGCAGGGCGCACTCGAGATCCTCGACCAGCTGGGGCTGCTGGATGCGACGCCGGAGCCGGTGGAGCTCGTTCTCACGCTCGACAACGACGACATGCGGGAGCTGGAGCGGATCCGCTCGGCGCGCGATCTGGGCAAGGTGGACGCGCTGCCGGTCGACATGCCGTCGCTGGATGCGGTGCTCGGAGGCGGGAAGGTCGGCCGGAACGACCCCTGCCCGTGCGGCTCGGGCAAGAAGTTCAAGCGCTGCCACGGCTCCTGACCGTCGCAATAAACCGTCACACCATCGCAACGGCGCCGTGCTCCGGTCTTTGAGATCGGAGCGGGTGCGCCGTGACATTTCGGCCTCAGACACAGTCCCAGCCAAACGTGCTCGAACGTCACGAGAACGTCGCCGGCTGCTCACGTCCGCCTGCTTCGGTGGTTTGACTCCAAGAACTGGGATCCGCGCAACCATCCGTCCGAGCGCGCCAAGCTGGTGACGGAGTAGGAAGCTGGCCCTTGATTGGAGTTTGACCCCGAGTGGGCTGGCGCTGTCACACTCGATGGCGGTAAGAGCCCCTTCTGGGGTTTCGAAACGATCCGCGACGCGATGC
>DASQYY010000016.1:0-5841 GCA_035638975.1 Gaiellales bacterium
TACCGCCGCCGCCCGGCGCGGATCCACTCCAGGAACTCCTCGACGCCGGGCTCGCCCGCATGCGCGCCGGCGAACGCCTCGCCGTTGGCGGCCCACGTGCCCTCGTAGCGATCCCAGTCCTCGTCGCTGCTCGACACGGAGCGCAGGAGCGTCAGCCCGAGATGCTTCCCCATCGCGACCGTCTCGTCCCAGCTCTTCAGCTCATCATGGCTCGCGCCGAGCGCCTCCAGGTAGCGGTCGCTCGGCGGCTGCTTCCAGTAGCCCTCGCCGAGCAGCACCAGCCCGTCCGGCCGCGCCAGCTCCGCCAGCCGCGGCAACGGCGTCACGGCCGCAACCGAGCAGACCAGGTCGTAGCTCCCCACCTCCGCCGGGAACGCGTTGGCGTCGCCGGCAACCAGCCGGACACCGGGCGGCGCATCGCCCTCGGGGTTGAGGTCGACGCCGGTGCCGTCGATCGGCCCCCGCGCCGCCAGCCACCGCAGCAGCGCGCCGTTCCCACAACCGAGGTCGAGCACCCGCCCCCCGATCGGCACGTCGACGCCCTCGAACACCTCCTCCAGGTTGCTCGCGTCGTACGGCCCCATGAACTCGAGGCCTTCATGCGCCGCGCGGGACCACTGCGAGCGATCCATCAGTCCAGGTATGTGACGAACCGCGCCGGCGGCTCGCGGCCGGGTGCCTGCCACTCGCGGTCGGCGTAGCCCAGGTGGAGCAGTCCCAGCACGTGCTCATCGGCTGCGATCCCCGCCGCCGCGCGGCCCGCGGGTGAGCGCAGGACGGCGGGGGTCCGCCAGTACGAGGCGATGCCGCGCGCGTGCGCTGCGAGCATGACGATGTAGACGGCGCACGCGCCCGCGGCGACATCCTCCTCGTTCTGTGCAGGGTCGTCGGTCTGGACAACGGAGCAGGCGATCAATGTGGGCGCGCGGTCGAGCTTGGCGGCGCCGGCGGGGTCGGCCTCCTTCAGCGCCTGGAGCGCGCGCGGGCCGATCACGCGGAACCGCCACGGGTTCGTGAGGTGGTGGTTCGGCGCCCACCGTGCGAGCTCGAACAGGTCGTCGAGCTGGTCCCGGGGCACCGGCTCAGAGCGGTACACCTTGTGCGTGCGGCGGGTGCGGATCGCCTCTTCGACGCCCATCGTCGGCTGGAATCCCATGGCGGCCGAACTGTAGACTCAGCCTCCGTGAGGATCCGCGCTGCAGTGCTCGAGGAGTTCGGCCAGCCGCTTGCGGTGCAGGAGATCGACCTCGCCGAGCCCCGGGCGGGCGAGGTGCTCGTGCGGCTCGTGGCCTGTGGCGTCTGCCACACCGATCTCTACACCGCGTCCGGTGCCGACCCCTCAGGGTACGCGCCCACCGTGCTCGGGCACGAGGGGGCCGGTGTCGTGGAGCAGGTCGGGGAGGGCGTCAGCTCCGTCGCGCCGGGCGACCATGTCGTGACGCTGTTCTCGCCGCAGTGCGGGGAGTGCATCCACTGCAGGAGCCCGAAGACGAACCTCTGCCTTGCCATCCGGGACATGCAGGGTAAGGGCTACCTGCCCGACGGCACCACCCGCCTGTCGCGCGACGGCGAGCCGATCAGGCACTTCATGGGCACGTCGACGTTCGCGGAATACACGGTCATGCCTGAGATCGCCCTCGCCAAGGTCTCGCCCGAGGCGCCGCTGGAAGGGGCTGCCCTGTTCGCCTGTGGGCTCTCGACGGGGCTCGGGGCGGCGATGAACACGGCGAAGGTGGAGCCGGGGTCGACCTGCGTCGTGTTCGGCGCGGGCATGGTCGGCCTGGGCGCCGTCGCAGGCTGCCGGCTGCAGGGTGCCGAGCGGATCATCTGCGTCGACATGTCCGAGGGCCGGCTGGAGCTCGCGCGCGGCCAGGGCGCCACGGAGACGATGATCGGCGGCGACGACGCGGTCGAGCGGATCGTCGAGATGACGGGCGGGTTCGGGGCGGACTACACGTTCGAGGCGACCGGCAACGTGCACGTCATGCGGCAGGCGGTGGAATCGGCCAGGATGGGCTGGGGCCTGTGCACCGTCGCCGGCGTTGCCGGCAAGGGCGAGACGCTGAACGTGATCCCGCGGTTTCTCATCACCGGGCGCCGCATCGCCGGGAGCAGCTTCGGCGGGGTGAAGGGTCGCGAGGGCGTCCCCCGGCTGGTCGACCGGTGGCTGGCGGGCGACATCGACGTCGACCCGTTCATCTCCCACCACATCACGCTCGACGACGTGAACCGCGGGTTCGAGCTGATGGAGGCGCAGGACGGCATCCGCAGCGTGATCAGGTTCGACGCGTGATCGTCGAGCGCGCCGAGCACCCGCAGTGGACGTCGAACGCCTATCTGGTCGCGGAGGGGCCGGGCGGGAGCGGCGTCTTCATCGACGGCAACGGCGTCATCGAGCCGCTCGAGCAGCGTGTCCGCGACGACGGCATCACCATCACGCACGTCCTGGTGACGCACGGCCACGCCGACCACGTCGTCGGCGTCGAGCAGACGGCCGAGCGCCACGGCGTGCCCCTGCTGCGCTGGCCGGAGCTGCGGGATGAGGAGACGTTGCGGTCCGGCGGGCTCGAGATCCAGGCGCTGTTCACGCCGGGCCACTGCCTCGACCACCTGTCCTTCCTGGTCGCGGGCACGGACGTCTTCACCGCGGACGTGCTGTTCAAGGGGACGCTCGGGGGCACCGTCGGCGGAGGGCCGACCGGCTTCGCCGACATGCGGCGGTCGATCGACAGGCTGATGGCGCTCGACGGCTCGGTGCGGGTGCATCCCGGCCATACGCTGCCGACGACGATCGCAGACGAGCGGGAGCAAAACCCGTTCATCCGCATCTGGCGCGGGCTGGACCCGGAAGGAACGGAGCCGTGCACGGTGGGCGGCGAGCAGGCGACGCTGATCCTCTGGGCGCCGGACTACGACGGCACCAACAAGGCCTGGGTGCGATACGCGGACGGGCGGGACCAGATCGTCGGCGGGTCGCAGGTGCAGCGCTGAGCTGGCGCGCCGGGCAGATCGAGCAGGTGCCGAGCACGGCGGCGCCGGGCTTCTGGGACGAGTGGGCCCGGGAGCGGGACTTCGGCCGGCGCTGGCACTCGATCGGGGAGCACCTCGGCATCGCAGGGTTCGGGGTGAACGCCAACGAGGCCGACGAGGGGCGTGAGCTGATCGTGCCGCACACCGAAACCGCCTACGGCGAGCAGGAGGAGCTCTACGTGGCCATCCGCGGGCGGGCGCGGTTCACGTGCGACGGAGACGCGGTCGAGCTGGGCCCGGGCGGCATGCTTTGGGTCGAGCATGAGGTGCGGCGCGAGGCGGTCGCGCTGGAGGACGGGACGCTCGTCCTCTGCGTCGGCGGAACGCCCGGCCGGCCGTATGCGCCGGAGCCGTAGGTCACGTCGCCGTGGAATCGCTCATCTAGCGGTCGCGCCGGATGCGGCGCAGCCAGCCGCCGCCGCTGGCCTCGTCCGCGTCGTCATCCTCGGCCGGAGCGTTCGCGGCGAGCTCCCGGAGCGCGGCCAGCGACAGGCCGCCGGGCGTCTCGGGGGCCGGCCCGCGGCCGCCGGAGAGGATGCGGTCGACACGGGCGATGCTCTCCCGGTCGAGCTCGAGGAAGCGGGCGCCGACGATGGTGTGGCCCGGTGCGGAGGAGGGGCGCACGGAGGCGACCCGCACCTCGCCGCTGATCGAGTCGGCGAAGAATCGCCCGTGGAAGATCAGGCGGTCGCCGACGCGGAGCAGCCGGTTCGTGGCGAACGCGACGCCGGTGCGGGAGAGGTCTTCGAGCGTGCCCTCGACACGGTCGCCGTCGACGACGTCCTGGCAGTTGACCGCCTCGAGCCACGCGACGCCGCCGATCGGCACTCGCTCGGCGGCCCGGCGGCTCTCGTCGATCTGGACGGCGGTGGGGTGTATTCGCACCATCGCCAGGTCGGGTGTGTGGTAGCTGGCATCGTCGACGAGGAGATGGATCTCCCAGGGGCGGGAGTCGGGGCCGACCACGCGGCCGGTGAGCGCCATGCCGGTGGCGACCGAGAGGCGGGGGGCGGTGACGACCGCTCGTTCGCCGTCAAGCGTCTTGAGCGAGACGCGGAGCAGCCCGCCACCGTCGAGCTCGAGCTCGGCCTCGGGGCGCGCGAACAGCAGGGACAGTGCATCCACCGGCGATAGCGGTGTCATGGGCGATCTATCGGACGAATCCAGCGGCGGCTGAAGTGGATTCGCACCGACGGCTCACCGAGCGGCGGTCTCTCAAAGCGGGGCCGCGGGCGTCGTGACGGTAGGTCAGAGCACCGCTGTGACGACCGCGATCACGATCGGCACGACGAACCACGCCAGCGCTGTCAGCGCGATCGCCGCGGCTGCGATCGTCTGGCTCTGGTCACGCGGTGGGCGCCCGGCGTGGCCGATCGTCTCCCACAGCGCCTGCAATGCGGGCGTCACCGCCACCTGAATCCTGCGGTGCGCCAGGCCCGCTCCCTGCAGCAGCACCCACGCCAGCACCGCGAACACGATCGCGAGCAGCAGGCCGAGCGCGATCAGCACCGGCCGCCCAGCGCCCTGCAGCGCCCCCGCCGAGCGGGCGATCGACGCCAGCACGGGGACCGCCGCGCCACCGATCAGCACCGTGGGCAGCGGCAGGTTCCCGCCCTTGTAGCCGAGCGTCAGCCGGTCGGCCTGGATCCTCGCCCGCGCCAGCATCCGCCGCTCCGGCGAGCCGGTCTGCGCCTGGCTCTCCCGCCGCGCGTAGAGCCGTGACAGGGACCGCACCACCTGGGCCACATATCCCCGCATGATCGTACGCGCGACGAACTCGACCGCTGCGCGCGCCGGGCTGCTGGCGGGGCCGAGCGGGCGCAGCTTCGGGTGCCGCCAGCCGTCTCGGTCGGCCACCTCGAGAACGCGCATCGCCAGCCGGTGGCTCTGCTCGAACCGGTCGGGGTGCGCCAGCGGGCCGGCGGCTGCGATCTCGCTCAGCAGCGTCGCCTCGGTGTGCGTGTCGACCCCGATCTCTGCGAACGCGCGCGCCGCGGCCTCGTCCGGATCACCGCTCAGCAGCTGCAGCGTCGTGGCGAGCTGGTCGGTCACCTCGTCCAGGATCAGCCGTTCCCCGGTGGGCCGTTTGCGGTGCTGCTCGGGCGTGCCGCTGCCTTCCATGGGCGACAACGCTAGCGAGCAGCCCGGTCGCGCCACTCCTCCGGGCCGGAGCGGAGCCGGCCGGTGGTGCCGCGCCTTGTGGTGCCGCGTAGGCGATCACTTGCATGGTTAGTAAATGTTCACTAACCTACCCGGATGGCAGTCGCGGCCAGACCACGCCTCACCCACGACGAGCGTCATGAGATGATCCTTGCGGCGGCTCGCACGGTGTTTGCGAAGCATGGGTTCCACGGTGCCAGCACGGCGGAGATCGCCCGTCTGGCCGATTGCTCGGAACCCATGCTGTACAAGCACTTCGCCTCGAAGCAGGCGCTGTTCGCCGCGGTGCTCGTCGACGCGACCACCCAGCTGAAGGCGCGCATCCATTCCATGCTCGAGGACTGCGGCAGCGGGCTCGAGCAGATGGTTCGCATGGTCAGCCGCCTTGCCCATGACCCGGTCATGATCGAGGTCTCGCGGCTTCGCATGCTCGCGATCACGCTGGCCCACGAGCCGGAGATCCGCTCGGCGCTCGAGGCCAGCGTCACCGAGATGCGCCACCGGGTGGTCAACTCGGTCCGTGCCATGCAGGCGGCGGGCACCGCCCGCCCCGACATCGACGCCGAACAGATCGGCTGGCTATGGCTCGGCTTCATCCTCGCGTCCGGGTTCCGCATGGCGCTGGAGGGGCCGGAGGTGGCCGACCACCTG
>DASQYY010000017.1:0-6346 GCA_035638975.1 Gaiellales bacterium
GAGCTCACGCTGCGAGAGCTGTGCGACGACCGCGCTCGCGTAGCCGCGTCCGCGGAGGTGTGGCGGTGTGTACACGAGCGCCACCGTAGAGGAGAGCGGGGTGCGGCGCATGATCGCCGCCATCGAGACGGGCTGGCCCGCATCCTGCCAGACGAGGAGATCGTCGAGCTGGAGCAGCCGCGCCACCATCCGCTCCGCCTCTTCGGCGGTGACCGTCTCGCCGATGTCTTCGCCGAACGCCACCACCCAGCCGGCCAGCACCGCGGCGTCGGCCGGGGACGCGGGCCGAGCACGCCCTCCCGGCGGCCGTGGCCGCACCACGCGGCGCAGCTCGAATGCGCGCATATCGCGGCCGACCTGGGCCTGCGCGCCGGCCGCCTCCCATGCGGCGGCGAATGGCTCGCTCCAGCGGCGGGCGCCGTTGATCGCGTCCGGCCGCCGCCCGGCCGTCTGCATCGCATCGACGAACGCCGCCACATCGACCGCGCCGGGATCGCCGAAGCCGACGATCAGGGCGGGGAACGAGCCGGTCATCGTCACCAGCGCAGCGGGACGGCCGTCCTCGACGCCGACCAGGATGGTCACCTCGTCGCCCCAGGCGTCCGGCTCGTCGACCAGGCGCAGCAGCAACCCGTGGGAGAGCTCTCCCTCGGCGCCGGCATCTCGGAGCGCGTCGCCGACGAGGGCAACGGCCTCTTCGGCGCGCTCGAGCGACCGAACGTCCATCCGCTAGCCCGAAGCGGCCTGCAGCTCGGACTCGAGCTCGTCCAGCGAGACGACCGGCACGCCCAGCTTCTCCGCCTTCGCCCGCTTCGAGCCGCCGCCCTCTCCGGCCACGAGGTAGTCGGTCTTCTTGGAGATGGAGTCGGTCACCTTCGCGCCCAGCAGCTCGAGGTGCTCCCGGATCGAGTCGCGCGTGTGCCCCTCGATCGACCCGGTGACCACCACGGTCTTGCCGGAAAGCGGCCCCTCGGTCGCCGCCGCCGCCCGGCGCGGCCCGCTCATCTGCACGCCCGCGTCGGCGAGCCCGCGCACCACGTCGGCGTGCTCCTCGTCCAGGAACCAGCTCGAGACGGCCTCGGCGATCACCGGCCCAACGCCCTCCACCGCGGCGATCTCCTCGGCCGATGCGTGGGCCAGCGCGTCCATCGACCCGAACTCGTCGGCGAGCAGCTGCGCGTTCACGTAGCCGACGTGCGGGATCCCGAGCGCGAACAGCACGTTGCCGAACGGGCGCTGCTTGGACGCCTCGATCGACCGGATCACGTTCTCGGCGGAGCGCTGCTGGAACCCCTCGAGCGGCAGCAGGTCGTCCACCGTCAGGCGGTAGAGGTCGGGGGGCCGGGTGACCAGGCCCAGCTCGAGCAGCCGGGCGACGAGCTTCTCCCCCACGCCGTCGATGTCCATCGCGCCGCGGCTGACGAAATGCTTCAGCCACTCGAGGCCCTTCGCCGGGCAGGCGCGGTTGGGGCAGCGATGCATGACCTCACCCGGAACCTTCACGACCGGCGTGTCGCAGGCCGGGCACCGCTCGGGCATCCGAAACGGTGGGTTGCGGTCGGGCGGCGGCCCGTCGGGCATATGGGGGCCGACGACCTGCGGGATCACGTCCCCCGCCCGCTGGACGATCACAGTGTCGCCCTCGCGGATGTCCTTGCGGTTGATGTCTTCCTCGTTGTGGAGGGTCGCCAGCGAGACCGTGACGCCGCCGACGACGACCGGCTCCATCACCGCGTAGGGGTTCAGCGCGCCCGTCCGCCCGACGTTGATGCCGATGCGAAGCAGCTTCGTCAGGGCGGTGGTGGGTGCGAACTTGTAGGCGATCGCCCAGCGGGGGTCGCGGCCGACCGAGCCGAGCTCACCCTGCTGCGCCCAGCTCGAGACCTTGACGACGCACCCGTCGATGTCGTAGTCGATCTCGCCGCGGCGCTGCTCCCAGGCGTGACACTCCTCCAGGGCGGAGTCGATGGTGTCGTGCAGGGCAACGCGCTCGCTGACGCGGAAGCCCTGGTCGCGAAGCCACTCGAGCGCCTCCCAGTGCGAGCCGATTGGCAGGCCGTCATGGGCGCCGATCTGATACGTGAAGATCGAGAGCGGGCGGCCGGCGGTGACGGCGGGATCCTGCTGGCGCAGCGAGCCGGCTGCCGAGTTGCGGGGATTCATGAACGTGGGCAGGCCGGCGTCGGCGCGCTCCTGATTGACACGCTCGAAGCCGGCCAGCGGCAGGTAGACCTCGCCGCGCACCTCGACCATGCGGGTCTCGCGGATCTTCAGCGGTATGGCGCGGATGGTGCGAAGGTTCGCGGTCACGTCCTCGCCCTGGACGCCGTCGCCGCGCGTCGCCCCGCGGACGAACTGCCCGTTCTCGTAGAGCAGCGAGATGGCGAGGCCGTCGATCTTGGGCTCGGTCACCAGCTGGAACGGGTCGCCGCCGAGCAGCCGCGCCAGCCGGTCGGCCCACGCCCGGAACTCCTCGTCGTTACGCGAGTTGGCAAGCGACAGCATCGGCTGCGGGTGCCGGACGGTGGCGAACTGGGAGGACGGGGTGCCGCTGACGCGCTGGCTGGGCGAGTCCAGGGTGACCAGCTCGGGGTGCGCCGCCTCCAGCTCGCGCAGCTCACGCATGAGGTCGTCGTATTCGCGATCGTCGATGCTCGGCTGGTCGAGCACGTAGTAGCGGTGGTTCGCGTCGTCGATCCGCTCCCGCAGCTCCGTGATGCGCTGAGCGGGCTTCACGCGGCGGCCTCCTCGGCGGCAACGTCCTGCGGCCGCTCGAATACGAGGTCGGGATGCTCGGCGAGCAGGGCCTCGCGGGGGAAGATCCCGCCCCAGAGGGCGGCCGCGGATGCCGTGCCGGCGGCATGCGCGGCCTGGAGGTCGAACGGGGAGTCGCCGACGTAGACGGCATCGGCGGGTGCGGCGGCGAGCCGGTGGAGCGCGTGCAGGAGCGGAGCCGGATGCGGCTTGTGCTGGTCCGTGTCTTCCTTGGCGACGACGACATCGAACAGCGCCCGGTCGATGGCAACCGTGTCGATACCGAGCTCGAGGGTGTCTCGGATCTTGGCGGTGACGATGCCCAGGCGGGCGCCCCGCGCGTGCAGACGGCCGAGCATGTCGTGGATCCCGTCAAAGCCGCGCAGGAGGGTCGCATGCGCAGCGCGGTTGTGAACGACGTAGACGTCGTAGAGCTGGTCGGCACGGTCGCCGGCGAGGTTCACGGCCTGCTGTTCCAGGGTGAGGCCGATGCCGGCGCGGAGAACGTCGTCAGACGGCGTCCGGCCGAGCACGACCTGAGTGGCATGGCGGAAGGAGGCGAGGATCAGCGCCTCTGAATCGACGAGGGTACCGTCGAAGTCGAACAGCCAGACGGGGAACGGACGCATTGCGGCATCGTAGGAAATCCGATCGGTGGGGCGAGGCGTAGGGCTTGGCATGACTCGACTCCTGCGCATCCGGCTGATCTCCTCCATCCTCTTGGCGGGCGCGCTTCTGCCCGCGGCCACCGCCTGCGGCTCCTCGAGCGGCGGTTCGAGCTCCACTCCGGCTGCGGCGGCATCGACGCCCGCGGCGGCACCCTCGAGCCAGGCGTCGGCTGGGTCGACGGTGAACGTCACGCTCAAGGACTTCTCCATCACGGTGGCGTCCGGCTCCAAGCTGGCACCGGGCAGCACCACCTTCCACGTCACGAACGAGGGCCCCTCGGCCCACAACCTGACGATCAACGGTCCGGGCGTCTCCAACAGCGCGACGCCGACGTTCTCGCCCGGCACGCAGAATCTGACGGTGACGCTGCAGAAGGGCACGTACGAGCTGTTCTGCTCGGTGCCCGGCCACAAGCAAGCCGGGATGGACACCCACATCACGGTGGGGTAGCGCCTCGGCTACGGTTGCGGCGTGCCGCGCCGACTGCTGCTGATGCGTCATGGAGAGACCGTCTGGAACCACGAGCGGCGGTTCACCACGCGCACGGACGTGCCGCTGAGCGAGGAGGGTGTGGCCCAGGCGCAGGAGGCGGCGAGGCGGCTGGCGGACACGCGGATCGACCGGATCTACAGCTCGCCGCTGCGACGGGCCCGGTCGACGGCGCAGGCGGTGGCGGCGGGCCGGTCGCCGGTGCCGGAGGTCGTGGTGGACGAGCGGCTGACCGAGATCGATGCGGGGCCGTTCGAGGGGAAGACCGAGGAGGAGCTGGCGGCGGGGTCGCTGGCCGATGCGTTTGCGCGATGGCACAGCGACGCGGAGCCGGAGTTCCCGGAGGGGACGGAGCCGTTCGACCACGCGCTGGCGCGGGCGGCGGCGTTCCTCGACGAGCGGACCGGCGAGGAGGGGACGACGCTGGTGGTGACGCACGGGTCGCTGGCCCGGCTGATGGTGTCGAGCTACTTCCTGGGCGGGCCGCCGGCGCTGCACAGGCACCTGTGGCTGGACAACTGCAGGCTGGCGGTCGTCGAGTGGCGCGGCGGAGTGCCGAAGCTGACGGGATTCAACGTCACGGGGCCGGAGGACTGAACTCGGGCAGGAGGCGCTCGAGCGCGTCCAGGCCCGGACGGCTGGTGAGGTCCAGGTGGATCGGCGTGACGGCGATCTTGCCCTCCGCGATGACGCGGAAGTCGGTGCCCGGCTCGTCGTGGTATGAGGGCTCGTCCCCGTAGATGCGGTAGCGGCGGTGGCCGTCGGCGTCTGACTCCAGCTCGAGGCGGTCGGTGTAGATGCGCCGGCCGAGGCGGCCGGCGGCGACGCCGGTGGGGTGTGAGGGGACGTTGACGTTGAGCACGGTGGCGTCGGGGAGGCCGTGCTCGACGACGCGGGCGACGAGGTCGCCGAGGAAGGCGGCGGCAGGGGCGAAGTCATAGCCCTCGTGGTGGCGGAAGTCAGAGCCGGACGCGGTCGGGGCGCCCTGGGAGACGGCGATGCCGGGGATGCCCAGCAGGATGCCCTCGAAGGCGGCGGCGACGGTGCCGGAGTAGGTGACGTCGTCCCCCAGGTTGTAGCCGTAGTTGATGCCGGAGACGATCAGGTCGGGCCGCTCACCGACGAGGCCTAGGTCGCCGAAGCGGACGCAGTCGACGGGCGTGCCGTCGGTGGCGAAGCCGGTGGTGCCGTCGCGGAGCTCGACCTCCGAGACCGTGAGCGAGCGGTGGATGGTGATGCTGCGGGCTGATCCGCTTCGGTTGGAGTCGGGGGCGATCACCGAGACGGTGCCGTGGCGCTCGAGGGCGAGCTTGGCCTCGAAGAGGCCGCGGGACGTGATCCCGTCGTCGTTCGTGAGCAGGATGTGCACGCGGTCAGTCTAGGGGTCGACCGGGTCGCGGCTCCCCGCCTGGACGTACTGGCGCAGGCGGTCGGCGGAGCCGTGGATGTCGAGCGACCAGCTGGATCGAAGCCAGTCAGGGGCGTCGTGCGGCGCGAGCTCGTGGTGGTAGCTGGACCACGGCCACAGCTCGGCGCTTGGCGCCAGGCCTGCCCGGACGGGGTTGAGCGGCAGGTAGCGGCTCAGCTCACGGAGGTGAGCGTCGGTCTCGACGGGCACGGACATGAAGCGGTGGCGGATCGAGTGGCCGCTGCGGCCGTGACGGGCGTTGAATCGCCTGACGTACATGGCATTGAGGCGCTGCATGCCTCGGGAGAGCGTCTTGGGTGTACGCACGAGCAGGTGCCAATGCGTGTCCATCAGGCAGTAGGACAGGACATCCCATCGGTACAGCTCGGCCGACTCGCGGAGCAGGCGGAGAACCATGTCGCGATCGACCGGATCGAAGAACATGGGCTGATGGTTGTTGCCGTTTACGGCAACATGCTGAAGAGCACCATGATAATCGATCCGTAGGCGAGAAGGCACGATCCCAGGCTACGCCGGGCAACGCCCACGAGGTTGCGACGACCCGTCACGATTCCGCCCCAGTCCGGCCGCTGCGCGGCCGGACGTGCTTTGAGACCGGGCCGGGGCGCGCGAAGCGTGCCCCGGCCCGTGTGGTCGAGGGGCGTGAAACGTTCGTCGCGACTTTGTCGCGACGAACGTTTCTGTGCTTTGAGACCGGGGTGGGCCGGCGCAGCCGGCCCACCCCGGTCTAGGTTGCGTAGGCCACGGAAGTCAGAGCCAGGCCGTGCGGCGGGGCCGTGCGGCCCGCCTCGCTCCGCGGTCGTCCCGTCACCAGCCGTTCGAACAGCTCGGGCTCCGGACGCTCCAGCATCGTCCCCACCAGCACCCGCACCATGTGCCGCAGGAACGCGTCGGCCGTGATTCGGAACTCCAGCCGCTCGCCCTGCCGCTCCCAGCGCGCCTCGCTCACCGTCCGCTCGAAGAAGACGTGCTGCGTCTCCGTCGGCGTGAACGCCCGGAAGTAGT
>DASQYY010000018.1:0-2638 GCA_035638975.1 Gaiellales bacterium
CGGCGGGTGCGGCGGCAATATCGCCTGGCATACCGAAGACGACACGCTGGAGATTGCCGACCGGGATCACCTGCTGCGGGACATCAAAGTGTACGCGGCGGCGGTGTTGCGGGCAGCCAACAGTCCGATCTATCCTCTGGACTTCGCCGCCGTGGCCACAGAGTTCGAGCAGACGTTGCGCCGGTATCAGGAGGCCGCGGGGTCGCAGTTCGATCTCGGCGAGGCGATCGAGGATGCGCGGGCGCTGGGACAGGACGCGGCGCGCTTCTACGATCGCATCGCGGGTCTGGCTTCGGCGCCGGTCGATGATCCCCGGGTGAGGCGCGCCAACGAGGTACAGCGCCGGCTGGCCCGCATTCTGGTCCCGATCAACTACAGTCGCGCCGGGCGGTTCCGCCACGATCCCGCGGTGGACGTACCGCCGCTGCCCGACCTGGAACCGGCCGCCAAACTCGCCTCTCTGGAACCCGGCAGCGAAGCCCACCGCGTGACGGTCATTCACCTGACTCGAGGCCGCAACCGCGTGCGGAGCGCGTTGCGGGCGGCGCGGCAGGTGCTCGCCGAAGCGGGAGCGTGACGATGAAAGCGGTCGTCATCCGTGCGCACGGCGGCATCGACACGCTGAGGCTCGAGGAGATTCCCACCCCCAGGCCTGAGGTCGGCCAGGTGCTGGTGCACGTGCGCGCTGTCGCGCTCAACAACCTGGACGTGTGGGCGCGCAGCGGCCCGCCGGGCGGGCGTCCAGTGTACCCGTGGGGCCGGCTGGCGTTGCCGCTCATCACCGGCGGCGACGTTGCCGGGGTGGTGGAGGCGGTCGGTCCCGGGGCGACCGATGCCGCGCCGGGTGACCGCGTCGTGGTGAATCCCATTCTCTCGTGCGGACAGTGCGCGTGGTGCCTGGCCGGTGAGCAGTCGATGTGCGCCGACTACCGCATCTACGGCGAGCACATCCCCGGCGGGATGGCCGAGTACACGGTCGTGCCCGCGGCAAATTTGCTGTGCGTCCCGGATCACGTTTCCCTTGAACATGCCGCCGCGGCGCCCGTATGCTTTACCACCGCGTGGCGAGGGTTGATGACCGCGGCCCGACTGCGGGCCGGTGAGGACCTGCTCGTGGTCGGCGCCTCAGGCGGCGTCGGCGCGGCGGCGCTGCAGATCGGCAGGCTGGCCGGCGCGCGTGTACTCGCGCTCGTCGGCGGTGCCGGCAAGGCGGCGAAAGCCGCGAAACTCGGTGCGGTGGCGATCGACCGTTTGACTCATCCGCAGTTCAGCGCGCAGGTCCGGGAGATCACCGGAGCCGGCGCACACGTCGCGATTGATCCGGTGGGTGCCGCCACCTGGCCGGAAACCATCCGCAGCCTCCGGCCCGGCGGACGCATGGCCATCTGCGGGGCCACCGGCGGCGAGCGGCCCGACATCGACATCCGGGAGATCTATCAGCGGCACCGCCGCATCCTCGGTGCCGCAATGGGAAGCGTCTCCGACTTCCTGATGGTGATGGGCCTGGTCTTCGCTGGCGCGCTGGTCCCGGTGATCCACGCCGTGCTGCCGCTGGCGGGAATTCGAGAGGCCCACCGCATCTTCGAAGCCCGGGAGCATTTCGGGAAGATCGTATTGGTGCCGTAGTCGAGTTAGTGCCGTACCAACTTGATAGTTAGGCCTACCTTCTGAGCGATTTCCGAGTTACTAAGAAGGGCACATGCGGCAAATCAAGTTGGTACGGCACTAGTGCGCGGCGAGCCGGAGCACGATCTCGATGGTACGCCGCTGTGCGCGTTCTGCGCCGTACCAGTAGGATATCTGCTCGGTGCCGTATTTGTTTTGGAAGAGTTGGTAGACCTGCGAGCGGGCGCTGTCGACGATACGGGCGGCGCCCTCAAATGTGATCTCGTCTATCGCCAGCGTGACACGCGGGTTGGCGGCCACGTTCCTCACCCAGTTGGACTCCGGATGGCCCAGCAGGTAGATGCGTCCCTCGTGATAGGCAAACCACAGCTCCACGGTGCGCGGGTGCTTTGTGCGGCGGCCAATGGTGGTGAGGCGCACAATCGGCGCGCCTGCCAGAGCCTGTAGATCGCTCGTTTCGCCGGACATCAGCGCCTCCGCCCCGCCGCCTGCCGCACCCGGTTCGCCGGTGCCGCCAGCGCGGCCATCGCTTCCTGCGGCAGTCCGAGGCGCCGCGCCGTCTGATGATCTGGCCACCACTGATAGGCGCTCAGGTCTACACGGTCCTCCGATCCGGCCCGCACGCCGTCCCGCGCCAGCGCGCGTCTGTGCCCGGTGCGGCCCCCACTGTAGCCGCTCGCCAGCCCGCCGGTGCGGTTGACGACCCGCTGCCAGGGAATGCCGTCTCCACCGGCGTGCGCAATCCATCCTACCTCACGCGCCGCACGCGGCCTGCCGGCCAGCCGTGCGATTTGACCGTACGTGACGACGCGACCTTTGGGGACAGCGCAAACGAGCGCGTGAACGCGTGCGACGAACAATCGCCACCCGCGAACATAGCGAACACGGCGAACGAGGCGAGCAGGGCGAACAAACGAAGAAATAAGGAATATGCAATTGGTCATTTGTTCCCCTTGTTACCCGCGTGCGCTATGTTCGCTGGATAGGCGGCGGTTAGAAACTCGAGCAATTC
>DASQYY010000019.1:0-2356 GCA_035638975.1 Gaiellales bacterium
TGGCTGCCGGGGTTGCGTCGCACGGCGTGGCGCTGGCCGGCGGCGATCTCTCACGCGCCGGTGAGCTGACGGTGACGGTGACCGCCGTCGGGCGCGCCGAGCGGCCGGTGCTGCGGTCGGGCGGCCATCCGGGCGACATCCTCGCCGTGACCGGAACGCTCGGCGGCCAGGCCGCGTCCGGGTACACGGCCGATGTCGTCCCGCGCCTCGTCGAGGGCCTCGAGCTGGCCGGGTTCGCCACCGCCATGATCGACCTGTCCGACGGCATCGCCACCGACGCCGCGCGCCTCGCGCGCGCGTCCGGCTGCGGCGGCCGCGTGCTGCTCGACCGGCTCCCGCGAGCCGAAGGGGCGACGGTCGACATGGCGGCGGCCGGCGGCGAGGACTACGAGCTGCTCGCCGCGATCCCGCAGGGGCACCCGCTTCCCCCCTGGCTGACCGTCGTCGGCGAGCTCACGGCCGGCGACGAGATGGTCATGGTCGGCACAGACGGCAGACCGCGAGCGCTGACCGGCTGGGATCACTTTCGATGACGGGTGTGATCGGCGGCGTGCTCGCCGCCCTGATGTGGGGCGCCTCGACCGCGGTCGCCTCGCGGTCGACGCGGATGATCGGCTCGCAGCAGGTGCTTGCCTACGTGATGCTGACCGGCCTCGCCATCATGGTCGTGCTCGCACCGGCCGCCGAGGGGGTGCCGCACGTCACCGGCGCCGGCGCGGCATGGGCCCTGCTCGGCGGCGTCACATCGGTGGGCGGCCTGTCGCTCGTCTACGCAGCGCTGCGGGTCGGCAAGGTCGGCGTGGTCGCACCGATTGCTTCGACCGAGGGGGCGCTCGCCGCGGTCTTCTCGGTCGCATTCCTGGGCGAGCAGCTGTCGCCCGGCGTCGGCGCGGCCCTGGCGGTCGTCGCGGCCGGCGTGGTGACCGTCACCTACCAAGCGCGGCTCGAGGACTTCCACCTGCGGCCGGCGCTGTTCGCCATGGCGGCCGCGGCCGTGTTCGGCGTCGGCCTGATCGCCAGCGCGAAGGCGGGGGACGCCATCGGCCCGTTGTGGACGATCCTGGTCGCCCGCGCAGTGGGCGTGGTGGGCGTGGTCCTGCCGCTCGCGCTCGCGCGGCGCCTGGTTGCCCCGGGAAGGGGCCTGCCGCTGGTGGTGTTCTCGGGAACCGCCGAGGTGGTCGGCTTCGCCGCCTACATCATCGGCGCGCGGGACGGCGTCGCCGTCCCGGCCGTGCTGTCGTCGCAGTTCGCGGCGGTTGCGGCGCTGCTGTCGTTCCTGATCTTCGGCGAGCGCCTCACGCGACTGCAGGTGGCCGGCGCCTGTGCGATCGGCGCCGGCGTCGCGGCGGTGGCGGTGCTCCAGGCCTAGGAGGGCTGCAGCCCCAGGCGGGTTCCGGGTCTAGGCCGGCGCGAGCCAGCTGCTCAGCTCGTCCTCGAGCCGGCGCCGGGGGACTGCACCGATCAGCTTCTTCTGCACCTCGCCCCGCTCGAACACCATCAGCGTCGGGATCGAGAGCACCTGGAACCGGTCGGCGATGCCCTGGTTCTCGTCCACGTTCACCTTCGTGAACTTGATGCGGCCCTGGTGCTGCTGGGCAAGCTCGTCCAGGATCGGATCCATCACCCGGCATGGCGTGCACCATGGCGCCCAGAAGTCGACGATGACCGGCTGCTCGGCGCTCTCCACCTCGCTGGTGAACGTGCCGTCGCTGACTTCCATGATCGTGTCGCTCACGGTGACTCCTCGGACAATGGTGTGCGGATGCTCGCTGTCGGTCAGGGTATCAGCGAGGGCCGCCGGGCGCCGCTCTCAGGGCCCTCGATCAGCCCGCCGCGCAGCGACCGCAGCCGCAGCAGTGGCACCTGACGCACCGCCTCCAGCACGATCGCCCGGCTCATCTTCGATTCCCCGTCCGTGCGGTCGACGAACGTGATCGGGATCTCGGCCACCCGGCCGCCCATCCGCAGCGTGCGGTAGGTCAGCTCGATCTGGAACGCGTAGCCGCCGGCGTGCACGTCGTGCAGGTCGAGCGACTCCAGCACCCAGCGGCGGAAGCACTTGAACCCGCCGGTCAGGTCGTGGATGGGGACGCCCAGGACGACCCGGGCGTACGTGCATCCTCCTCGTGAGATCAGCTTGCGCGACAGCGGCCAGCCCTCGACCCCGCCGCCCTCCACATAGCGCGAGCCGAGCACGAGATCGGCCTCGCGCGAGGCCTCCAGCATCGCGGGGAGCGCGTCGACCGGGTGCGACAGGTCGCAATCCATCTCGATGATGTGCGTGTAGGGCCGCTCGAGCGCCCACGCAAAGCCGGCCAGATAGGCCCTGCCGAGGCCCTCCTTCGCCTGCCGGTGC
>DASQYY010000020.1:0-6308 GCA_035638975.1 Gaiellales bacterium
GGACGCCACCGCTGCGATTCACGCCTCGGGCGGCCTGCCCCGGGACGTGACGACGGTGGCGTTCCGGCTGGAGGAGGGGCCGCGGTTTGGCCGCGGCGTGTTCGGAAGCCGTGCGCTGGTTGGCCGTCTCGAACCGGACGAGGCCGACCTCCGTGATGCTGACGGCACCACGCTGGGGGAGGCCTTCGCCGCCCTCGGGCTTGGCCGGCTGCCGTCCGGGCCACTCGCTCGTCCCCTGCCGGCGGCCTTCGTGGAAGCCCACATCGAACAGGGGCCCGTCTTGGCCAACCGCGGCGTCCCGCTCGGCGTGGTCACGTCGATCGCCGGGATGGCGGGCTTCGAGGTCGAGTTCTGCGGCGTCAGGGGCCACGCCGGCACCGTGCCCATGGATCAGCGCTCGGACGCCGTCGCCGCCGCCGCATGGTTCGTGACATCCCTGCATTCGACGGCCGGCAGCGTTCCCGGTGGCGTTGCCACGGTGGGGCGAGTGGAGGCGCGTCCGGGTGCGACGAACACGATCCCCGAGCGGGCGTTGCTGTTCGCCGACGTTCGGGCTCCCGACGAGGCGTGTCTGCAAGCGTTGGTCACCGGCGTACGGGCCGCCGCTGATCGCGCCGCCGAGAAGGCCCGCTGTACCGTCGTCGTGAGCGAGCGGTGGAGCTACCCGCCTCAGCCGATGCACCCCGACGTCATGCAGGCGGTTCGAGAGGGCATCCGCAGCGCGGGAGTTCACCCGGGCGACCTGCCCTCCGGCGCGGGGCACGACGCCGGCATCCTGGCCGCAGCCGGTATTCCGGCGGGCATGCTGTTCGTGCGCAGCGATGCGGGCGGCGTCTCCCATTCCCCGGACGAGCACACCGGCGCCGATGCGGTCGGCGCCTGCCTGGTGGCGCTGGAGCGGACACTGCGGGTGCTCGCGGCGTGACCGACTGGGATGCGATCGCGCGCCCATCGTTGCGCGGGCTGGAGCGCTATGACCCGGGCGAGACGCGGGACGCGCTCCGTGCGCGCCTCGGCCTCGACCATCTCGAGCCGCTGAACTGGAACGAGGATCGGTTCGGGCCGCCACCCGAAGTGCTTGCCGCCGCTGCAGCGGAGTTGGACAGCGTTGCCCTGTACCCCGAGCGGCTGTATGCCGAGTTCCGGGACGCCGTGGCTCGGGCTCGCCACGTGCCGCCCGAGACCGTGATCCCTGCGCACGGCGCCCAGTCGCTGATCGGCACCATCGCCTCCGCGTTCCTCGAGCCGGGGCGGGCGGTCGTGGTGCCCGCGCCGACATACGGCCTGTACGCGCAGGTGTCCGCGGCGGCGGGGGCGCAGGTGATTCGCGTGCCCGGGGATGTGAGCGGGTTCGATCTTGTCGGGATGGCCGCGGCGGCGGACCGGGCCGAAGCAACGCTCGTGTGGCTGGCAGATCCCAACAACCCGACCGGCGGAGTGATCGGCCGCGACCACTGGCGAGCCTTCCTCGAGGCGCTCCCGCCGGGCTGCGCTGTGGTAGCCGACGAGGCCTACGGCGACTTCGCAGATCCGGCTGTGATGGCCGACCGCCGCGAGGATGTGCTCGCCGGCCGGCCCGTGATCATGATCCGGTCGTTCTCGAAGACGTTCGGGCTGGCCGGCCTGCGGCTCGGGTTCGCCATCGCGGACCCGGCGGTCGCGCGTCTGCTGGACATCGTCCAGGAGCCGTTCAACGTGAATCGGATCGCGCTTGCCGCAGGACGAGCGGGCGTGCAGCTCGATGGGTTCGTCGAGTGCCGCCGCGCCGAAGTCGCCTCTGCCCGGGACGTGCTGCGACACGGGTTGGAGCGAATCGGCGTTTCGTCGCTTCCGTCCCAGGCGAACTTCGTGCTCGCCGACCTGGCCATGGATGAGCGGCCGGTCACGAGCGAGCTGATCACGCGGGGCGTGCTGATCCGGCCGGGGAGCGAGTTCGGCCTGCCTGGCTGGGTGCGGATCACCGTCGCCCCCGAGCCGGTGATGCGACGGCTGATCGAGCTGCTCGCAGCCGCGCTCGGTCGTATGCCGTAATATGGTATACCGCATGTTGGTCGCTGACCGCATCGTCGAGCTGTTGCAGCGCGAAGGCGCCGAGCACGTGGTCGGCTTTCCGGAGAACCGGCTGATCGACGCGGCCGCGGGCGCCGGAATGCGGCCGCTCATCACCCGCACCGAGCGCGTCGCCGTCAACATCGCGGACGGGTTCGCCCGGGCGACGAACGGCCGCGGCCTGCTGCCCTGCGTGACCCAGTACGGGCCGGGAGCGGAGGCGGCGTTCGGCGCGGTTGCGCAGGCGTTCGGAGATCGCAGCCCGATCCTGGTGCTCCCGACAGAGCACGGGGTCCCCGAGCAGGAGACGCACGGGCTATTCGAGGCGGAGCGCTCCTATCGCGAGATCACGCGCTTCGCGGCCACGGTGAACCGGCCGGAGGCGGCCCCGATTGCCCTTGGCCGCGCCCTGCGGGCGCTCCGTACGGGGTGCGACGGGCCCGTCATGGTCGCCGTCGCAAACGACGTCATGAACGGCGAAGCGGGCGAGGCCGACTGGTCGCTGCCGCGCATGGGACCGACCCGCAGCCAGGCCGACCCGGCCGACGTGCGGCGGGCCGCCGAGGCGATCCTCGGCGCTCGACGCCCCGTCATCCTCGCCGGGCAAGGCGTGTTGTACGCCGAGGCAACGGACCAGCTCGTCGAGCTGGCGGAGCTCGCGGGCCTGCCGGTTGCGACCACCCTGAACGGGAAGAGCGCCTTCCCCGAGAACCATCCACTCGCGCTCGGCACCGCCTCCCGCACCCGCCCCTCGACCGTCGACCGGGCGTTTGCAGATGCCGACCTCGTGGTCGGCGTGGGCACGAGCTTCACCCCGTCGCTCTACATCACGCCGCTGCCCCCCGGCGCCGCGCTCGGCCAGATCACCAACGACCGCCGCGATCTTGTCTCGCGCGGCCGCGTCGCGTTCACGTGCGTGGGGGACGCGGCGCTGGTGCTCGGTCAGCTGAACGAGCAGCTGCGTACGGATGGCGCGTCGCCCAGCCCCGAGACGTCAGCCGAGCTCGCCGCCGAGCGTGACCGGTTCCGCGCCGCCTGGGCCGAGCACCTCGCCTCAGAGGCGGCGCCCATATCTCCGTACCGGATCGTGGCCGAGCTGATGCGCGTCTGTGACCCGCACCGCACGGTCCTCACACACGATGCGGGCCATCCGCGCGATCAGATCGCGCCCTTCTACGAGACCCTGGTGCCTCGCGGCTATCTCGGCTGGGGCAAGTCGACCCAGCTCGGCACCGGCTTCGGCCTGGCGCTGGGGGCGGCACTTGCCCGGCCGGACTGGCTGGCCGTCAACGTGATGGGCGATGCCGCCTTCGGGATGATCGGCATGGACATGGAGACGGCGGTTCGGTGCCGCATCCCGATCATCACCGTCGTCATGAACAACGGTGTGATGGGCGGCTATGGCGAATGGATGCCGCGCGCCGTGGACAGCTTCTCGTCAAACCGCCTATCGGGTGACTATGCCGCCGTCGGCCGGGCGCTGGGCGCGCACGTCGAGACGGCGGAAACGCCGCACGAGCTCGGGCCCGCGCTGGAACGCGCGGTCGCCGCTGCGGGCGACGGGCGCGCCGTGCTGCTCGAGGTCATGACCCACGAGGAGCCGCGGCTTGCGACCGGCGGCTGACCCGCCCCCCGGCGCGCTCGCTGAACGTCGCCTGCACGTGGCCGAGGTGGTCTCGCATCGCCTGCTGGGCGAGCTGCGGGTCGTGCGCGGCGATGGCGTCGCGGATCCGCTGGTGCATGCCGACCACCAGCCGCCGCTCGTTGCGGCCCCGGGCGAGGTTGTGCCGTCGCACCTCGAGCAGCATCTCGCCCATGCTGTCGTGCAGGACGAGGAACAGCTCGTTGTGCGTCGCCCTGGCGATCGCCCGGTGAAACGCGAGGTCGTGCTGAACGCTCTTCTCGAGGTCGGTGCATTCGTTCTCGAACGCCTCGATCGTCTCGTCCATGGCTGCGATGTCGGCGTCACTCGCACGCTCGGCGGCAAGGCCGGCCGCGGCCACCTCGAGGACGCGGCGCATCTCGTCGACCTTCGCGTAGTCGACGCTGCTGCCGTGGACGAAGTGGCGCATCGACTCGCGGACGGTCGCCTCGTCGACGGCGACCACACGCACGCCACTGCCGGTGCGGACATCGAGCAGCCCCTTTGCGTCGAGGGCGCGCACGGCCTCGCGGACAACCGTGCGGGAGACGCCGAACTGCCGGCCGAGCTCGCGCTCGGGCGGCAGCACGTCGCCCGGCTTCAGCTGGTTCGAGGCGATCATCTCGATGATCGCCTGGGTCACCTTGTCCGACAGCCGCGGCTCGCGCTCAACCGCGCTGAAGGCCGGCCGCTCGCTGTCGTGCGCCGTCTCGATGATCCTAACGTACCACGGGGATCGTGTTCCCACTGACGACCGTTTACACTTGCCGGCAGTGGACTCGCTGAACGCCTCGGCCACCCTCCGCTGGGAGGGCTATCACGGCACCATCGAGGGCGGCTCGGGCGCGCTGTCTGTGAGCACGGCGACGCAGTCCGAGCTGGGCGGCCCCGGCGGCGCCTCGAACCCCGAGGAGCTGTTCTCGGCTGCGCTCGCGAACTGCTTCACCTCGACGCTCACCAGCATGGCGCGAAAGCGCGAGGTCCCGTTGGGCCCCATCGAGACGTCCGTCTCGACGCGGCTCTCGTGGGGTGACGGCTCCGAGCATCACCTCTCCAGAGCGCAGCTTCGCACCCGGGTCGCCTCGAGCGCCCCGGAGGGTGAGGTGCGCGCGCTGATCGACGAGGCGTTTGCCCACTGCCCCGTCTGTCAGGCGGTGGGGGGCCATATGCAGCTCGAGCTCGAGGCCGACGTCACGGCATGACATCGGATCGCTTCGCCATCCCGGCGGCCGTGCGGGCGCGCGACCTGGTCGGCTACGGCAGGCGTCCGCAGAGGTTCGAATGGCCGGACGGCGCCCGAGTCGTGGTCAACCTCGTGCTCGTCTACGAGGAGGGCTCCGAGTACTCGGTGATGTGGGGCGACGACCGCAACGACGGCTGGGGCGAGTACGCCGACCCGGGCGTGCAACCGCCTCAACGCGACCCCGGCACAGAGAACCACTATGAGTACGGCAGCCGCGCCGGAGTCTGGCGGCTGGCTCGGATCTTCGACGCCGCCGCCGTTCCGGTCACCGTGTCGGCGGCCGCCGTCGCCCTCGAGCTGAACCCCGCCGTCGCGGAATGGATGCGCGAGCGCGGGCACGACCTGCTCGGCCACGGGTGGCGCTGGACGGAGGCGTGGACGTACCCGCGGGACGAGGAGAAGGCCTCGATCGTGCAGGCCATCGAGACCTACACGCGAGTGTTCGGCGGTCCGCCGGACGGCTGGAACTCGCGAGGCTGGCCCAGTGAGAACACGCGCAGCCTGCTGCGCGAGATCGGCGGGTTCCTCTACCACTCGGAGGGTGCGGCAGACGACCTGCCGTACTACGAGAGCGTCGACGACGTGCGGATGCTGGTCATCCCGTACTCGAAGACCTACAACGACTCGCGGTTTCTGATGAACCCGGGCTTCGCCAGCCCACGAGATTTCCTGGACACCCTGGTGATGGGCATCGACGAGCTGGTTCGCGAGGCGGACGAGCGGGCGACGATGATGACCGTCGCCGTCCACGCGCGCTGGAGCGGCCAGGCGGCGCGGGCCGCTGCGCTGCGGATGTTCATCGAGCACGCGCAGGGGCTACCGGGCGTGGCGTTCATGCGCCGGCGCGACATCGCCCGGTGGTGGCTGGACAGCTACCCGCCGGCATGAGGAGGCGCTGATGAGATGCGTTGTCTTCCACGGCAGCGGCGGCCCGGAGGTGATGGCGGTCGAGGAGCGCCCGGATCCGGTGCCCGGGCGGTTCGATGTCCTGATCGCGCCCACCTTTGCAGGCGTGAACCCCGCCGATGTCCTCCAGCGCGAGGGCAAGCATCCCGTGCCGGCCGGGTATCCAGCCGACATCCCCGGCCTCGAGGTGTCCGGCGTCGTTGCCGCGGTGGGTAACGGCGCCTCGTCCTTCCAGCCCGGAGACCGGGTGTTCGGGCTGGTGGGGGGCGGCGGCCAGGCGCAGCTCGTGCTCGCCGAGGAGCGGCACCTCCTGCTCGTGCCCGAGTCGCTCGGCGAGATGGCGGCTGCGGCGACGCCCCAGTCGTTTCTGACGGCCTTCGACGCGCTCGTGCACCAGGGCCGCGCAGGTGCCGGTGACGTTGTGCTGGTGAACGGCGCGAGCGGTGGCGTCGGCTCGGCCGCGGTGCA
>DASQYY010000021.1:0-18612 GCA_035638975.1 Gaiellales bacterium
CACGCAGCCACCCACCCGTGCCTCCCGGCGAGTGGGAGCGCACGGAGCTGCTCGCCCGGGAGAAGGACGCCCTCGGTCTCTACGTCTCCAGCCACCCGCTCGCCGATGTCCGCGAGCAGCTGGTGCGCCGTTCCGACCTGCCGCTCGGCCAGGCCTCAACGCTGCGCGACGGCCAGATCGTCACGGTCGGCGGCCTCGTTACCTCCCTGAAGCCGTTCGTCACGCGCAAGGGCGATCAGATGGCGTTTGCCGAGCTCGACGACATGACCGGCTCGATCGAGGTCGTCGTCTTCGCCGGGACGCTCGCGTCGGTCCGCGACATCCTCGTTCCCGACTCCGTCGTCATGGTCAAGGGCCGTGCCGATCGCAAGAACGAGGGCGAGGTGAAGATCGTCGCCATGGAGATCGTGCCCTTCCAGGCCACGGCCGACTTCGGGGTCGTGCGGCTGCGGCTCGACGCGCGCGAGACGCCCGCCGCGATCATCAAGGAGCTGAAGTCCCTGATCGGCGAGTTCCCGGGCGATGCGCCGGTGCTGCTCGAGGTGCGGACCTCCGAAGGCCCGAAGACGCTCCGGTTCGGCCCGGAGTTCAAGGTGCGGCCGGACGGTGACTTCTTCGCCGAGGCCAAGGCGCTGCTCGGCGACGCGGCGCTGATCGCGTAGCCGGCGTTTCAGCGCATTACAGCGGCCAGCCGCCGGTGCAGCACCAGCGCCGGCCCGAGCAGCACCGGCAGCAGCGCCAGCACCGCGCAGAGAAGGATCGCGTGTCGCTCCGGCCCGCTGCGCGCGAGGGCGATCGCGACCGCCAGGTCGACGGCGCTCGCGGCCAGCAGGTTGATGTAGAGCAGGATCCGGTCCTCCATCAGCCGGCAGATTCTGACTGATCCCGCAAGCATTTTCAGGGCAACCGTCGCGAGCCCTCGCCATCCGAGGCGGCACCTACACTACGTCGATGATTCTGGCCGATCTCGAGCTGGACCTGGACGTCTTCCAGGGGCCGTTCGACCTCCTGCTCGCGCTCGTGCTGCGCGAGGAGGTCGAGCTGGCCGACGTTCCCATCGCCGAGATCGTCGTCGCCTATGTCGAGCACGCATACGACAAGGGCCAGCTCGACCTGGAATCCGCGAGCGAGTTCCTGGTGCTGATCGCCGCCCTGCTCGAGATCAAGGTGCGCCTGCTCTTCCCGGGCGAGGACGAGGAGGAGGAACTGACCCCGGAGCAGGCGGAGGCGGAGCTGTTCCAGCGTCTGATCGAGTACCGGCGGTTCCAGGGCGCGGCAGCCTGGCTGCGCGAGCGGGCGGCGGGCCCGCCGCGGGTCTTCCGCGTGGGGCCGGCACCGCTGGCGCCTAAGCCGGCGCCGGTCGTCGTCGAGTTCAGCGAGGACCCGTGGCAGCTGGCTGCGGCCATCGACCGCCTGCTGGTTCCGCCGCCGCACATCGACGTCTCCTCCGTCCGCCGGCCGTTGGTGCCCGTCGAGAAGTTCCTCGACCACTTCCGCACGATCCTGCGGACGCGCCGCGGATTCCAGTTCGACGAGGCCGTCAAGGGGCTCGACCGCCTGTCCCAGGCGGCGGCGTTCCTCGCCGTGCTCGAGATGTACAAGCGCGGCGAGGCGGTGCCTGAGCAGGGCGAGCTGTTCGCGCCGATCCGTGTCGTGGCGCGGGGCGGCCCCGTGGCCGCGGTGCCCGCGGACGACCGCGACCGCGCGATCGCATGAGCGAGCTCACGCACACCGTCGAGGCGCTCCTGTTCGTTGCCCCCGAGCCGCTCTCGCTGCGCGAGCTGTGTGAGCTCACCGACGCCGCTCCCGAGCGCGTGGAGCGCGCGCTTGACGCCCTGGCCGATCGCCACAGCGAAGGTAGGTCGGGGGTTGTTCTCGAGAAGGTGGGCAGCGGCTACGGGCTTCGCGCCTCGAAGGAGACGGCGGAGGTCTGCGCACGCCTCGTCGACCGGCCGTCCGCGAAGGGTCTCAGCCAGGCCGCGCTCGAGACGCTCGCGATCGTCGCCTACCTGCAGCCGGTGTCACGCCCGGAGGTCGCGCGCATTCGCGGCGTCGGCGCCGACTCGGCAGTTGCCGGCCTGATCGAGCGCGGCCTGATCGAGGAAGCCGGCCGCGCCGATACGCCCGGCACGCCGGTCGTCTACCGCACCACCTCCTCGTTCGCCCGGGTGTTCGGGCTGGGGGACGAGGAGCCGCTTCCGGCGCTCTCGGACTTCGAGCTGACCGAGGCCGATCATCAGGCGCTGCGCGCGAGGTTGCACCTCGTTGCTGACCAGCGTGCCGGTCAGGCTTAACCGGTTCCTGGCCGCCTCCGGGCTCGGTTCGCGCCGCAGCGTCGAAGGGCTGATTCGTGACGGTCGCGTCACCGTCAACGGCGCGGTGGCCATGCTGGGGGCGAGCGTCGAGGAGGCCGACGACGTGCGCGTCGACGGGCGCCCCGTCTCGACTGAGCGGGGGGAGACGCTGCTGCTGAACAAGCCGGCAGGCGTCGTCACGACGGTGCGCGACCCGCAGGGGCGCAGGACGGTGGTCGACCTCGTCCAGTCGGACGTCCGGCTGTTCCCGGTTGGACGGCTCGACCGCGACACCACCGGCGCGCTGCTGCTCACGAATGACGGCGACCTGGCTCACCACCTGATGCATCCACGCCACGGCGTGGAGAAGACCTATGTCGTCGACGTGGAAGGTGAGCCGGCGCCGGAGGCGCTCGAGGCGCTGCGCCACGGTGTCCAGCTCGAGGATGGCCCAACGGCGCCGGCGGCGGTCAGGCTCCTCGGCCCGCACCGGCTCGAGCTCCGCATCCACGAGGGTCGCAACCGCCAGGTGCGACGGATGTGCGAGGCGATTGGGCATCCGGTTCGGCATCTGCACCGCTCCGCGTACGCCGGCCTGGGTGTCGACGACCTCGCCCCCGGTGCGTGGCGGCCGCTGACCGCGGACGAGCTGTCAGCGCTGCGGGCCACGTGAGCGTTGCCACTTGACATAACCGGGCAGGCTTTGGCATACTGCCTGCCCTAACACTTCCCTTACATCCGGGGAGTGGTCGGAGGGGGCGGAATCGACAGCATCGCGCGACGGGAGCACCGTCGCGCGACTGCCGCTATTCGAATCCCATGCGGCGCTTCATCTCGGCCAGCGTCGCGGACGCGACCGACCGGGCGTGCTCGGCGCCGCGACGCAGAACTGTTTCCAACTCGTCGACCTCCGACCGCAGCTCGAGGTAGCGCCCCCGCACGGGGCGGAGCATCTCGACCACGGCATCCGCGACGTCTGACTTGAAGTCGCCGTATCCCTTGCCCTCGTACGCGGCCTCGATCTGATCGGGCGTCTGCCCGGTCGCAACGGACATGATCTCGATCAGGTTGGCGATGCCCTCCTTGCCCTCGCCTCGGCGCACCTCCCGGCCGGAGTCCGTCACGGCGGATCGCACCTTCTTGGCGACCGTCTCCGGCGGGTCGATCACGAGCACCGTGCCCTGCGGAGTGCCGCGCGTCGTGGACATCTTCCGCGTCGGATCCTGGAGGTCCATGACGCGCTGCCCGCTGGTGGGGATCGCAGCCTCCGGCAGCACGAACAGCTCGCCGAATCGCGAGTTGAACCGCTGGGCGATGTTGCGGGCCAGCTCGAGGTGCTGGCGCTGGTCGTCGCCGACGGGCACTCGGTCGGCCTGGTAGAGCAGGATGTCTGCGGCCTGGAGCACGGGGTAGGTGAAGAGGTCGCAGCTGACCGAGTCGCGGCCCTCGCTCTTCTCCTTGAACTGCGTCATGCGCCCGAGCTCGCCGAAGGTCGCCAGCGCGCCCAGCAGCCACGCGCCGTAGGGGTGCGCGTCGACCTGGCTCTGCACGAACAGCGTGCACCGCTCGGCGTCGAGGCCGGCGGCGAGCAGGGCCGCAGCGGTGTCGAGCGTGTTCTCGCGCAGGGCGGCGACGTCGTAGGGAACCGAGATGGCATGCAGGTCGACGACGCAGTAAAAGGCCTCGCCCTTGTCCTGGTCGGCGACGTAGTGCCGGATCGCCCCGATGTAGTTGCCGAGGTGCTTGGAGCCGGTGGGCTGGATGCCGGAAAAGACGCGGGCCATGCGCTGATGCTAACCGGCCGCCCGATCAGGGCGCCGCAGGCGGCGACATGGAACGCCTGTCACATCTGCCTCGTGGTTGGTCGGCCGCTCGATCGCCGGGCGCCCAGGCCCCGACCGATACACTTGCCGCAGGCCATGGCGATCACCGAACAGACCTGGACACCCGGCCTTTGGCGGGAGCGCAGGGCGCTCCATCAGCCCGAGTGGCTGGACGCGGCCGCTGTCGATGCCGCCCGCGCACGGCTGGGCACGCTGCCGCCGCTCGTCTTCGCCGGGGAGGCCCGCTTGCTGCGCGAGTCGCTGGCCCAGGTCGCCTCCGGGCGCGCGTTCGTGCTCCAGGCCGGCGACTGCGCGGAGTCCTTCCACGACTTCTCCGCCATCAGCATCCGGGAGAAGCTCAAGATCATCCTGCAGATGGCCGCCGTGCTGACCTACGGCTCCATGCTGCCGGTCGTCAAGCTGGGGCGCATCGCCGGCCAGTTCGTCAAGCCGCGCTCGTCGCCCACCGAACTGGTCGACGGCGTCGAGCTGCCTACGTTTCGCGGTCACATGGTGCACGGTGAGGAGCCGACGGTCGAGGCCCGCACCTACGACCCCCAGCGGATGCTCCAGGGATACCACCAGTCGGCGTCCACGCTCAACCTGCTGCGCGCCTTCACCAAGGGCGGGTTCGCCGACCTCACCAAGGTGCACCTCTGGAACCAGGAGTTCGTCGCCTCCTCGCCCGAGGGCCGGCGCTACGAGGCGATCGCCGCCGAGATTGAGCGCGCGCTGCGCTTCATGGCGGCCTGCGGCATCGACCTCGAGGCGGAGCGCAACCTGCACGAGGTGGACGTCTGGACGAGCCACGAGGGGCTGCTGCTCGACTATGAGGAGGGCCTCACCCGCCGCGACTCGCTCACCGGCGACTGGTATGACTGCTCGGCCCACATGCTCTGGATCGGCGACCGCACCCGCGACCCGGCCGGCGCCCACGTCGCCTTCTTCGCCGGCGTGCACAACCCGATCGGCGTGAAGCTCGGGCCCACGGCAACGCCGGGCGACGTGGCGGCGCTCTGCGAGGCGCTCAACCCAAACAGGATCCCCGGCCGGCTGACGATGATCAGCCGGATGGGCGCCGATCGGGTGGCCGAGCTGCTGCCACCGCTGCTCGAGGCTGCGGAGCGGGAGGAGCAGCCGGTGGTCTGGGTCTGCGACCCCATGCACGCCAACACGTTCCGCACCGCCTCGGGGTACAAGACTCGCCGGCTCGAGGACATCATGGCGGAGATCCAGGGCTTCTTCGCCGCGTGCCTGGCGGCGGGCGCGTGGCCTGGCGGCGTGCATCTCGAGTTCACCGGCGAGCACGTCACCGAGTGCCTCGGCGGCTCGGAGGCGGTCGTCGAGGGCCACCTCGACCACAACTACTCGACGCTGTGCGACCCGCGCCTGAACGCGCGGCAGTCGCTCGACCTCGCGTTCCAGCTGGCGGAGCTGATGCGCGCCGCCGAGGAGCGCGCGGACCCGACTGCGCCATGAGGGTGGCGGTGATCGGCCTGGGCCTGATCGGAGGCTCGCTCGCGCTTGCCGCGACCGCCCGCGGCGATGAGGTCGTGGCCGCCGACCGCGACCCGCAGGCCGGCGAGATCGGCCTCGAGCGGGGGGCGATCGCCCGCTTCGAGCAATCACCGGCCGACGCCATGGACGGGGCCGATCTGGCATTCGTCTGCGGCCCCGTGGCGGAGCTGCCGGTGCTCGCGCGTGAGGCGCTGGACGCCGCTCCCGACGGGTGCACGGTGTCCGATGTCGGCTCGACCAAGGGACGGCTGGTCGAGCTGTTCGGAGGGAACCCGCAGTTCGTCGGCGGCCACCCGGTGTGCGGGTCGGAGGCTCGCGGCGTCGCCAACTCCCGGCCGGAGCTGTTCGAGGGCGCGACCTGGTTCCTGACGCCCGTGGCCGAGACCGACCCGTCGGCGCATCGGCGCCTGCACACGTTCGTCTCGTCGCTCGGCGCCCGGCCGATCGCGATCGACCCCGATGCGCACGACCGCCTGATGGCGCTGACGAGCCACCTTCCCCACGCGCTGGCGAACGTGCTCGTCAACCAGGCCGGCGCGGGCAGGGTGGACGGCCACGACCCGCTCGCCGCGGTCGGCGGGTCGTTCCGCGACATGACGCGCGTCGCGGGCGCGAACCCACGGATCTGGGTCGACATCTTCCTCGAGAACCGCACGGCGCTGCTGGACGGGCTGCGCGACCATGCCCGCCGTGTGGACGACCTGGTGCGCGCGCTCGAGCGAGAGGACGCCGGCTTCGTGGCGCGCTGGATCGCGGAGGCGTCGTCGAACCGCCGCCGCCTGCTGGAGGCGGCGTACCCGGCGAAGCCGGAGGAGCTCCACCGCGTGCGGGTGCACGTGCCAGACCGGCCGGGCGTGCTGTCGGGCATCACCCAGGCGCTCGGCGCCGAGGGGATCAACATCGAGGACTTCGAGCTGCACCACATGTCGGCCGACCGCGGCGGCACGGTGATCGTGACGATCGCCGGCCGCGAGGAGGCCGAGCGGGCGGTCGCGCTGCTGGACGGGCTCGGCTACGGGGCGATCGCGGCGCCGGTGGTCGATGGCTGACGCGGCGCCGCTGACCGTCCGTCCCGCCGGTGCCCTGGTCGGCGAGCTGACCGTGCCCGGCGACAAGTCGATCAGCCACCGCGCGGTGATGGTCGGTGCGCTCAACGACGAGGACGTGATCGTCACGGGGTTCGGGGCCTCGGCCGACACGCTGGCCACGGTCGACGCGTTTCGCAGCATGGGCGTCGAGATCGACCGCCGCGGCGAGGACCGGCTGGTCATCAAGGGCGTCGGCATGCGCGGGCTGCGCGAGCCCGACGGCCCCATCGACGTGCGCAACGCAGGGACGCTGATGCGGATCCTGCCGGGCATCCTCGCCGGCCAGCGCGGCACCTTCGTGCTCGACGGCGACGAGAGCATCCGCCGCCGGCCGATGGGGCGCATTGCCGAGCCGCTCGGGCAGATGGGCGTCCGGGTGGACACGACCGACGGCCTTCCGCCGGTGACGGTGCATGCGACGGGTGAGGTGTCGCCGATCTCGTTCCAGCCGGCCGTTGCGTCGGCGCAGGTGAAGTCGAGCGTGCTGTTCGCGGGGCTGTTCGCCGAGCACGGCATGACCGTGATCGAGGAGCCGATCGCGACGCGCGATCACACCGAGCGGATGCTCCAGCGCGCGGGCGTCCCCGTCGACCGCAGGCCCGGCCGCATCGCCGTCTCTCCGGTGCGGGAGCTGGTGCTGCCGGAGATCCCGGTGCCGGGGGATTTCTCGTCGGCGGCGCCGTTCATCGCTGCTGCGACGATCCTGCAGGGATCCAACCTGACGATCAGGGACGTCTCGATCAACCCGACACGCACCGGCATGCTGGCCGTGCTCGAGCGGATGGGTGCGAGGGTCGGGCTGTTCGGCCGGCGGTGGGCGGCCGGCGAGCCGGTCGCCGACATCGAGGTGCGGCCGGCCGAGCTGGTCGCCACCGATATCGAGCCGGAGCTGATCCCGTCGCTGATCGACGAGCTGCCGCTGCTGGTGCTGCTCGCCAGCTTCGCCAGGGGCACCACCACCATCCGCGGCGCCGGCGAGCTGCGCGTCAAGGAGTCCGACCGCATCGCGACGGTGGTCGA
Organism: Gaiellales bacterium; assembly: GCA_035638975.1. Classification (GTDB taxonomy): domain Bacteria; phylum Actinomycetota; class Thermoleophilia; order Gaiellales; family JAICJC01; genus JAICYJ01. The sequence goes on from DASQYY010000021.1 coordinate 7,744, forward strand.
GCTGCTATCGACCGTGGGCGGCCGCGTGAAGGCACTCGAGGACGGCTTCCAGGTGCAGGGCGTGCCCCACCGCCTGCGGGGTGGGCGCGTCGACGCGGCGGGCGACCACCGCATCGCCATGCTCGGCGCGATCGCGGGCGTCTGCTCGCAGGAGGGCGTGAGCGTCGACGGCGCGGACGCGCTTGCGGTCAGCTTCCCCGACTTCGCCGAGCGCCTGGCGGCGGTCAGCGCGTAATGGTGATCACGATCGACGGCCCAGCCGGCGCGGGCAAGAGCACCGTCGCGCGCCGCGTCGCCGAGCGGCTCGGCCTGCGCTACGTCGACACGGGTGCGATGTATCGCGAGCTGACCGCGGTCGCGCTGGCCGAGGGCGTCAGCCTGAACGACGGCGAGGCGCTGGCCGCCCTGGTCGGCACCGAGGCGGCGGAGGGAACCGACCTGCGGGCCGAGGTGATCTCGCGGAACGTGAGCGCCGCGTCCCGGCATCCGCAGGTGCGGGCCGCGATGCGCCGTCGCCAGCGCGAGCTGGCGCACGACGCCGTGCTCGAGGGCCGCGACACCGGCTCGGTCGTCTGGCCGGAGGCCGACCTGAAGGTCTATCTGGTGGCGTCGACCGCGGTGCGCGCGCAGCGCAGGGCCGCCGACCTGGGGCTGCCGGTGGACGAGGTGGAGCGGTCGATCGTCGAGCGGGACGACCTCGACGCCGAGCAGCTGGCACCCGCGCCGGACGCGCAGGTGCTGGACAGCAGCGACCTGACCATCGAGCAGGTGGTCGACCGCATCGTCGCCATGGCCAGAGGCGGTTCTGGGCGAGGCGATGCCGCCGCGGCCGGCGGTTCCGCTCCGTTCGTTCCCGGCGACACCTTCTGGAAGATCGTGCGCCCCTGGGCCGAGCCGGCGCTGCGCGGCCTTCTCCGGCTGCGGGTGACCGGAGCCGAGCTGGTGCCCCGCACGGGGCCGGTCGTGTTCGTGGCGAACCACCAGTCCCTGTGGGACATCCCGGCGATCGGCGCAGCGCAGCCGCGCGCGATCCGGTACATGGCCAAGTCGGAGCTGTTCCGGCCGCGCCCGTGGGGAGCGTTCCTGCGCTTCGGCGGCACGTTCCCGGTGCGGCGCGGCGAGCCCGACCGCGACGCCCTGCGGGTCGTCCACGAGACGCTGGAGCTGTCAGGCGCCGTCGGGGTGTTCATCCAGGGGACGCGGAAGGAGGGCCTCGAGGAGGCCAAGGCGGGAGCCGGCAGGATCGCCGTGGTCGAGGACGCGGACATCGTGCCGGTCGCGCTGCACTCCCGCGGCTGGCGGCCGGGCCGCAGCATCTCCGTGTCGTTCGGCGCGCCACGGCGCTACGGCCGGGACGGCCGCAGGGCGGCGGTCGCCTACCGCGAGACCGCCGAAGAGCTGATGCAGGAGATCCGCCGGCTGTACGAGGCCGGGTCGTGACCGACGAGCCGCGCCTGCTGGCGGGGCGGGTGGCGGTCGTCGGGTTCCCCAACGCCGGCAAGTCGACCCTCATCAACCGGCTGACGGCGACCCGGCAGGCCGTCGTGCACGAGACGCCCGGGGTGACGAGGGACCGCACCGAGGCGATCTGCGACTGGCGGGGCCGCGAGTTCGTCCTGATCGACACCGGCGGGGTGGACGCCGCTGACGAGTCGCCGCTGCAGGCGCAGGTGGCCGAGCAGGCGCGGATCGCGGTCGAGGAGGCGCACCTCGTGCTGTTCGTCGTCGACGCGCGGGCCGGGCTGGCCGCGGGCGACGAGGAGATCGCGCAGATCCTCCGGCGGTCGCGCCGGCCGGTGATCGTGGTCGCGAACAAGATCGACGACGCCGCCCACGAGCCGGATGCCCTCGAGCTGCACGCCCTGGGCCTCGGCGAGCCGATTGCGGTGTCCGCGCTGCATGGCCGCGGCACGGGAGAGCTGCTCGACGCGGTGGTGGAGCGCCTGGAGGCGGTGGAGGGGGCGGAGCACGTCGACGAACGCGGCGACGAGATCGGCGTCGCCATCGTCGGACGGCCGAACGTCGGCAAGTCGTCGCTGCTGAACGCGATTCTCGGCCGTCCGCGCGTGATCGTGTCCGATGTGCCGGGCACGACCCGGGACACCGTGGACACGGTCTTCGAGCGGGAGGGGACGCTGTTCCGGCTGATCGACACCGCGGGGCTGCGGCGCAAGCGCAAGCACCGTCAGGGGATCGAGTACTACAGCGAGCTGCGCGCGCTGCAGGCGGTGAAGCGCGCTGACATCGCGCTCGTGCTCGTGGACGCGTCGGACGGTCTGGTGGAGGGCGACCTGTCGGTCGCGGACGAGGCGCGCAAGGCCGGCTGCGCGACGCTGGTCGTGCTGTCGAAGTGGGACATCAGCACCGTGGAGCTCGAGGACGTCCGCGAGCGGATGGGCGTGAAGCTGCGCCAGCGGCCCTCGATCGTGACCACGTCGGCGGTGACCGGGCGCAACATCGACAAGCTGCTGGACGCGGTGGAGGAGCTGTTCGGGCGGTACACCTCGCGGGTGACGACGGGCGCGCTGAACCGGGCGGTCGAGGAGATCACCGCCCAGCGTGAGCCGCCCCGTAGCGGGAGGCGCCGTCTCAACCTGCTGTATGCGACGCAGTACGCCACCCGACCGCCGCGGTTCCGGATCGTGGTCAACGACCGCAGCCTGGTCACCCGGGACTACGCGTACTTCGTCGAGAACCAGTTCCGGCGGCGCTTCTCGCTCGAGGGGGTTCCCGTGATCATCGACTTCCAGAGCCGGTCGTGAGGGCGGCGGTCGTCGGCGGGGGCAGCTGGGGCACGGCATTCGCCAGGCACCTGGTGCTGGCCGGGCACGAGACGACGCTGATCTGCCGCGACCCGGCGCAGGCGGAGGAGATCGTGCAGCGCCATCGCAACCCGCGGTACCTCTATGACATCGAGCTGCCGGGCGACCTGCGCGCCGAGCCGCTGGACGGGGCCCGGTTCGACGCCGCAGAGCTGGTCGCGATTGCGCTGCCGAGCCGGGAGTTTGCCGGGGCCGTGGAGCGGATCGCGGGGCGCCTGCCCGATGACGCGTCGCTGCTCTCGCTCACGAAGGGCCTCGACCCGGCGACCGGCCGGCGGATGTCCGAGATCCTGGCGGGCGTGGGAGGCGCCGAGCGCGTGGCGGTGCTCTCCGGCCCAAATCACGCCGAGGAGGTGGCGCGGGACTACCCGACGGCCTCGGTGGTGGCCAGCGAGCCGATCGCCCTCGCGCATCAGCTGCAGTCAGCACTGTCGACGTCCCGGCTGCGGATCTACGCGTCGGGGGACGTGGTCGGGGTCGAGCTCTGTGCGGCGGCCAAGAACGTGATCGGGCTGGCGGCAGGCGTGTCCGACGGCCTTGGGTTCGGCGACAACGCGAAGGCCGCGATCATCACGCGCGGCATGGCCGAGATGAGCCGGTTGGGGGCGGCCTTCGGCGCGCTGCCGCGCACGTTCGCGGGCATGGCCGGCATGGGCGACCTGGTGGCAACCTGCACGTCGCATCATTCGCGGAACCGTCGGGCGGGCGAGCTGCTTGCACGCGGCGTGCCCGGGGAGTGGATCGAGCGCGAGATCGGGCAGGTGGCGGAGGGGCTGACGACGGCACCGGTGCTGCGCGAGCTGGGGCGCAGCCGGGGGCTCGAGCTGCCGATCACGGAGGCGGTCTGCGAGGTGGCCGCCGGCACGGCGACGCCGCTTGAGGCGGTGGGCCGGCTGATGGCCCGCGAGCCGACGGTGGAATGACTCGCCGCAGCCGCAGGCGGCCTGGGAGCTCCGTGTTCCAGTTTCACAACGACCCGTCACGCCTCTGTGCCGAAACGCCGCGGTCGCCGAGTCGGGCTCAGAGCCCTCGTTCTGACCGTTTCGCGTAGGTAGGCGAAATGGCCGTCACACGACTCGGCACACAAGTCACGGAACTGTCACGACAGCGTGTCGAGGCCCGGGTCGGGCTCAGAGCCCGGGGTCGCGGCCTGAGCCCGGGGTCGCGGCCTGGCCCGGGGTCGCGGCCTGGCCCGGGGTGCGGCCTGAGCCGGGGTCGCGGCCTGGAGCGGCCGATCGAGTGCGTCGCGACGTACATGGTGAAGATCCGGTCGGCCCGTTGGTAGAGTCCGCCGCGTGAACGAGTTCCTCTTCACCTCGGAGTCCGTCACCGAGGGTCACCCGGACAAGGTTGCCGACCAGATCTCCGACGGCGTCCTCGACGCCGTGCTCACCGCCGATCCCAACGGCCACGTCGCCTGTGAGGTGCTCTGCACCACCGGCCTGGTCGTCGTCGCCGGCGAGATCACCTGCGACGCCTACGTCGACATCCCCCGCATCGCCCGCGAGATCGTCGGCGACATCGGCTACACCAGCTCCGATCTGGGCTTCGACGCCTCCACCTGCGGCGTCGTCGTCGCCCTCGACGAGCAGTCCCCCGACATCCGCCGCGGCGTCGAGTCGTCCTACGAGCTCCAGCACGCCGTCGCCGACGGCGACATCGATGCCCAGGGAGCCGGCGACCAGGGCATGATGTTCGGCTACGCCTGCGACGAGACTCCCGAGAAGATGCCGCTGGCAATCCAGCTGGCACACCGTATCGCCGCGAAGCTCGCCTTCGCCCGCAAGGCCGAAACGGTTCCCTACCTGCGCCCCGACGGCAAGGCCCAGGTGACGATCCGCTACCGGGAGGAGGACGGCCGCCTCGTTCCGCAGTCGATCGAGCGCCTGCTCGTCTCCACCCAGCACCACCCCGACATCCACGACGAGGAGCGCGTCCGCGCCGACATCATCGAGCACGTGCTGACGCCGGTGATCCCGCACGACCTCTGCCCCCGCGAGCGCTTCTCCGAGCCCGGCTTCGTGCTGGTCAACCCCACCGGCCGCTTCGTCACCGGTGGCCCGATGGGCGACACCGGCCTCACCGGCCGCAAGATCATCGTCGACACCTACGGCGGCGCGGCCCGCCATGGGGGCGGCGCGTTCTCCGGCAAGGACCCGTCGAAGGTCGACCGCTCCGCCGCCTACGCCATGCGGTGGGTCGCGAAGAACATCGTCTCCGCCGGCCTCGCCGCTCGGGCGGAGGTGCAGGTCGCCTACGCCATCGGCGTCGCCCATCCGGTCTCGGTCATGGTCGAGACCTTTGGCACCGAGACGGTCGACCGCACCGCCATCGAGCGCGCCGTCCGCGAGGTGTTCGACCTGCGGCCCGCCTCGATCATCCGCGATCTCGATCTCCTGCGCCCGATCTACCGCGACACCGCGGCCTACGGGCACTTCGGCCGCGAGCACGACGTCTTCACCTGGGAGCGCGCCGACCGGGTCGCAGCGCTGCGCGAGGCCTGCGGGCTCGAAGCGCCCGCCTCGGTCTGATCGCGCGCGTCCACCCGCTCGTCACCGCACGCGCGGTCGACCGGCCGTTCGACTACGAGGTGCCCGAGGAGCTGGCCGGCGATCTCGTCCGTGGCTCGCTCGTGCGCGTGCCGCTGGGCGCCCGCGAGGTGGCCGGCGTCGTCGACGGCCTCGCCGACGTGCCGGAGCACCCGGGGGAGGAGCTGAAGCCTGTGCTCGCGGTCAGCGGGCGCGTGCCCGAGTCGCTCTACGACCTGGCCGTCTGGATCGCCGAGGGCACCGCGTCCACCGTCGCCCGGGCGGTTGCGCTGGTTGTCCCGCCCCCGCCGCCGAAGCGCCGTCTCGCGCCGGCCGAGCGCGCCGCCGTCGCCGACCGCACGGTCGAGCTCACGCCGGCTCAGCGCGACGCCGTCGCCGCCATCGACGCGGCGGTGTCCGCGGGCGCGCGTGAGGTGCTGCTGCACGGCGTCACCGGCTCCGGCAAGACCGAGGTCTACCTCCGCGCCATCCAGGAGCGCCTGCGCGCCGGGCGCGGCGCGATCGTGTTGGTGCCGGAGATCGCCCTCACGCCCCAGACCGCCGCTCGCTTCGTTGCCCGGTTCGGCGACACGGTGGCGATACTCCACAGCGCGCTGACCCCCGCGCGACGTGGGCTCGAGCACAAGCGCATCGCAGACGGCGAGGCGCGTGTGGTCGTGGGTGCCCGCTCGGCGGTCTTCGCAGCCGTCCCCGACCTCGGCATCATCGTCGTGGACGAGGAGCATGACGCCTCCTACAAGCACGAGAGCGACCCCCGCTATGACGCCCGCCGCGTCGCCGCCAAGCGCGCACGGCTCGAGGACGCCATCGTCGTCTACGGCAGCGCGACGCCGCGTCCGGAGTCCTGGCACGGCATCACCACCCGAGTCGGGCTTCCCGCCCGGGTCGGCGGCGCGCTTCCCGACGTGGAGGTGGTCGACCTCCGTCGCGACGGGGGCTACCCGCTCACGCGCCCGCTGCGCGACGCCCTCGGCCGGATCGAGGACGAGGGCGGCCGTGCGATCCTCCTGCAGAACCGCCGCGGCTCCGCGGCCGCCATCCACTGCCGCACCTGCGGACACGCATGGCGCTGCCCGCGCTGTGACGTATCCCTGTCCCTGCACGGCCGCTCGCACCTGGTCTGCCACCACTGCGGCCATCGGGAGCCGGCGCCGCGCGCCTGCCCCGTCTGCGGCTCGGTTGACCTGACCCGGATCGGCTCGGGCACCAGAGCCGTCGAGGACGAGCTGGCCGAGCTGTTTCCGCGGCTCGAGGTCGTGCGGCTCGACGCCGACGTGGCTGCCCACGCGGGCGAGCCGGAGTCCACGCTGGCCCGCTTCCGCGAGGCGGATCGCGCCGTGCTCGTGGGAACGCAGCTGGTGGCGAAGGGCCATGACGTGCCCGGGGTCACCCTTGCCGCGGTGCTGGACGCCGAGACCGGGCTGGCGATGCCCGACTTCCGGGCCGAGGAGCGAACGTTCGCGCTGCTCACCCAGCTCGCGGGCCGGCCGGGGCGGCCCGGCGATCCGCGCGGCCGGGTGCTGATCCAGGCGTGGGAGCCGTCGTCGCGCGTCGTCGAGCTGGCCGCGCGCCACGACGTCGAGGCGTTCCTCTCCGGCGAGCTGGAGCGCCGCCGTGAGCTCGGCTACCCGCCCTACGCCCGGCTCGTGCGCGTGCTGGTGACCGCGCCCGATCAGGCGACCGCGGACGGCATCACGACCCTGCTCGCGGACACTGCCGACCCCGTCCTGGGAGACGACCTCGTCCTGGGGCCTGCGCCGCTCTTCCGCCTGCGCGACCGCAGCCGCAGCCACCTGCTGATCAAGACCGCCGACCCGCGCCGTCCCGCCGCGGTATTCCGGGGGCTTCTCCGAGACCTCGCCCCCGACCTGCGCCGCGCCGGTGCGAGCGCCGTGGTCGACGTCGACCCGCAGTCGTTCAACTAACCTTCCCGCATGGCACGGGGGCTGGTGATCGTCGACATCCAGAACGACTACTTCCCGGGCGGCCGGCACGAGCTGGTCGGCTCGCAGGACGCCGCGGCAAACGCGGCGCGCGTGCTCGAGCGCTTCCGCAGCCGGGGCGAGCCGGTCTTCCACGTGCAGCACATCTGGGAAGGGGGCGGCGCCGAGTTCTTCGAGCCCGGCACCGAGGGCGTCGAGATCCACGCGGCCGTGCGCCCTGCCAACGGCGAGCCGGTGGTTTCGAAGCACCACCCAAACAGCTTCCTGAAGACCGACCTCGAGCAGCGGCTGCGCGACGCGGGTGTGACCGATGTCGTCGTCGCGGGCATGATGACCAGCATGTGCGTGGATGCCACGGTGCGCGCCGCCGCGGACCTCGGGTTCGGCTGCACGGTCGTGCACGACGCGTGCGCGACCCTGGACCTCCAGTTCGGAGGCCGCACGATTCCCGCCGCCAGCGTGCAGGGCGCGTTCCTGGCTGCGCTCGGCGACGGCTATGCGACGGTAACATCGGCGGACGATGTCTGAGCAGGCGGAGCACGTCGAGGAGCAGGAGGGGCCGACCCCGGAGGAGCGGCTGGAGTGGCGGATGAACGCGCTTCGGCTCGTCCGCCAATTCCCGGACCCCGCGCTGCGGAACCGCGCGACGCCGATCTCGGACGTGGATGACGAGGTGCAGCAGCTGGCCGGCAGGATGGTGGACATCATGGAGCGCGCCCACGGCGTCGGCCTCGCCGCTCCCCAGATCGGCGTGCTGCGCCGCATCCTCGTCTACCGGGCGCGCGACGAGGACGAGGCACACGTGCTGATCAACCCGGAGCTGGTCGACCGTTCCGAGGAGACAGAAGTCGGCACCGAGGGCTGCCTCTCGCTGCTCGGCGGCGAGCTGCAGGTCGCCGTCCCTCGGCACCTGCGCGTGAAGGTGGCGGCCCGTGACGAGAAGGGCGACGCGGTCGAGCTCGACGCCGAGGGCTTCGAGGCGCGGGTGATCCAGCACGAGATCGACCACCTCGACGGCGTCCTCATCTTCGATCGCGCGGAGGATCAGGCCCGCCGCGAGGCGCTTCGCGAGCTTCGGCTCCGCGCCGGCTGAGGTGAAGGTCGCGTTCTTCGGCACCTCCGCCTTCGGCGCCGAGGTGCTGCGCAGCCTCGTCGAGCGCGGACGGCTGGACGTCACCACCGTCGTCTCGCAGCCCGACCGCCCCAGTGGCCGCGGGCGGGCGCCGACGCCGCCGCCGGTGGCCGAGGCGGCCCGGTCGCTGGGCCTTCGCCTCCGCCAGTTGGAGGACGCCAGCGCCGCCCCGCCCGATGCCGACGCCGGCATCGTCGTCGCCTTCGGCCAGCTGGTCCGCGAGCCGCTGCTGCACGCATACCCGCTGGTCAACCTCCACCCCTCCGCGCTGCCCCGCTGGCGGGGAGCCGCGCCGATCGAGCGGGCGATCATGGCGGGGGACTCCGAGACGGCCGTCGCGGCGATCGAGCTCAGCGCCGAGCTGGACGCCGGCCCCATCCTCGGCGAGGAGCGGATCGAGATCGGGACGGCCGACGACGCCGGCGCCGTCCGCGCTCGCGCCCTCGAGCTGGGCGTGCCGCTGCTCGAGCGGGCGTTGCTCGACCGGCCGACGCCGCGCCCCCAGAGTGAGGAGGGCGTGACGTATGCGCACAAGATCACCGCCGAGGACCGACCGCTTCGCTGGTCGCGCCCGGCCGTGGAGCTCGACCGGCAGGTGCGCGCACTGTCACCGGCGCTCGGCGCGCGCGCGCAGCTCGGCGACAGGACATGCCTGGTGTGGCGTGCGCGGCCCCTCGCAGACGGCCCCCCGGAGGGGCGGATCGCGGACGGCCTCGTCGTCGGCTGCGGGCAGGGTGCGCTGCAGATCCTCGAGCTGCAGCCGGCCGGCAAGGGCCGGATGGAGGCCGCCGCATATCTGCGCGGCCTTCGCGAGCCGCCCACCCGCGCGGCATGAGCGGCCCCGCCCCGGCGAGGAGGGTGGCCTACGAGGTCGTGCGCCGCACGTTCGAGCAGGAGGCGTACGCCGACCGCGCGTTCGCGACTGCCGCGGCGGAGCTCGATGCGCGCGAGCGGCGCCAGGCCATGCGCCTGGCGTTCGGCGCGGTGCAGCGGGTGCGGACCATCGACCACGCGGTGGAGCAGCTCGCCGGGCGGCGGCCGATGCGGCTGCAGGCGGAGCTCCGAAACGCGCTGCGCGTCAGCGGCTATGAGGTGCTCTTCTCCGATGCGGTGCCGGCCCGTGCCGCGGTCAGCGAGGGAGTGGAGCTGGCCCGTGAGGTGGCCGGCGGCAGGGTGGCCGGCCTGGCAAACGCGGTGCTCCGTCGCCTTGCCGACGGCGGCCGTGATTGGGTTGGCGGGCTGCCGCCCCCGCTGCGCCTGTCGTACCCGGACTGGGTGTGGGACGCCTGGGTGGAGCTGCTCGGCGAGCCGGGGGCGGAGGCATGTGGGGAGGCGCAGAACAATCCGCCGGAGCTCGCCGTCCGCGTGAACCCGCTGCGTCCGGGGCCGATCGACCTGGGCGTGCCGGCGCACGGGGTGGCCGGCCTGCCCGAGGCGCTGGTGCTGGACGAGGTCATGGACGTCACCGCAACGAAGGCCTTCGCGGAGGGCATGATCTGGCCGCAGTCGCGTTCCTCGATGCGCCCGGCCCGCCTGCTGGCTCCGGAGCCGGGGATGCGGGTGGCGGATCTCTGTGCTGCACCGGGCGGCAAGTCCGGGCAGCTGGCCGCGCTGATGGGGAACCGGGGCGAGCTGGTCTGCGTCGAGCGCCACCCGGGACGTGCGCGGGAGCTGCGGGCGACGCTCGAGCGGTTCGGCGCAACATGCGCACGGGTGGTGGAGGCGGACGTCCTCGAGTTCGCGGATGGCCGCTTCGACCGCATCCTGCTCGACCCGCCCTGTAGCGGCCTCGGCGTGCTCGCGGGGCGCCCGGATGCTCGCTGGCGCCGCAGCCCCGAGGCCGCCACGGAGCTGGCCGAGCTGCAACGGTCGATGCTGGAGCACGCGCGGTCGCTGCTGGCCCCCGGTGGCGCGCTCGTCTATTCCGTCTGCACCCTGCGGCGCGAGGAGTGCGAGGCGATCGCACCGGGCGGGGAATACCTGCTGCCGCAGGTCGAGGGCAGCGACGGGTTCTACATCGCGCGGGTCTAGGCCGCCCTGCGCGCGAACCAGAGCGTCTCGATCTGCTCGGCCGTGACGGCCGGCCCGAACAGGTATCCCTGGCCGAGGCGGCAGCCGTGCTCCACCAGGAACCGGCGCTGCGCCTCCGTCTCGATCCCCTCGGCCAGCGGTTCCATGCCAACGCCGCGCGCCAGGCGGATGATCGTCTCGGTGAGCGTCACCGAGGCGGCCTCGTGCGGGAGGTTGCGGACGAAGGACTGGTCGATCTTGAGCGTGCCGGCCGGCAGGTCATTCAGCCTCGACAGCGAGGAGTACCCGGTACCGAAGTCGTCGATAGCGAGCGGCATGCCGGCGGCGTCGAGCATCTCGAGGATCTTCGCCGTCTCCTCCGGGCGGCCCATGGCGGCCGACTCGGTCACCTC
>DASQYY010000022.1:0-3290 GCA_035638975.1 Gaiellales bacterium
GGCGCTGCCTGACCGCTTCGAACAGCAGCACCGCGGCCGCCGTGCTGACGTTCAGCGACTCGACTCGGCCCCGCATCGGGATCGACGCGACCGCGTCACACGAGCGGCGCACGCGCGGCCGCAGGCCGCGGCCCTCGGCCCCGAGCACGAACACCGTCCCGTCGCGGTAGTCGTGGCGGTCGTATGCCGCGTCGTCCCCGGCCAGGTCGGCGGCATACGTCCACAGCCCCGGCCGTCGCGCCGAGAGCAGCGTCTCGGCCAGGTTCTCGACCTGCGCGATCGGCAGGTGCTCGACCGCGCCGGCGGAGGCCCGCGCGACCGCAGCCGTCACCCCGGCCGACCTGCGTCGGGTGATCAGCAGCCCGTCCGCGCCGGCCGCCTCGCACACCCGCGCGATGGCACCCAGGTTGTGCGGGTCCGTCACCTCGTCGAGGGCCGCGAGCAGCGCCCGGTCGCGGCCGACCAGCTCCTCCGCGTGTGCGTATGGGTACGGCGCGACTTCCGCCACAAGACCCTGGTGGTCGGGGCTCCCGGCCAGCTCGGCCAGCCGCTCCGCCGGCTCGACGACCGTGGTGCGGGGCAGCCATTCAAGCTGCTCGGCCGCACGGCGCGTGGCGTGCACCGCGAGCACCTCGCGACGCCCCCGAAGCGCCTCGCGCACCGGGTGCGTGCCGTAGACGACCTCCGCGCTCATGCCCGGTAGAGCGCGGTGCCCTCGGGCGTGTCGCGCACCTCCCACCCGGCCGACTCGATCTCGTCGCGCAGCGCGTCCGCGCGGGCGAAGTCGCGGGCTGCGCGCGCCGCGTCGCGCTGGCGCGCCTTCTCCACCAGCTCGGGCGGCGCCGGCGGCTCCTCGGCGAGCGAGCCGAGGCCGAGCACGCCGAGCACCTCGGCCACGGTTCCCGACGCCTCCGGCGGTGCCTCGAACAGCAGCGCCAGAACCCGGGGCGTGTTGAAGTCGTCGTCGAGCGCGTCGGCGATTGCTTCTCGCAGCGCCTCGTCCGTGCCGCCGGTGCCGTCGCGGAGCCGGTTTCGCAGCGTGCCGGCCGCGGCGCGTGCCTGCTCGAGCACCTCGTCGGTGTAGTCGATCGGCGCCGTGTAGTGGCCGCGCAGGAAGTACATGATCAGCGTCTCGGCGCCCCACCGGTCGAGCGCCGCATGCAGCGGCTCGATGTTGCCGACCGACTTCGACATCTTCTCCCCGCCCAGGCGCAGCATCCCGTTGTGGGCCCAGACGTGCGCGAAGCGACGGCCGGCCGCCTGCGACTGGGCGATCTCGTTCTCGTGGTGCGGAAAGATCAGGTCGCGGCCGCCGCCGTGGACGGCGAACTCGCGCCCGAGCCACCGCTCCGCCATCGCCGAGCACTCGATATGCCAGCCGGGCCGGCCGCGACCCCACGGCGAATCCCAGGCGGTGTCCTCGTCTGCCTTGGTCGCCTTCCACAGGGCGAAGTCGAGCGGGTCGCGCTTGTGCTCCCCACCCTCGGTGTCGCCGCCGTCACGCAGCTGGTCGGTGCGCTGGTTCGAGAGCTGTCCGTACCGGTCGAAGGTGGCGACGGCGAAGTAGACGTCACCGGCCACCGCGTAGGCGTGGCCGCCCGCGATCAGCTCCTCGATCAGGGCGATGATCCCGTCCACCGTCTCGGTGGCCCTCGGCTCGCGATCGGGGCGGCCCAGGCCGAGGCGGTCCGTGTCAGCGATGTAGGCCTCGGCCATCTCCCGCGCGAACGCGTCCGACGGAGCGCCTGCCGCGGCCGCCGCCACGTAGATCTTGTCGTTGATGTCGGTGATGTTCTCGACCAGCATCACCGGCTGGTTTCGCCACTCGAGGTAGCGCTTCATCAGCATCGAGACGACGAACGGCCGGGCGTTGCCGATGTGGATGCGGTTGTAGACGGTCGGCCCGCAGAAGTACATGCCGATCCGGCCATCGGGCCCCGGCTCGAGCTCCTTCGGCTCTCCCGTGAGCGAGTTGCGCAGCCTCATGCGGCCCTCCGGATCGCCTCGTCGCGCGGCAGCGCGGCGAGCACGGCCCACAGCTCGGGGCCACGCTCCCGGCCGGTCAGCGCCACGCGGGCCTCGCGCAGTGGCACGCCGGCGCTGCGCAGCTCGTCCACGAGCGCGCGGGCGTCCTGCTCCGACAGCCGCTCCGGGTAGCGCCCGCGGATCGTTGCCAGCTGAGGCAGCGGATGCCGCTCCGGCGTCTGGGAGACGCAGGCGACGAGCTCGGCCGCCTCGGCCAGGGTGTGGGCGCCGCGAAGTGCCGGCGCGAGGGCGGTGACGAGAGCGGGGTCTGTGCCCGGCGCGAACGCGGCCACCCGGTCGGCCAGCTCCTGGGGTGGCAGCGCGGCCAGGTGGGCCGTCGACAGCGCACGCAGGCGTGAGGGCTCGAGCACGATCTCCCCGCGCGCGAGGCGTGCCTCGTCGAACCGCTCGACCAGCTCGTCCCAGCCCATCACGTCGCCCGGCCCGGACGTCGCGACGAGCGCGAGCAGGTTGACGACCGCCTCCGGCGGGTAGCCCTCCGCGCGCAGCGACGCGATCGAGGAGGCGCCGGCCCGCTTCGAGAGCTTGGCGCCGTCGCCCTCGCGCACCAGCGCGTGGTGCATGAACTCGGGCGGCTCCGCTCCCAGCGCGCGGATGGCGGCGATCTGCAGCGCGGTGTTCGGCAGGTGATCGTTGCCTCGGATGACATGGGTGATGCCGAAATCGACGTCGTCCACGGCGGACGCCCACCGGTAGGTCGGCCGGCCATCGGAGCGGACGATCACGAACTCGCTTGCTCCCGGCGCTGACAGCCAGACGGCGCCGTCGCGCGTGTACGCGCCCTGCGCCGACGCCGCGGCCTCGAGGTGGCGTCCGCGGCGGTCGCTCTGGCGGGCCGGCCCCTCGTCCCATTCGAGGCCGAGCCATCGCAGGTCGCGCTCGATCTCCTCCTGCGCGCCGGGCAGCTCGCGCTCGTCGTCGGTGTCGTCGATGCGCAGGAGCACGGCGCCTCCGTGCTTGCGGGCGAACAGCCAGTTGGCGACGGCGGTGAGGGTGCTCCCGAGATGCAGGGAGCCGGTCGGGCTGGGGGCGAAGCGAACCTTGGGCGGCATCGGCCTACGCTAGCAAGCGCGCGCGGGCGGCCTGCAGCAGCGCCTCCCGCAGGCCCGGCCGCGCGGCGATCAGCGCGCGGACTGCCGTGCCCGGCACGACGAGCAGCCGGGCCGGCTGGTCGACGATCACGCTGGCGGTGCGCGGCCGGCCGTCGAGCATGGCCGCCTCACCGAGCAGGGAGCCCTCCCCCA
>DASQYY010000023.1:0-5196 GCA_035638975.1 Gaiellales bacterium
CGACGTCCCGCCCACGACGTAGACGACCGATGCCAGCTTGTTCTGGAGCTGGTCGACGTTACCGACGGTGGGCGCCATCGAGGCCGGAACGAGCACCAGGTCGGGACGTAGCCTCTCGATCGCCGCGACGTTGGGCTTGCCGTCCTTCAGCATCACCGGCAGGTTCATCGCCTGCTTGGGGTAGGTCTCCGCTCCGCTTCGCCCGACCAGCAGCTTGCCTGCGCCGAGCGCGTACATCGCCGCGGTCATGCCCGGGTCGAGCGACACGATCCTGTGAGGTGCGGTATCGATGAGCACCTCGTGCCCGATGGCGTCGCGTACCGACTGCGGATAGGCCGCGAGCACGCCGGTCGGCTCGTGCTTGAACCCGCAAGACGCGCACAGGAGCGCAAGCGCGGCGAGCGGGATCAGGCGGGTTGACATGCGGCGCGATTGTACTGTTCGCCGGTGCGGCGTCGAAGCTGGTTGTTCTGGGCGTTCCTGGCGGTGGCCGTGCTGGGGCTGGTGGTGTACCTGCCGGCCGAGCTGGCACGCCGCTCGACGGGCCCCGGTGAGCCGGTCAATTTTCTCTCGCACCCGCTGGAAGGGTGGCGGTTCGTGGCGGCCGTGGCACTGGAGCGGGGCGGTGCGGCCGCCGGCACGCCGTCCCAGGCACGCGCGATCGCGCTGCGGACGTTCGACGACGGCAGGCTGCGGCCCGAGCGCGTGTCGCTGCTGTGGCTGCCCGACCGCAGGATCCAGGTGCCGACATTGCAGGGGAGCGCCATGGTCCCGACGAACTCTCGGCTAGTGTGGAAGGTGACAGGTCGACGCGGCCCCGGGGGCCCCGAAGTAGTTCTCGGCCTGATTGATTTCGCCTCCGGGCAGGTGATCTACGACGGGCGACTGGCTAAGCACTAACTGGCCAACCATCGCGATTGCGGTCGCCGGGCTGCTCATTCTCTGGGCGGTCGACCGTCTGCTGGACCGCTACGGCCGCCACTTCTCCGAGAAGCTCCCCGCCACCGACCGTGCCATGCTGGAGACGCGCTACCGGCTGCTCCGCCGCGTCGTCGCCGCGGTCATCCTCGTGCTGGCGGTCGGCGCCGTCCTCTTCAACATCCCGTCCACCCGTGCCTATGCGCAGACGGTGTTCGCCTCCTCGGCCGTGCTGGGGCTGGTCATCGGCTTTGCCGCCCGCTCGACGCTGGCGAACTTCGTCGCCGGGGTCATGATCGCCATCAACCAGCCGGTTCGGCTCGGTGACCGCGTGCAGGTTGGGGATGCGGAGGGCCAGGTGGAGGACATCGGGCTCACATACACGCGGCTGCGAACCGCCGACAATCGTCGTGTGCTGATCCCCAACGAAGAGCTGGCGAACAGCCGCGTCACCAACCACACGCTGGTGGACTCCGTCAGCCTGGCGCAGATCCGCGTGACCGTGCCGCTGAACGCCGACCCGTCGCGGGTGCGCGAGGTGCTGAGCGAGCTCGTGCAGATCGCTCCGGGGCGGATCGGCAGCCGTCCCGATCCGGGCGTCTCGGTGACGGAGCTCACGGAGACGGGCGCGGTGTTCTCGGTCGCTGTCTGGGTGCCCGATCCCGCGACCGCCGCCCAGACGTCCGCGTGGCTTCGTGAGCGCACGCTCTCGCGGCTGGCAGACGAGGGTGTCTTCCGCGGCGTGGAAGCGGCGGTGGCCCAGTGACGCCTCGTGACCGCAGGGGGTCATACGACGACGTGCTCGCCCACGTCGCCGCCAAGCGGCGCAAGCGGCGCACCATGGAGCGCAGGCGATCCCGCCGCTCGGTGGTCGTAACGGTGCTCGTGACCATCGGCGTGATCATGCTCGCCGGGCTCGGAGCGGGGGCCGTCGCCGGGGCGATCTTCGTGCACAACACCCTCGCCGGCGTGTCCCTGGACACGCTGCAGGCTGATCCCCCGGGGATCAACTCCCAGATCTTCGACCGCAACGGGAACCTGCTGGAGACGATCTCGTCCACCGAGAACCGCACTCCGGTGCCGAGCGACAAGATCTCGCCCTGGCTGAAGACGGCCACCGTCGACATCGAGGACAAGCGCTTCTACCAGCACGGGGGCCTCGACTTCCAGGGCATCCTCCGCGCGGCGCTGGACAACCTGCAGGCGGGAGCGATCCAGCAGGGTGGCTCCACGCTCGAGCAGCAGCTGGTGCGCAACCTCTACCTCTCCGACCAGCAGTCGATCACCCGGAAGATCCGCGAGGCCTACCTCGCCACCGAGATGGCAGACACCTGGTCGAAGGACAAGATCCTGACCGAGTACCTGAACGTGGTGCCCTACGGCGCGGTCACCTATGGGTGCGAGGCTGCAGCGCTTCGGTACTTCAGCGTCCACTGCTCCCAGCTGACGCTGCGCCAGGCGGCGGTGATCGCGGGGCTGCCGCAGAACCCGATCACCTACAACCCCCTGTCCAACAAGGCGGCGGCCAAGCAGCGACGCAACGAGGTGCTTGCCGCGATGCTGAGCCAGGGCCATATCACGCAGGCGCAGTACGACAGGGCGGTGGCCTCGCCGCTCGGCACACACCCCGGCACGTACCTCGACACCACCGGCGGCGACAACGGGTACTTCGTGGCGTGGGTGCGCCAGCTGATGGAGGACAAGCTCGGCCACCAGACGGTCCGCAAGGGCGGCCTCGCGATCCACACGACGCTCGATCCGCGCCTGCAGCAGGCGGCGCACACGACGCTGAAGAGCATGATGAACTGGTCGGGCGCGCCGGCGGCCGCACTGGTCTCGATCGACCCACGCAACGGTCAGGTGCTGGCGATGGACGCCTCCGTGCCGTTCAGCCAAAAGTCGCAGTTCAACATCCCCGCGGAGGCTTACCGCCAGGTCGGTTCGACGTTCAAGATGTTCACGCTGGTCACGTCCATCGAGGACGGCTACAACCCGCAGACGACCAGCGAGCTGTCCGCGCACCTCTCCTATCTGTTCCCGAACACGGCGCTTGGGCCGGGCAACCCCTGGGTGGTCGACACCGCCTCCGATAGCGAGGAGCTGAACGCCCCGCGCACGATCGCGGACGCCACTGCAGCGTCGGACAACACCGTGTTCGCCCGGCTCGCGATCGACCTCGGCGCGCCGTCGATCGTGGCGACCGCCCACAAGATGGGGATCCCGCAGTCGGTGCAGCTCGCCCCGTACCCCGCGATCACGCTCGGCGTCAGCCCGGTGTCGCCGCTGTGGATGGCCGCGGCGTACTCGACGCTTGCGGCCAACGGCGTGCGCCACAGCCCGCAGTTCGTGACCAGCATCGGCAGCATCGCCACCGGAAAGACGCTCGACACGTATCCGAACCCAGGACGCCGGGTGCTCTCGGACGGCGTTGCGTATGAGGCGAACCAGGTGCTCGAGGGGCCGATCAGGAGCCCAGGCGGCACGGCGTACGCCACGGCGCAGTTCCCGGACGGCCGCGTCGAATCGGGCAAGACCGGCACGACCAACGACTACAAGGACGCGTGGTTCTGCGGGTACACGCCCAACTTGACCACCTGCGTCTGGATGGGCTACCCCAAGGGCGAGATCACCCTGACCAACCTGAACGGGCACACGCCGTTTGGCGGCGACATCCCCGCCACCATCTGGCGGACGTACATGGAGAAGGCGTTCGCGCTCGAGCCGCAGAAGTTCCCGCCGGTGATGGCGTGGCCGCTTCCGCTGCATCCCGTCCAGTGGGTGCCCTTCCACTCGCAGTTCCCCACCTACGTCCCCTGCACGACCAACTGCGGCGGCACGACGAGCGGCTCGTCGGGCACCTCGGGCAACGGCACCAGCGGCGGCAACGGCAGCAGCGGCGGAAACAGCGGTGGCAACGGCGGCGGGGGCGGCAGCGGCGGCCCACCGCCGACGACCTAGTGCCGCCGATGATCTCCGTCGGCGAGGCGTTGGATCTCATCCGCGCGGCCGCCCCGCAGCCCCGCGGCTCGTCGCAGCGGCTGTCGCGGGAGCTGGCCGGGCGCGTGCTGCTGGCGGACGTGACGGCGGCTGTCAGCCTGCCACCGTTCGCGACCTCGGCGATGGACGGCTACGCCGTGCGTGCGGCGGAGCTCGGCGGCGAGCCCGTGCCGGTTGCATATCGGATCGCTGCGGGAGACGCGCCGCGGGTGCTCGAGCGCGGCACCGCCGCCGCGATCGCAACCGGCGGGCCCGTCCCTGAGGGCGCCGATGCGGTCGTCCCCATCGAGGACGCTCGCGAGGACGGCGGGCTGACGGCCGGCCGGCCGCGGATCGGCGCGGCGATCCGGCCTTCCGGCGGCGACCTGGTCGCCGGCGACATCGTGGCGCGCCGCGGCGCCGTCCTGCGCCCGGCCGTGCTGGCGGCGATCGCAGCCGCGGGCGTCGACACCATCGAGGTTGCCGCGCGGCCACGCATCGGGATCGTGGCGACGGGCAGTGAGCTCGTGAGGCCCGGCCGGCCCCTGGCGCCGGGCCAGATCTACGAGTCGAATACGATCGCGATCGCCGCGCAGGCGGTGCGCGCAGGGGCGGAGGTCGCGAGCACCGAGATCGTCGAGGACGATCCGGAGGCGACCCGCAGCGCCTTCGAGTGCGCGCTGGCCGATGCGGACGTGGTGGTGTCCTCAGGAGGCGTTTCGGTCGGCCCGCACGACTATGTGAAGCCGGCGCTCGAGCGGCTCGGGGTGCGGGAGGTCTTCTGGCGCGTGCGCCACAAGCCCGGCAAGCCGCTCTGGTTCGGCGCCGCGGGCGATGGCACGCTGGTGTTCGGGCTGCCCGGCAACCCGGTCTCGAGCGTCGTCTGCTTCGAGCTGTTCGTCCGCGCGGCGCTGGAGGCGATGACCGGCGCCGAGCCGGGGCGGCGCCCGGTCGCGCGCCTGGCCGAGCCGGTATCACGGCTGGCCGAGCGCGACCATGCCGTTCGCTGCACGTGGGAGCGCCGGGAGGACGGCATGCGGCTGCGCCCCCAGCCGGCGCAGGACTCACACCTGATCGCCCACGCCGCGGCGGCCGACGCCATCGCGCTGATCCCGGCCGGCAGCGGCGAGCTCGCGGCCGGCGAGGTGGTCGAGTACCTGCCGCTCTAGGTGGGGAGCGGGATGGTGCGGCCGTGCGGGCCGGGCAGCGTCACCGAGATCGCCCGCGCGAACACGACCCAGCGGTGCGAGGCCGAGTAGAGCGGATGGCAGGCCGAGAGCACCAGTCGCTCGTAGCCCTGCG
>DASQYY010000024.1:0-3723 GCA_035638975.1 Gaiellales bacterium
CGTGCTCGACGAGCCCACCAACCACCTGGACATCGACGCCGTCGAGGTGCTCGAGAGCGCGCTCGAGGAGTTCGACGGCACGGTCGTGTTCGTGTCGCACGACCGGTACTTCCTCGACCGGATCGCCGACCGCATCCTGGAGGTGCGTGACGGCTCCGTGCACAGCTCGGAGGGTGGCTACAGCGCGTGGTACGCGGCGCGCGGCGGGGTCGCCGCGTGATGACGTCGAGCACGCGCCGGGAGCTCGCCCGCGAGCGCGCGCGGCGCCGTGTGCAGCGCGAGCGGCTGGTCGCCGTCGCAGTCACCGCCGGGATCGTCCTCTTCGCCGGAGCCGTGTTCGCCTTCAGCCGCGGCGGCTCGAGCGCCGAGAGCTCTGCAGCTGCCGCGCCGAAGAAGCCGTCGCCGCCGCAGCTGCCTCGCGGCGGCCGCACGCTGCTTCCGACCTACCGGATCGTCGCGTACTACGGCGCCCCGGGGGACGCCCAGTTCGGTCAGCTCGGCATCGGCAGCCCGGACTCGGAGGCGCGACAGCTGCTCGAACAGGCCGCACCCTACGCGCGCGGTGGGCGGCCGCTGCAGCCGGCGTTCGAGCTGATCGCGACGGTGGTCACGGCCGCTCCGGGCGACGACGGCCGCTACCGCTACCGGCAGAGCGACGCCGTCATCAACCGCTACCTGGAGGCGGCACGGCGCGCGAAGGCGCTGCTCATCCTCGACATCCAGCCGGGCCGCTCGCCGTTCATGGACGAGGTGCGCGCGTTCGAGCCATACCTGCGGCTACCGGACGTTGGCCTGGCGCTCGATCCCGAGTGGAGCATGCGGCCCGGCCAGGTGCCCGGCACCGTGATCGGCTCGACCGACGCCGCCGTGATCAACCGCGCCGGCGCGTACCTGTCGCGCATCGTGCAGCGGTACGACCTGCCCCAGAAGCTGCTGATCGTCCACGAGTTCACCACCGGGATGATCCATCACAAGCGGCGCCTGGCCGAGCATCCCGGGGTTGCCCTGGTGGTCAACATCGACGGCTTCGGCAACCCGCCGAACAAGATCTCGAAGTACAGGCTGTTCGCGAAGCGGCGCCCGCCGTGGTTCAACGGCTTCAAGCTCTTCTATCACGAGGACACGAACATGATGTCGCCGCGCGCCGTGCTGCGGCTTCATCCGCGCCCGGACGTGATCATCTACGAGTAGGTGGATTCTCCCACGGGTTCGGCAACGGCCCGCGGTCAGGCGGTCAGGCGGTCAGGCGTGCGGAGTCGTGGAATCCATCATCTTCACGACGCGGCGGCCATGGCCTGCTGGCGATCTCCGCGCAGACGTCGGCGGCAAGATCCATGAACGACCGGGCGGCGACGGACTGAATGCGGTCGCGGTGCCATGCGATGCCGATCAGCCGCGGCGGCAGCTTCCCGCTCATGTCGATCGCCCGCGTGCGCGGGTCGGCCATGTCGACGGCGAGCAGCGGCATCAGCGCCACCCCGACCCCGGCGGCCACCATCCCCTGCATCGTGCCGTTGTCATCGGAACGGAAGACGACGTCCGGGGCTGCCTCGCGCATGCGCAGCTGCGACTCCACCTGCGACCCCGACGTGCAGGTGCGGTAGCTGATCAGCGGCATCTCGGCCACCTCGCGCAGGGAGGGAGGCGGGCCGTGGACGAGCGGCGACGACGCCGGCACGACCAGCATGTGAGGGTCGCGGAGCAGCTCGATCGCCTCGAACGGCCCGTCCGGCAACGGCAGCTGGATGAAGGTGAGGTCGAGATCGCCTGCCTCCACCTGGTGCAGCAGCGCGCCGTCCTCGCTCTCGGACAGCTGGACGTCAACCTGCGGATGGGCAGCCGAGAACCGGAGCATCACCTCGGGCAGCACCCGTGCTCCGACGCTCTGGTAGGTGCCGACGCGCAGCGAGCCGGCCGTGCCGTCCTGCAGAGCCTGCAGGTCCGCCTGTGCCGCCCGGAGCCGGGCGACGATGCCCTTGGCGTGGCGGAGCACCACCGACCCTGCCTCCGAGAGCGACACCGGCCGCGGCCCGCCCGGCCGCTCCACCAGGCGCTCCCCGACCAGGCGCTCGAGCGTGGCGATCTGCTGGCTGACCGCGGACTGCGTATAGCCGAGCCGGGTGGCGGCGCGGCCGAAGCTGCCCTCCTCGGCGACAGCCTGCAGCGCGGCCAGATGCCGGAGCTCCACGCCCAGCCACTGATCGGAATCCATTAGACCAGCTTATCATGATCAGCCAATACTCGATTTGAGCGAATGAACCTTGTGACCGACAATGCATGTATGGAACTCGCAATGATCATCTTCGTCCTGCTGGTCGGGCCGCTGGCGCTTCGCTACGGCGTCGACTCACGGGTGACCGAAACGCGCGACCGCCGGCCCTGGATCTGATCTAGGGCTCGGTCGAGGGCGAACGCATCTCGGCGTCCAGCCGCGCGCCGAGCTCCGTGACCACGTCCAGCACGGCATCGACGTCGTCGGCCTCCGTGCGGTGATTGACGAAGCACGCTCGTAGCACGAACCGGTCGCCGAGCACCGCGTTCGAGATGTACACGCGGCCGTCCAGCTGCAGCTCCGTCATGATCCGCTCGTTCAGCCGTGACACGTACTCCGGCGGCGACGGCCGCTCCGGCACGTAGGCGAAGCAGCAGATCGAGAGCCCCACGGGCACCGCCAGCTCGAGGTCGGGCCGCTCCTCGATGCGGGCCGCCATGTAGTGGGCGAGCTGCGCATCATGGGAGATGCGGCGGGCATAGGCGTCGGATCCGTGCGCGAGCAGCGACAGCCACACCTTCAGCGCCTGGAAGCCACGGCTGTACTGCGGCCCGAGCTCCGCCAGGCTGAGGCCGGCGCCCGTGCGCTCGAGGTCCTGCCACACGTAGGTCGCATGCACCTGGTAGGCGTCCGCCAGGTGCTGCAGGTCGCGGATGAGGACGCACCCGGCGGACTGCGCGATGTAGAGCCACTTGTGCGGGTCAAACGCGATCGAGTCCGCGCGCTCGATGCCGGCCAGCTGCGGCCGCAGGTCGGGGGCGAGGACGGCCGGCCCGCCGTACGCGGCGTCCACATGCAGCCAGACGCCCTCATCCGCGCACACGCGCGCGATGTCGGCGATCGGATCGACCGCCCCCGGCGCCAGCTCGATCTCGCTCGCGGAGGGCGATAGCTGCCACCCGCCGACGTTCATGTTCACGGCCGAGGCGAGCATGTCCGCGACGGCGCCGGGCACCGTGCCGCTGCCGGTGACGTAGGCGAGGAACCTGGGGTGGCCGCACTGGACGCCCCACTCGATCAGAACGTCGCGCAGGTGGTCGATCAGCTGGTCGTCGCCGAGCCCCTCGGCGGGCACGGGGCGTACCACGGCGTCGCGCACCTGGCCGGCGGGCACGTCCCGCGCGATCGGCATGTCGTCCAGGCCGTCTAGGAACTCGCCGTAGAGGTCGACGGCTCGCTCGGCCAGCGAGCGCATCCGCGCAGAGTCCCAGTCGAGATCGGCGACCGGCGCCGGCCGTTGCACCGAGGTGGCGGACATGGGCGGCAGTATCGCGCAATAGACTCGCGCCGATGGAGAGGGAGCGGCGCGCCTTCCTGCGGGTGGAGACGGACATCCTCGTCACCTGCACCGAGCTGCTGCCCGACGGGACGCGTGGCGCGCCGGTCGTTCGCAGGGCGGTCAACCTGTCGGCGGGCGGCGTCAAGCTCGCCCGCGCAGAGCCGGCCGAGCC
>DASQYY010000025.1:0-14638 GCA_035638975.1 Gaiellales bacterium
CCAGCTCGACCTGTTGCCCGCGTTGTCGACGGACCGGAAGCGCAGGACGGTCTCACCCTGGGCGGTGATGGCGACCGAGGTCCCGCCGACCGGCGAGCTCCATGTCGTGCCGCCGTCGGTCGAGGTCTCGTACTCGTACCCCGCCAGGCCGCTGCCGGAGGTGTCGGTGGCCCCGGATGCGGTGACGGTGACCGAAGCCGTGCTCGTCCACGTCAGCGACCCGCCCGTCAGGGTGGTGGGGGCGGCCGGTGCGGTGCGGTCGAGCTTGGCCGTGTTGGCCGCACCCGCGGTGCCAGGCGTCCAGGCGGAGGCGTTGCCGGCGAGATCGACCGAGCGGACCTGGACGAGCGTCGCTCCCTCCGCCGTGACGGTCGTCCCGTTCCCGACAGCGCCGCTCGACCAGGACGAGCCGTTGCTGGTGGAGGTGCGAAACTCGTAGTGGTCGAGCCCCGATCCGCCGGCGTCGCTCGACCCGCCGCCGGTGATCGTCACCGAGGGGGCGCTCTGCCACGAGCTGGAGCCACCGGTGACCGTCGGCGCCGTCGGCGCCGTCCTGTCCTGGCGCACCGTGGAGCCGGCGGTGGGAGCTGTCGGCACCCAGTTGGACGGCGTGCCGCTGGCGTCGACCGCCCGGAACTGCAGCAGGGTCTCGCCCTGGGCGGTGATGGTCGCCGAGCCACCGGTGACCGGAGCGCTCCACGTGGTGCCGCCGTCCGTCGAGGTGCGGTACTGGTAGGAGCCGATGCCGCTGCCGGGGATGTCGGTGGCACCGGATGCCGTGACGACGGTGGAGGCCGTCGTCTTCCAGGTCAGCGAGCCGCCCACCACGCTCGTCGGGTCGGTGGGCGCCGTGCGGTCGATCTTCACCGTGCTGACGGCGGTCGGTGTGGCGGGCGCCCACGCTGACACGTTGCCCGCGGCGTCGACGCTGCGGAACTGCACGTCCGTGGTGCCCTCCGCGGTGACGGTGGCGACGGCGCCCGAGGACGCCGCGGTCCAGCTGGCGCCCCCGTTCACGGACGTCCGGTACTGGTAGCCGGCGAAGCCCGCGTTGGCGTCGGTCGAGCCGCTCGCCGACACGTCCACCGATGCCACGTTCTGCCAGGAGAGCGATCCGCCGTTGAGGGTGGGGGCGGTCGGGGCCGTGCGGTCGAGGCGGACCGTCGTCGCCGGCGTGGGCGCCGCCGGGGCCCAGTTCGACGTGTAGCCCGCTGCATCGGTGGCCCTGAACTGCACCACGGTCTCGCCCTGCGCCGAGACCGTGGCGGTCGCACCGGGCTGCACCGCGCCCCAGGTGGTGCCGCCGTCGGTGGACGTGCGGTACTGGTAGCTCGCGATGCCGCTTCCCGGCGAGTCGGCCGCCCCGGATGCCGTCACGGCGACCGACGCTGCCGTCTGCCATGCCAGCGAGCCGCCGGAGAACGACGCCGGATCGGTCGGCACCGTGCGGTCGATCCGGATCGTGTTCGTGGCGCCCGAGCTTGCGGGCGTCCACGCCGAGGTGTTGCCGGCGTTGTCCGTCGTCCGGAACTGGACGAGCGTCTGTCCCTCCGCGCCGACGGTGAGGCTTGACCCGGCGCTCGGGGCAGACCATGTGAGGCCGTTGTCGAGCGACGTCCGCTGCTCGATGCCGGCGAAGCCCGAGCCGCCCGTGTCGGTGCTCCCGCTCGCGCTCACCGTCACCGAGGCGACGTTCTGCCACGTGGTGGAGCCTCCCGAAACCGTCGGAGCGGCCGGCGCCGTGCGGTCGATCCGGACGGTGCTGCCCGCCCCCGGCACCGCCGGTGCCCAGGAGGAGGTGAACCCAGCGACATCGACCGCCCGGAACTGCACGACGGTCTCGCCCTGGGCGGTGATCAGGGCCGGGTTGCCGGTGGCCGGAGCACCCCAGGTGACGCCCCCGTCGGTCGATGTGCGGTACTGGTAGGAGGCGACGCCGCTGCCCGGCGAGTCGGCCGCTCCGGAGGCGGTGACGGCAACGGACGGCGCGCTCTGCCAGGCGAGGGAGCCGCCCGCCACCGTGGGCGCGCTCGGGGCCGTGCGGTCGATGCGAATCGTCGCTGCGGCCGACAGCGACGAGGGCGTCCACGCCGAGGTGTTGCCGGCGCCGTCGACGCTTCGGATCTCGACCAGGGTCTCGCCCTCCGCCGACGTGGTGTAGGACGAGCCGGCGGCGGGCGCCGTCCACGTCGCCCCGCCGTCGGTCGACGTGCGCTGCTCGTAGCCGGTCAGCCCCGAGCCGCCGGAATCGGTCGACCCGGCCGCGGACACGGTCACCGACGCGGCGTTCTGCCAGGACAGAGAGCCGCCGGTCACGGTGGGCGCTGTGGGAAGCGTGCGGTCGATGCGCACCGTGTCGCCGGAGTCAGGCACCGAGGGCGCCCATGCCGAGGTGAAGCCCGCACCGTCCACCGCCCGGAACTGCACCAACGTCTCGCCCTGCGCGCTGATCACCGCGGGGTTGCCGGTCAGCGGCGGGCCCCACGTGACGCCGCCGTCGGTGGACGTGCGGTACTGGTAGGAGGCGACGCCGCTGCCCGGCGAGTCGGCCGCGCCCGCCGCGGTCACGGTCACGGCCGCTGTGCTCTGCCAGGACAGCGAGCCGCCCGACACCGTCGGCGACGACGGCGCCGTGCGGTCGATTCGCGCCGTTCCGCCCGCCGACCCGGCGGACGGGCCCCACGCCGACACGTTGCCCGCGGTATCCGTGGCGCGGAACTGCACCAGCGTCTCGCCCTCGCTCGTCGCCGAGACGAACGCCCCGGCTGCCGCGAGCGACCACGTGCCACCGCCGTCGGTGGAGGTCCGGTACTCGTAGGCGGCGATGCCGCTGAGCGGATCCGCCGCTCCGGCGGCCGAGAGGGTGACCTGTGCGACGTTCTGCCAGGCGAGCGACCCGCCCGTCGCGGACGGAGCAGGTGGCGGCGTGCGGTCGATGCGGATGGTGGAGCCGGCGTCCGGCACCGCCGGGGCCCAGCCCGAGCTGTTGCCGGCGGCGTCGACGGTGCGGAACTGGAGCACCGTCTCGCCCTCGGCGGTGACGACGTCGGCCGATCCCGTTGCCGGCGGTCCCCATGACGCGCCGCCGTCGGTGGAGACCCGGTAGTCGTAGTGGTCGACGCCCGAGAGGGCGTCCGTGCCGCCGCCCGCAGACACCTGCGCCGAGCCGACGCTCTGCCAGGCCAGGGAGCCGCCGCCGACGACCGGGGCCGTCGGCGCGGTGCGGTCGATCCGGACGGTGCTGCCGGCGGTGGGTGCCGCCGGCGCCCATCCTGACGTGTTGCCGGCCCCATCCACCGCCTGGAACTGCACGAGCGTCTCGCCCTCAGCCGAGATCACCGCCGACCCTCCGGCGGCCGGAGCGCTCCAGCTGACCCCGCCGTCCGTGGACGTGCGATAGCTGTAGCCGGCCACGCCGCTGCCGGTGTCGGCTCCGCCGGCGGCCGAGACCGTCACCGAGCCTGCGCTCTGCCAGGCCAGGGAGCCGCCGCTGACGACCGGGTCGCCCGGCGCCGTGCGGTCGAGCCGGACGGTGCCCGCCGTGCCGCTCGACGGTGCCCACGGTGAGGGGTTCCCGGCCGCGTCCACGGTGCGGAACTGCACGAGCGTCTGGCCTTCGGCGGTGATGTTGGCCAGCGCGCCCGGGGCGGGCGCCGACCATGTGGTGCCGCCGTCGGTCGACGTGCGGTACTCGTCGTGGTCGAGCCCGGACAGCGCGTCGCTCCCGCCGATGGCCGAGACCGCCACCGAGGCGCCGGTCTGCCAGCCCGCAGAGCCTCCCAGCACCGTCGGTGCCGTCGGCGCCGTGTGGTCGATGTTCACGGTGTTGGCGGGGCTCGCCGAGGCCGGCGCCCAGTTGGAGAGGTTCCCCGCGGCATCGACTGCGCGGAACTGCACGATGGTCGAGCCCTCCTGCGAGACCCAGCCGGTGGCGCCGTCGACCGGCACCGTCCAGGTCGAGCCGCCGTCGCCCGACGACCGGAACTGGTAGTGGTCGACGCCGGACAGCGCGTCCGTCGCCCCGCCTGCGAACACCTCGATGCTCGGGGCGTTCTGCCACCCGGCGGGCGTGATGCCGACGGTCGGGTCGGCCGGAGCGGTGCGGTCGAGCCGGACGATCCCCTCGGCGGCCCCCGCGGCCGGCGCCCAGGCGGATGGGTTGCCCGCCGTGTCGAGCGAGCGGAACTGGACGAAGGTCTGCCCCTCGGCCGAGACCGTGACGGAGACGCCTGTGGACGGGGTGCTCCATGTGTCGCCCCCGTCCGTCGACGTGCGGTACTCGTAGTGATCGACGCCGAACCCGGTGTCCACCGACCCGGAGGCGGACACCGTCACCGAGGCGGCCGACCGCCAGGCGGAGGAGCCGCCGGTCACAGCCGGATCGCTTGGGCCCGAGCGGTCGAGGCGCACGGTGTTCTGCTGCCCCGGCGTGGCCGGCGTCCAGGCGCCGTCGTTGCCCGCCGCGTCAACAGCGCGGAACTGCACGATGGTCTGGCCCTCGCGGGTGACCGTGTCCTCGGAGCCCGACTGGGGCGATGACCACGTGGTGCCGCCGTCGACCGACTCGCGGTACTCGTAGTGGTCGACACCCGACCGGGCGTCGGTGGAGGCGGCCCCGTCGATGGTCAGCGACGCCGCGTCCTGCCACGAGAGCGAGCCGCCGATCACCGTGGGCGGCGTGGGCGGCGTGCGGTCGAGCCGCACCATGCTCTCGACCGGGTGGCCTGCGGGCGACCAGCCGGACACGTTGCCCGCCTTGTCGACGCTGCGGAACTGGACGGAGGTCACGCCCTGCGCGCGCACCGTGGCCACGGCACCGGCCGCGGGCGCGCTCCACGGCCCGCCGCCGGTCGACACCCGCCATTCGTAGCCCGCCAGTCCGCTCAGCGCATCGCTGGCTCCGGCAGCGGTGATCGAGGCGGATGGGGCGTTGCGCCATGTGGCCGACCCGCCGGACACGTCCGGCTGGGTGGGGGCGGCCGTATCGATCAGCCAGGCGAAGCTCGCGGTCGCGGTCACCCGGTAGCCGTTCCGCACGCGCACCGTGAAGGTGTGGTGGCCGTCGGCCAGCCCGCCGTAGACCCCCGGGTTCCCGCGGCAGTACGTGTAGGCGGCGCCGTCCAGCTTGCACCGCGTCTCGCCGACGATGCCGGTCGTTTGCCACCCGAACTCGGCGCGCGGCACGTTGGACACCGGCCTGGGGTGGTGGGTGAGGGCGATCGTGATGCTGCCGATCGTGGAGCTCCGAAGCGGCATCGCGGAGGCCGTGGCGGGCGCGCCTGCCGCCAGGCATGCCGCCGCGAGGGCGGCGAGCGCGCGCAGGGCGAGCGGAGTCCGAAATATGTTGGTCAACATCCCTTTCGACCGTTTCGTTTTGCACATCCGTGTGCGTAATCGGAGTAGTCGCCAGCGGCCATGGCGAGTTGAGCGCCTGCGGTGGGCTACCGTGAGCCGACCGAGACCAAGGAGCCCGCATGGCCAATCAGACGGCGACCATCGAGACCAACCACGGCACGATCGAGCTGGAGCTGTTCACCGACGACGCACCGGAGACCGTTGCCAACTTCACGAAGCTTGCGAACGACGGCTTCTACGACGGCCTGGTGTTCCACCGCGTCATCCCCGACTTCATGATCCAGGGCGGCTGTCCCCAGGGCACCGGCACCGGTGGGCCGGGGTACACGTTCGCGGACGAGATCAACCACCACAAGATCGTGCGCGGCACGCTTGCGATGGCAAACGCCGGCCCGAACACGAACGGGAGCCAGTTCTTCATCGTCACCGCCGAGGCGACGCCGTGGTTGGACGGCAAGCACACGGCCTTCGGCCAGGTGACGAGTGGGATGGACGTGATCGACGAGATCCAGTCGGCGGCAACGGACGCCCGCGACCGACCGGTCGAGGATGTGCGCATGGAGAAGGTGACCGTCAGCTGAGCCGGCTGCGGACGTAGCCGGCGGCGCGCGCCAGCGCCGCCTCGTCGACGCCGGTGTCGAAGCCCTCGGCGTGGAGCCAGGCCACCAGCGCCTCGGTGGCCAGGTTCCCGGGGGCGCCGGGGGCGAACGGGCATCCGCCCAATCCGGCGGCGGAGCCGTCGAACGTCCGGATGCCGAGCCGCAGGCCGGCCTGCGCATTGTCCAGGGCGCGGCCGCGCGTGTCGTGCAGGTGCAGGGCCAGCCGGTCCGCCTCCAGCCGGTCGAGCAGGGCGGTCACCACCCGGTCGACGTCCCGTGGCTCGGCCACCCCGATGGTGTCGCCGATCGAGACCTGGTCGCATCCGAGGTCGGCCAGCTCGCCGGCGACGCGCACGACGTCGGCCGTGGCGACCGCCCCCTGGTAGGGGCAGCCGAACGCGGTGGAAACGTAGCCGCGGGCCCACATGCCTCGCTCGCGGGCCGCCGCCACGACGGGGCGGAACGCGTCGATGGACTCCGCGATCGTCATGCGAATGTTGGCGCGGGCGAACGCCTCCGAGGCGGCGGTGAACACCGCGATCGCGTCGGCACCGGCTTGCACCGCGCGCTCGAAGCCCCGCATGTTGGGGACGAGCACCGGGTAGCGCACCCCCGGCCGGCGCCGGATGCGCGGGAGCACCTCGCCGGCGTCCGCCAGCTGCGGCACCGTGTCGGGCCGGACGAAGGACGTCACCTCGACCACGGGCAGCCCGGCGTCCGCCAGCAGCTCCACGAACTCGACCTTCGCATCGGCCGGCAGGATCCTGTCCTCGTTCTGGAGGCCGTCGCGTGGGCCGACCTCGACCACCGTCGCCCGTTGCCCGCTCACTCGATCTCCGCCAGCGCCGCGCCCGCCTGCACGAGCTGCCCGGCCTCCACGTGCACCGCGGCCACGGTGCCGTCGCCGGGAGCGGCAACGGCGAGCTCCATCTTCATCGCCTCCAGCAGCACCAGCGTCTGGCCCGCGGCGACGCGGTCGCCGGGCGAGACCAGCACGCGCAGGACGGTGCCGGGCATGGGGGCGGCCAGCGAGCCGCCCGCGGGCGCCGCGGCCGCGCCGTCGTCATCCTCCCCGCCGAGGATGAACGCCCATCCCCGGTACAGAGCATGGTCGCCGTCGACCAGCACCTCGGGGTCGGGCTCCGAGTCGCCGAAGGCGTGCCAGACGCTGCCATCCGACCCGGCGACGCCCTCCGGCAGGTCCGGGACGAGCCGGGGCGACCACTCCTCGTCCACGAAGCTCGTGGTCGCCAGGCCACTGCGGAAGCGGGGGTGATCGATGGCCCAGCGCAGGAAGCCGAGGTTGGTGGTCACGCCCAGCACGACGGTCTCCGCGAGTGCGGCGGCCAGGCGCTCGACGCAGGCGTCGCGATCCTCGCCGTAGGCGATCAGCTTTGCGAGCAGGGGGTCGTAGCGGATGCCCACCCGGTCTCCGGCCCGCACGCCGCTGTCGCAGCGCACGCCCGGCCAGCTCGGCAGCCGGAGCTGCCGCAGCGTGCCCGTGGCCGGCAGGAAGCCGGCGGCGGGGTCCTCCGCATACAGGCGGCACTCGATCGCATGGCCGCGGAGGACGACGTCGCGCTGCTCCAGCTCGAGCGGCCGGCCGGCGGCCACCGCCAGCTGCGCGCGCACGAGGTCGAGGCCGTACACGGCCTCGGTGACCGGGTGCTCGACCTGCAGGCGGGCGTTGAGCTCGAGGAAGCTCCAGCCGCCGGCCTCGTCGAGCAGGAACTCGGCCGTCCCGGCACCGGTGTACCCGGCCGCGGAGGCGATCGCGAGCGCGGCGTCGCCGAGCGCGGCGCGCAGCTCGCCGTCGACCGCCGGTGACGGCGCCTCCTCGACGATCTTCTGGTGGCGCCGCTGGATCGAGCAGTCGCGCTCCCCCAGGTGCACGCCGCCGCCGTGCGCGTCGCAGAGCACCTGCACCTCCACGTGCCGGGCGGCGGGGACGCGGCGCTCGAGGAACACGCGATCGTCCCCGAAGGCGGCGCTCGCTTCACGTCGGGCGGCCGCGATCGCCTCGGGCAGCTCGGCGGGATCGTCCACGGCGCGCATGCCGCGCCCGCCGCCGCCCGCCGCCGCCTTGACCAGCAGCGGGGCGCCCAGCCGCTCCCCCTCGCGCACCAGCGTGTCGTCGTCCAGCAGCAGCCCCGCGTAGCCGGGCACCACGGGCACGCCGGCGGCCTCCGCCAGGCGGCGGGCCTCGATCTTGTCGCCGAGCGCCCGCATCGCCGCCGGCGGCGGGCCGACCCAGATCAG
Source organism: Gaiellales bacterium (assembly GCA_035638975.1). GTDB lineage: Bacteria > Actinomycetota > Thermoleophilia > Gaiellales > JAICJC01 > JAICYJ01. Next base: position 8,214 of record DASQYY010000025.1, read on the forward strand.
CCCGCTGCGCAGGACCGCCTCCGCGAAGCCCGGGTTCTCGGCCAGGTAGCCGTAGCCCGGGTGGACGGCGTCACAGCCGGACGCCGCGGCGACGATGCCGGCCGCATCGAGGTAGCTCGGCACCTCGAGCGCCTCGTCCGCGAGCTCGACGTGCAGCGCCGCGCGGTCGTCCCGCTCGAAGATGGCGACCGGCGCGATGCCAAGCTCGCGGCAGGCGCGGATCACCCGCACCGCGATCTCGCCGCGGTTGGCGATCAGGAGCCGCTCGATGTCCAATGGGGATCTCGCTTCTCGAGGAAGGCGGACAGGCCCTCCTGCGCCTCCGGCCTGGCCCGGAGGTCGGCGAGCCGCTCCGCCAGATCGGGCAGCGAAAGCGATGCGGTGGCATCGCGGACGAGCTGCTTGGCGGCTGCCACGGCATGCGGCCCGGCGCGAAGCAGCTCCGAGCAGGTGTCGGCCACCGCCGCGTCCAGCGCGTCGGCGGCCACGACCTGGTGCACGAGGCCGAGGCGCAGCGCCTCGGCGGCATCGAAGCGCCTCCCGCTGGTGAAGAGCGCCCGAGCGTGACCGGGGCCGATCGAGCGCAGGACGTAGGGCGAGATCATGGCTGGGATCAGCCCCAGTCGCACCTCGCTGAAGCCGAACACGGCATCCGCGGCAGCGACGGCGATGTCTGCGCAGGCAACCAGCCCGACGCCTCCGCCGAGCGCGGGCCCGTTGACGCGGGCGACGACCGGCTTCAGGCACGTGTCCACCGTCTCGAACATGGTGCGGGCGGCGGCTGCGTCGGCGACGTTCCGCTCCATGGTCAGATCGCGGCTGGAACGCATCCAGTCGATGTCCGCGCCGGCGGAGAACGCGCCGCCCGCGCCCGTCAGCACCACGATGCGGGTGTCGTCGACCGACAGCACCTGGAAGAGCTGGGTGAGCTGGGCGATCACCGACGGCCCGATCGCGTTTCGGGTCTCGGGCCGGTTGATCGTGATCGTCGCCACCGGCCCGTCTCGTGTCAGCAGCACCTCGCTCACATCCGGAACACCCCGTAGGTCGTGGGCGGGATGCCGCTGCTCGCCGCGGCGGCAAGCCCGAGCGCAAGCACCCGGCGGGTGTCGCGGGGGTCGATGACGCCGTCGTCCCAGAGCCGGGCCGTCGAGTACCACGGCGACCCCTCGCGCTCGTAGGTCTCGACGATCGGCGCCTCGAACTGCTCGCGCTCCTGCTCGGCCATGTCCCCGCGCACCGTCGAGAGCACGCGGGCCGCCTGGCGGCCGCCCATCACGGAGATGCGGGCGTTCGGCCACATCCACAGCTGCCTCGGCGAGTAGGCGCGGCCGCACATGGCGTAGTTCCCGGCGCCGTAGCTGCCGCCGATGACGACGGTGAACTTCGGCACCTCGGCGCACGAGACCGCCATCACCATCTTGGCCCCGTCCTTGGCGATGCCGCCCGCCTCGTACTCGCGCCCGACCATGAACCCGGTGATGTTCTGGAGGAAGACGAGCGGTATGCCGCGGGCGGATGCGAGCTCCACGAAGTGCGCACCCTTCAATGCCGACTCGGAGAGGAGGATGCCGTTGTTGGCGATGACGCCGACGGGCATGCCGTGGATGTGGGCGAAGCCGCAGACGAGGGTGTCGCCGTAGAGCGCCTTGAACTCATGCAGCTGCGAGCCGTCGACGATGCGGCCGATCACCTCGCGCACGTCGTAGCCCTGCCGCGGGTCGCGGGGGATGACGCCGTGGAGCTCCTCGGGGTCGAGCGCCGGCGGCTGGGGCTCGCGGGCGGGGGAGGGCGCGGGGTCGTTGCCGAGCGTGCGAACGATGCCGCGGGCGATGCGGAGCGCATGCTCGTCGTCGTTGGCGATGTGGTCGACGACGCCCGACGTGCGCGCGTGCACCTCAGCGCCGCCCAGCTCCTCGGCCGTGACGTCCTCGCCGGTCGCCGCCTTCACGAGCGGCGGCCCGCCGAGGAAGATCGTTCCGGTGCCGCGCACGATCACGGTCTCGTCGCACATGGCCGGGACATAGGCGCCGCCGGCGGTGCTCGAGCCCATGACGACGGCGATCTGCGCGATGCGCTGGGCGGACATCCGCGCCTGGTTGTAGAAGATGCGCCCGAAGTGGTCGCGGTCCGGGAACACCTCGGCCTGCAGCGGCAGGAACGCGCCGCCCGAATCGACCAGGTAGATGCAGGGGAGTCGGTTCTGCGCCGCCACCTCCTGGGCGCGGAGGTGCTTCTTGACCGTCATCGGGTAGTAGGTGCCGCCCTTCACCGTCGCGTCGTTTGCCACGATCATGCAGGGGCGACCGGCGACGGGGCCCACCCCGGTGACGATGCCGGCGCCCGGCGCCTCGTCGTCGTACAGCCCTTCGGCTGCCAGTGGCGAGAGCTCGAGGAAGGCGGCGCCGGGATCGACCAGGCGATCGACCCGCTCGCGGGCGAGCAGCTTGCCGCGCGACCGGTGCCGCTCCACCTGCGCCGGGCCGCCGCCGGCGCGGACGCGCTCCAGCCGCCGCTCGAGGTCGGCGACGAGCTCCCGCATCTGCTCTCGGTTGCGCCTGAACTCATCGCCCCGGACGTCGAGGTGCGTTTCGATGCGCGGCATGCGAGCCGCAATCTACCCCGCGCCGCGGCGCGCCATCGCTCTGCAACAGCCCCATTACGGCCCGTCACGAGAGTGTCACGCACCTGGCACCGGAGCCGAGTCGGGCTCCGACCCCGTAAACGCTCTGCGCCGCATCGTTGAGCCACATGGGCATCACGTAATTCAGGAGACACGTCAAGGAAGCGTCACGGGCCTGTGCCGTCAGCCGAGTCGGGCTCAGAGCCCGGGTGACGGCTCGTGACGGGCGTTCAGCCGAGTCGGGCTCAGAGCCCGGGTGACAGCTCGTGACGGGCGCTCATGCGCGCAGGGGCAGCCGGATCTCGAACGTGCTCCCTGCCCCCTCGGTGCTCGTCACCGCGATCCGCCCATGGTGGCGTGTGACCAGCTCCCTGGCGATGGCGAGCCCCAGGCCGACGCCGCCGGACTGCCGGTTGCGCGCCTCGTCGCCGCGGTAAAACCGTTCGAACACATGCTCCAGCGCGTCGGCCGGGATCCCGACTCCGGTGTCGTGCACGGTGAGGAGCGCCTCGCGGCCATCGGGCCGAGCCTGCACGTGGATGCGCCCACCCTCGGGTGTGTAGCGCACGGCGTTGTCCAGCAGGATGACAAGCACCTGGCGAAGCTGATCGCGGTCGCCCATCACGACCAGGCTCGATGGCTCGGCGTGGGTGAGCTCCAGGCCGTGCTCCTCGGCGAGCGGGTGAATCGATGACACCGTGGCTGCGATCACCTCGCTGAGGTCCACGGGGACATGATCGGCCCGGACGCTTTCGTCATCACGGGCAACCGCGAGCAGCGCGTCTACCAGCGACGACAGGCGGTCGGTCTCACCGATGATCTCCTGCACCTCTGCGTTGTCGGGCTGCTCCGCCTGCAGGAACTCCGCGTTCGCCCGGATCACGGCGAGCGGCGTGCGCAGCTCGTGCGAGGCGTCGGAGACGAACGCGTGCTGCCGGTTGAACGCGACCTGCACGGGCCGAAGCGACTTGCCGGCAAGCCACCACCCGCCCACGCCCGCCAGCACCAGGCCGCCCAGGCCGCCGATCAGGAGCCCTGCCAGCAGCTTGCTGAGCGCCTCGTGCTCCGGCTCGGTCGACCGAGCGACCTGGATCAGCGCCATCTGCCGCGTCACGCCGGTTCCCACAGTCACGCGCACCGAGTAGATCCGCTGCCGGTCTCCCGAGCCCCCGACCGACCGCAGGTCATGGCCGTGCTGCATGGCCGCGAGCATCGATGCGCGGTTGTAGTGGTACTGCCCGCCCGCGCCCCGGGTCAGCGTGACCTGGCTCGGGTCGGCCGTCCAGTTCACCGTGTATGGGCCGGTGCTGAGTGCCAGCGCGTCGATGGTGCCGCTGTTGGCCCACTGCTCGGCGGCGCGCTCGGCGACCAGCCGCAGGCCATCGTCGACACCCTTCAGCAGCTGCTCGCGGACGGCCACGTAGAGCGCCGTGCCGAGCACGACCAGCACCGCCGCCAGCACGCTCATGTACCAGGCCGTCAGCCTGATGCGCGCGGGCGTGAAGAGGCGATCCTCAATCCCCGCGGCGGAATGCATAGCCGAGCCCTCGCACCGTGCGGATCGGATCGGCCTCCAGCCCAGCTGCCTTCAGCTTGCGCCGCACGTAGTGGACGTAGATGTCCACCACGTTCGAGGCCGGCTCGAATCCCTCGCCCCAGACCTCTTCGCGCAACTGGTCACGCGACAGCACCTGACCCGCGTTCTGCATCAGGTATTCGAGCAAAGCGAACTCCGTGCCCGTGAGCTCCACCGGCTGACCGTTCACGCGCGCCTCGCGCGCGCCGGTGTCGAGCTCCAGCGGCCCCGCCTCGATCACCCTCGGGGTCGACCGGCCGCGCCGGCCGAGCGCGCGAAGCCGCGCCGCCAGCTCGCCCAGCGAGAAGGGCTTGACGAGGTAGTCGTCCGCGCCGGCGTCGAGCCCGGAGATGCGGTCGGGCACCGCGCTTCGGGCCGTCAGCATGATGATCGGCACACTGTTTCCCTCAGACCGGAGCCGGCGGCAGAGATCGGTGCCGTTCATCTTTGGCAGCTGCAGGTCTAGCACGATCGCCTCGGGCCGCTCGTCGTGCGCCGCGCGCAGCCCCTCCTCGCCGTCGAACGCCGAGATCACCTCGAACCCGTTCGACTCGAGCGACTTGGTCATGATGCGGACGAGCGGCTGGTCGTCCTCCACTACGAGCACACGCATTACGGAAGCCTACCGTCCTGCGATTGACGCGTGGTTGAGCGCAGCAGCCACCTCGCGAACGAAGCGCTCGAGCCCGTCCGCGCCCTCCGCCTCGGCCACCTCGATCGCCTTCGATCCGATCACAACGCCGTCCGCCCCCGCGTCCAGCGCCGCCCGGGCGGCCGTCCCGCTCGCGATCCCGAATCCGACCAGCAACGGCAGGGTCGTGTGGCGCCGCACTCGCTCCACCAGCGGCCCGACGCGGTCGGAGAGCGAGTCCCGCGACCCCGTGATGCCGGCCACCGACACGATGTAGACGAAGCCTCCGGCGTCCGCGCACGCCGCGGCGATCCGGTCGTCCCGGCTGGTCGGGGCGAGCAGCGGGATCAGGTCGAGGCCCTCGCTCCTGCAGCCCGCGAGCAGCTCGCCCGCCTCGTCGTGCGGCAGGTCGGGGACGATCAGGCCGTTTGCGCCCGCCCGCGCCGCGTCCTCGCAGAACCGCCGCTCGCCGTGCGCGAGCACCGGCCCGGCATAGGTCATCGGGATCAACGGCACGTCCACCCGCTCACGGATCTCGTGCAGCAGCGCCAGCGCACGTGCCGTCGTGACCCCGTGCCGAAGGGCCCGCTGCCCGGCGCGCTGGACGGTGGGCCCGTCGGCCAGCGGGTCGGAGAACGGGATGCCCAGCTCGAGCGCGGTGGCGCCGCCACGTACCGCCGCCTCGGCCAGCTCGACGACGCCGTCGTCGGCCATCAGGTAGATGACGAGCGCCGGCGTTGAGAGCTTCATCCGCCCGCCTGCCGTGCCACGACCGCGTCCACGTCCTTGTCCCCCCGCCCGGACAGCCCGACGATGATCACCTGTCCCGGCTGCGCACGCTGCAGCGCGAGCCAGATCGCGTGCGACGATTCCAGCGCCGGGATGATCCCCTCGCGCCGGCAGACGAGGTGGAAGGCCTCGAGCGCCTGGGCGTCCGTGACCGGCGCGTACTCCGCCCGTCCGGTGTCCTTCAGCCAGGAGTGCTCGGGCCCGACCCCGGGATAGTCCAGGCCGGCCGAGATCGAGTGCGTCTCCAGCACCTGGCCGTCCGCGTCCGCGAGCACGTAGCTCTTCGACCCGTGCAGCACGGAGACACGCCCCTCCGAGAGCGTCGCGGCCGTGCCGGACTCGTCTCCGCCGGCCTCGGCTCCGAGCAGCCGGACGGTCTCATCGTCCACGAACGGGTGGAACAGCCCGATCGCATTCGACCCGCCGCCAACGCAGGCAACGACCAGGTCGGGCAGGCGGCCCTCCGCCGCCAGCACCTGCTCGCGTGCCTCGCGCCCGATCACCGACTGCAGCTCGCGCACGAGCAGCGGGTAGGGGTGCGGGCCGGCGGCCGACCCGATCAGGTAGTGCGTCGTCTCGACGTTGGTGATCCAGTCCCGGATCGCCTCGTTCATCGCATCCTTGAGCGTCCCGGAGCCCGCCGTGACCGGGATCACCTCCGCTCCCAGCATTCGCATCCGAACGACGTTGGGATGCTGGCGGCGGATATCCTCCTCGCCCATGTAGACGTGGCACTCGAGCCCGAACCGGGCGCACACCGTGGCGCTGGCGACGCCGTGCTGGCCGGCCCCGGTCTCGGCGACGAT
>DASQYY010000026.1:0-9910 GCA_035638975.1 Gaiellales bacterium
AGCCTGAAGTTCCGCTGCCACGACGTCGCCCTCACCGTCGAGCGGGAATCGCCCTGGCTGCCCGGCTGCGCCGTCGGCGATGAGCTGAGCATCCCGATGAAGCACCACGACGGGTGCTGGTTCGCCGACGAGGCCCGCCTCGCCGAGCTCGAGGCCGCCGGTCAGGTGCTGCTCCGCTACCGGGAGAATCCCAACGGCTCGGTCGGTAGCGTTGCCTGTGTATGCAACGAGGCGGGGAACGTGGCCGCCCTCATGCCCCACCCCGAGCATGCCGTCGAGCAGCTGATCGGCTCCATCGACGGTCGCATCCTGCTCCAGGGGCTGCTCGACCTGGCGGAGAGCCCGCTCACGGCTCACTCGTCGGTGTAGCCGCCCCCCGCCACCCAGCCCTCGCCGCCGTCGCTCCGCCGCCGGCCGAACCGCACCAGCACGAGCAGCCGCTCCACCTCGTCCGATGCGATCAGCTCCCACTCCGCCTCGGCCTGGTCGCAGCGAAGCACCGCCTCGATCAGGTCGCGGAGCCCCGTCGAGTCGATCCGCTGCACCCGAGACAGGTCGAGGACGACCCGGCGCCCGTCGGAGGCCGCGAGGGCCTGCTCCGTGGCATCCACCAGCGTCCCGCGCGCGGCGAGGTCGAGGTCGCCCGAGAAGATCACGCGAGCCTCGGGGCCGCTCGCCTGCAGCTCGACCTCATATGACTGCACCGCACCGGGATCACTCATCGGCATCCTCGTCGTCGTAGAGCACCGGCGTTGTCTCGAGCGGTGACGCCGGGCCGTTCCCGGGAGCGCCAGGCGCTCCGCCCGCCCCCGCATGGCGCCGGAAGCCCGTCGCGACCCCCGGTTCGGAGGTTGGCTCGTGGGCTGAGGGGTTCGCCTCGCCCGGCATGACCGGATCGGTCGCGTCCATGCGGTCGTCCTCGTGCTCTCCATGCTCGGTCACAGGGATCCTTTCCCGGCGGCAGAGGAGCCCGCCACCGTGTCCCCGCTCCACATTCCCATCGCCGCCCGCCTCAACACGGGGAGTGCGGGTTACGCGGGCGCGGCGACCGGTCCCGAGCGCCGCTCGAGGATGAAGCTGACCGTCAGCACGGCGACCAGCGCGGCCTCCTGCAATCCGGCGGGCAGCGCGATCCCGACCGCAGTCGTGCAAAGCGCCGCCGCCGCCGCGGTCATGCGCGCCGGCGAGATCCCAAGCGCCATCGCGGCGCGGCTGACCTGGTCGGCGACGAGGAAGAGCGCCACTCCCCCTCCCAGCTCGAGCGCCTGTGGCCCCGTCAGGTGTGAGCCGGGATCGGCCACCCCGTGGCGGACGCCGGCCGCCGTCGCGACCACCGCACCGAGCAGCGCCACGAACACGAGCCCGAACGCACGCACGCCGACCAGGCGGCGCCCCATCGCGATCGCCCGTGTGAAGCCCGCTTCCCGCAGCCGGTCGTCGTCGGCGCCGAAATAGGCCCACCACAGGCAGCCGGCCATGGCCATCCCAAGGGCGATCGCGGTCAACGTCGCAGCGTCGAGCGATGCGCTGGACGCGCCGATGCCGACGGCGACCACCGATTCGCCCAACGCCACCAGCACGACCAGGGCGTGGCGCTCGACGAAGTGGTGCGCTCCAAGCAGGTGGCTCTGGTCGGGGATCAGCCGCGGCGAGAGCCACGCCGCACAGGCGACGAGCGTCCACAGACCGTACTGGGCGGCGCCACCGATGGCGCCGCCCGCCACCACGATCAGCGCGAACGCGACGTTCACCGGGAAGAAGCCGCGGTAGATGATCGCCAGGCTGGGCCGGGTCGACACGGTGAACAGGCCGCCGTGGACGAGCACGACCAGCAGGTAGGCGAGCCCGAACGTCAGCCCTTCGCCGTGGAACGCTCGGGGAATGGTGAGGGCCAGCACCAGGTAGCTCGCCATCCCGCACACCATCGCGATCCGCCGGGCGGCCCGGTCGGGCGGCACGAGGTTTGTCAGCCAGGCGTACCCGCCGTACATCCACCACACGATGGCCAGCATCACCGCCGTCTGAGCCGCTCCGGCGGCGGTCGGGTGCCGCGTCAGGAGCGTTGTGAACTGGGTGATGGTGAAGACGAACACCAGGTCGAAGAAGAGCTCGAGCCGCGAGACCTCGGTGACCTCGGCCGCCTCGCTCACGCCGCCTGCTTCCGGCAGCCGAGCGCCGCGAGCGACCCCAGCAGCACCAGTGGGGCGAACGACCAGGTGAAGTCGTAGAGCCCTGACAGTGCGACGGCGACCGCAGCCACGCCGCATGCCAGCGCAACGGGGTCGCGCGACGCCAGCGCGGCCCCACCGCGGAGCAGCATCGCGATCAGCGCCACGGCCGTTCCAAGCGCGGCCACGACCCCGGCGTCCAGGGCCTGCTGGAGCACGGCGTCGTGAGCCTCGGCCGGGGGCGCGGCCGTTCCGATCACCGGCCTCACGGGCAGCTTCGTCCCCGGGCCATAGCCGAGGGCGGGCCGGTTGCGCGCGCCGTCCCACGCCGCTCGCCAGGCGTCCTGCCGCGAGGTCAGCGGCCCGTGTCGCAGATGGCGCTCCAGCGCCCGGGCGCTCGGCCCCGCGACGCCGATCGCAACCACGGCAGTGACCGCGGCGACGGCCGCCGTCCACCCCACCACCGGCCGCACGGAGGGGATGCGGACGGCGAACAGGATGGCGACGGCGATCAGCCCGATCGCGGCCGTGCGGTCGAACGTGGCCACCACGGCCGCGGCCAGCACTGCGCAGCCGACGATCGCCGGAGCGCGGTCGATCGTTCCCTCCGCACGCAACGCCAGCACTGCGGCGACCGCGCAGACGGCGAGCAGCCCCAGGGCGGGCGGGTACTCGAACGTGCCCCCCGCGCGCCAGATGCCGTCGATTCGCTCGGCGAGCGGTCGGCTGTGAACGAGCAGCCCTGCGACTCCGGCCGTTGCGCACGCCAGCCCGATGCCGGCCTCGGCCATCACCACGTGCTGTCCGAGCCGCGGCCCTGCGGCCGAGGCCCAGAGGGCGATCACCGCCACGGCGACGGCCGCCAGCGCAGGTGCCGTGCCGCTGCCGTTCCACGCGAGCGACGCCAGGTTCGCGGCGGCCGCCGCCGCCAGGCCGCCGAGGAGTGGGTCGCGCAGTGCGCCGATCCGTGGGCGCGGCCGTGCGACCGCCACGCAGGCGACCGCGGCGGCCGCGATCAGCAGCTGACCGCCCGTGCGGTACCCCCCATGCCAGAGCGCCACCCCAACGGAGGCAGCGATCACCCACCCGATGGGTGAGAGGGATGCGCCCCCATCCTGCCGATGAGATGGGCGTACATTGTCGTCGTTTGGGGGTCTTTTGATGTCGATCAACCGCGTTTTGGTCGTGCTGCCGTTGCTCGCCGGGCTCGTGCTCGCGGGTACGGCGGTCGCGCGCATGATGCCTGTCCAGACCGTTCGAGACTCGGTCTATCAGACCTGTGCGCACAATGGCGTGCATTTCAACAAGCAGGGGCACGCGAACTGCGGCCTGCACAAGGGGTGGGGCGATACCGGCAGCACCGAGGGAAGCACCGGCAGCACCACTGGCTCGGAGCCAGGTGATCAGGGCGGTCAGGGCCAGACGAGCTCGAGCGACGCCGGCACCAGCCACGGCGGCGGCCATGGGCATGCGCATCAGGCCAAGCCGGCGCACTCGCACCCGCACGGGCACCAGAGCTCGCACGGCCACTCCGGCACGACCGCAAAGCACGGCCACTCCGGCCACGCGTCGAGCCACGCTCACGGCCACAGCCACTCGAAGAACGGATAACGGGCGACGGAGCGGGTCGGTGGCCGGAGGCCGCCATCGACCCGCTCCGGTACCATGCGTCGTGCGCTTGTGACTGCCGTGACGCCTCAGCCGCTCCACCGCGCCCTCGGCCTGACCGACGGTGAGCTCGAACGGATCTGCGACCTGCTGGGGCGGGATCCCAACGACTTCGAGCTGGCCGTGTACTCGCTGCTCTGGAGCGAGCACTGCGGCTACAAGCACTCGCGGCCGCTGCTGGGGCGGTTCCCCACGAGCGGACGCCACGTCCTTCAGGGGCCGGGCGAGAACGCCGGGGTGATCGATGTCGGTGACGGGCTCGCAGTCGCGCTCAAGGTCGAGAGCCACAACCACCCCTCCGCCGTCGAGCCGTTCCAGGGGGCCGCGACCGGCGTCGGCGGCATCCTCCGCGACATCTTTGCCATGGGTGCGCGCCCGATCGCGATCCTCGATTCGCTTCGGTTTGGCGAGCTGGAGACCGACCACCAGCGGCATCTCTTCTCCCAGGTGGTCGCCGGCGTCGGGCACTACGGCAACTGCGTCGGCGTCGCCAACCTCGGCGGCGAGGTCTACTTCGAACCCGCCTACGAGCGAAACTGCCTGGTCAATGCGATGTGCGTGGGCCTGCTCCCGGCCGAGCGGCTGACCTCGGCGAGCGCCACGGGCATCGGCAACCTGCTGGTGCTGTACGGCTCGCGCACCGGGCGCGACGGGATCGGCGGCGCCAGCGTGCTGGCGTCACAGGGCTTCGACGAGGGTTCCGCCGACAAGCGCCCGAGCGTCCAGATCGGCGATCCATTCATGGGCAAGAAGCTGATCGAGTGCACGCTCGAGCTGCTCGACCGCAGCCTGCTCGCCTCGCTGCAGGACCTGGGCGCGGCAGGCCTCGCCTCGTCCACCTCCGAGATGGCCTCGCACGGCGGGGTCGGCCTCGACGTCGACCTGTCACGCGTGCCGCTGCGCGAGGCGGACATGCAGCCGTTCGAGATCATGATCTCCGAGTCCCAGGAGCGGATGGCTGCGATCGTCGCGCCCGATCTGCTCGACCAGGTGCTCGAGACCTGCGAGCGGTGGGAGGTCGATGCGACCGTGATCGGCTCCGTCACCGAGGGCGGAACGCTCCGGGCCTTCTTCGACGGTGAGGTGGTCGGCGAGATCCCCGTCGACACCCTCGTGGACGGCGCGCCCCGTTACGAGGTCGAGCGCACGCGGCCGCAGCGCCTGGTCGACGAGCCGCTTCCACCGCAGCCGGTGGAGGACGTGGTCGGCGGCCTGCGGAAGCTGCTCGCGTCCCCGAACATCGCCAGCCGCCGGTGGATCTATCAGCAGTACGACCAGCTGGTCGGATCGGGCACCGCGATCCGGCCGGGCGGTGACGCCGGGGTCGTCCGGCTGACGCCGTCGCGCCGCGCGATCGCCGTTGCTCTGGACGGCAACGGACGGCGCACGTGGCTGGATCCGCGCCGTGGCGGCGCATCGGCCGTCTGCGAGGCGGCCCGAAACGTGGCCTGCACCGGCGCGCGGCCCGCAGCCGTGACCAACTGCCTCAACTTCGGCAACCCCGAGACCGGTGAGGTCGGCTACGAGCTGGCCGAGGCGATCGAGGGCATGTCCCAGGCGTGCGAGGCGCTGGGGCTCCCGGTCGTGTCCGGAAACGTGTCGCTCTACAACGAGCACTACGGCAATCCCATCTACCCCACCGCCGTGGTCGGCGTCGTCGGCGTCCTGGACGACGCGGAGCTTGCGGTGCCTGCCGCGTTCCGCGAGGAGGGCGATGTCGTGCTGCTCGCGGGCGAGGGCCCGTCCGCCCTGGACGGGTCGGAGTATCAGAAGCGGGTGCTCGGCACAGTCGCCGGTCGCATCCCCGAGCCGGACCTCGAGAACGAGCGGCTGCTGCACGAGTTCCTGGCCGCGGCGGCCGAAAGCCGGCTGCTGCGAAGCGCGCACGACGTTGCCGACGGTGGGCTTGCCGTTGCGCTCGCCGAGTCGGCGATCGCCGGCGGCGTGGGCGTGAATGCGTCGTGCGACGACCCCTTTGGCGAGGGCGACGGGCGGGTCGTCGTCAGCGTCAGGCCGGATGACCGTTCGGCGCTCGCCGAGCTGGCGGGCGAGCTGCCGCTGCGCGAGATCGGCCGCGTCGGCGGTGACGCCATCGTGATCGACGGGCAGGCGCTCCGGCTCGAGGAGGCCGCTCGGATCTGGGAGTCGGCGCTGCCGGCCGCCGTGGAGGGTGACGGCTGATGTGCGGCGTGTTCGGCATCTACGACCCGGTCGGCGCGCCCGATCGCGACGTCGCACGCCTCACCTTCTTCGGCCTCTACGCGCTGCAGCATCGCGGCCAGGAGAGCGCCGGCATCGCCGTGTCCGACGGCGAGCGCGTGGTCGCCATGAAGGACATGGGCCTGGTCAGCCAGGTGTTCGACGAGCCGAAGCTCTCCGCGCTGCAGGGCCGGATGGCGATCGGCCACGCGCGCTACTCGACCACCGGCTCGACGGCCTGGCGCAACGCGCAGCCGGTCGTGCAGCACGCCGCCGGGCGCACCATCGCGCTCGGCCACAACGGCAACCTGACCAATACCGCCGAGCTGCGCGAGGAGCTGCGCGGCAACCGTGTGCGGCTGCAGTCCACCTCTGACACCGAGGTGATCGCCGCGCTGATCGCCCGCCACCCGTCCGGCGATCTCGAGCAGTCGATCGTCGACGCGATGGCCCGGATCGAGGGCGCGTTCGCCGCCGTGGTGCTCACCGAGGGAGCCGTCGCGGGGTTCCGCGATCCGGACGGGATCCGGCCGCTCGTGGTGGGTCGGCTGGACGACGCCTTCGTGCTCGCGTCGGAGACCTGCGCGCTGGACATCATCGGAGCCTCCCTCGAGCGGGAGCTGAGCCCCGGCGAGATGGTGATCGTCGACGAGCGCGGGCCCCGCTACCGCCAGGCGGTAGAGCCGCGCTCTCGCTCGCTGTGCATCTTCGAGTACATCTACTTCGCGCGGCCGGACTCCGAGATGCAGGGCGAGGGCCTGCACGACGTGCGCGGCCGGATGGGCGAGCAGCTGGCGCTCGAGGCCCCGGTGGACGCCGACGTCGTCATCCCCGTGCCCGACTCGGGAACCCCGGCGGCCGTCGGGTTTGCGCGGCGCAGCGGGATCCCCTTCGGCGAGGGGCTGGTCAAGAACCGGTACGTCGGCCGCACGTTCATCCAGCCCGACCAGGGCCTGCGCGAGCGCGGCGTGCGCCTCAAGTTCAACGTGCTGCCATCGGTGCTGCGGGGCAAGCGCGTGGTGGTCGTGGACGACTCGATCGTGCGCGGCTCGACCACGCGCAAGCTGGTGCAGATGCTGTTCGAGGCGGGCGCGCTCGAGGTGCACCTGCGGGTCAGCTCGCCGCCGATCATCTCGCCGTGCTTCTACGGGATCGACATGGCGGATCAGAGCGAGCTGCTGGCCGCCGGGCGGTCGATCGAGGAGGTGCGCGAGCGTCTCGGCGCGACCTCGCTCGCGTACCTGTCGCTGGATGGGCTGCAGGAGTCCACCGGGCAGGGGGCGGATCAGTTCTGCCGCGCCTGCTTGACCGGCGACTACCCGACCGACATCCCCGACGAGATGCGTAACGCCAAGCTGCGGTTCGAGCAGCTGGCGGCGGCCGAGGCTGCGGCCGCTCGATGAGCGGCGAGCACCCGCTGACGTACGGCGACGCGGGGGTGAGCCTGGAGGCGGCCGACGCCGTGGTCGCCCGCATCGCCGCTGCCGTCGAGTCCACCCGCACCCGCGAGGTGCTGGGCAGCCTCGGCGGCTTTTCCGGCCTGTATGCCCCGAGCGCCGGCGATCCGGCGATCGCGGCCGGCTGCGACGGAGTGGGGACGAAGATCCTGCTGGGCGCGCGGGCCGGACGCCTGCACGGCCTCGGCATCGACCTGGTTGCGATGAGCGTCAACGACGTGATCACGACCGGCGCGCGACCGGCGTTCTTCCTCGACGTGATCACCTGCGGCCGGCTCGACCCCGATCGCGTCGTCCAGCTGATCGAGGGCATCGCCGAGGGCTGCCGGCTGGCCGGCTGCGCCCTGCTCGGGGGCGAGACGGCGGAGCACCCGGACATGCTGGAGCCCGACGAGTTCGACATGGCCGGCTTCGCGGTGGCCGTCGGCGAGCGCCGCGACCTGATCGGCGGCGCTCGCGTGCGGGCGGGCGACACCATCATCGGGCTGGCATCGAGCGGGCCGCACGCGAACGGGTTCTCGCTGGTGCGGCGGCTCGTCGAGCGGGCCGGCGTGGGCCTGGACGACCGTCCCGAAGGCCTGGGCGGAGCGTCCGTCGCAGACGCGCTGCTCGAGCCCACCCGCATCTACGCCCGCCCCATCCGGGAGCTGACCGCGACTGTGGATGTCCGCGCCATGGCTCACATCACCGGCGGCGGCATTCCAGGCAACCTGGGCAGGCCGCTGCCGTCTGGGCTGGCGGCCGAGATCGACCTGGGCAGCTGGCAGCGGCCGCCGGTGTTCACGTGGCTGGCGTCGCTCGGCGTGGAGGAGGAGGAGATGCGCCGCGTGTTCAACCTCGGCCTGGGCTATGCCGTGATCGTCACGCCGGATGACACCGACACGGCGATGCGGGTGCTCGATCGAACCGGCGAGCATGCCTGGGTGGCGGGCCGGGTCGTCGAGGGCAGCGGCGGGGTGCTCCTGCGGTGAGGGTCGGCGTCCTCATCTCGGGGACTGGCAGCAACCTGCAGGCGCTGATCGACGATTCCGGGATCGACGTCGCCTGTGTGGTTTCGAGCCGCAAGGGCGCGGCCGGCATCGAGCGCGCCCGCGCCGCGGCCATCGACGCCCTGGTCAGCTCGGACGAGGACGAGACGGCGCGCTTCCTGGACGATCACGAGGTGGGGCTCGTTGTCCTGGCGGGCTACATGCGCGTCCTCTCCCCGGCGTTCGTGCACCGATACTCGGGCCGCATCCTCAACCTGCACCCGTCCCTGCTGCCTGCGTTCCCTGGCACCCACGCGGTCCGCGACGCCGTGGATCACGGCGTGCGGGTGACCGGCGTGACCGTGCACCTCATCGACGATGACCACGTCGCCGTCGACAGCGGCCCCATCGTGCTGCAGGAGGCGCTGGAGGTCTCGTATGATGAGCGCCCCGAGGACGTGGCCGAGCGGCTGCACGAGATCGAGCATCGGCTGCTGCCTCGGGCCGTGCACCTGTTCTGTGCCGGACGGCTCGAGGTGAGCGGCCGGCGGGTCCGCGTGAAGGACGAGACTCTGGCATGAGCATCCAACGAGCACTCATCTCGGTCAGCGACAAGAACGGCCTGGCAGCGTTCGCGGCGGGTCTGGTCGAGCTCGGCGTGGAGCTGATCTCGACCTCCGGTACCGCCGCGTTCCTGTCCGACGCCGGGCTCCAGGTGACGACGGTCGAGGAGCTGACCGGCGCCGGTGAGCTGCTCGGTGGGCGGGTGAAAACGCTCCATCCGCACATCCACGCCGCCATCCTGGCCCGGCGGAACCACCCCGACGACATGGCGTCGCTCGAGCGCGAGGGCATCCAGCCGATCGACCTGGTCGTCTGCAACCTCTATCCGTTCCGTCACGTGGCCAACCGGCGCGGGGTGACCGAGCCCGAGGTGATCGCGAACATCGACGTCGGCGGCCCGACCATGGTGCGCGCGGCGGCGAAGAACTTCGACTCGGTCGCGGTGGTCACGGACCCGGAGCGATACGGGTTCATCCTCGATGAGCTGCGCACCTCCGGTGGTGAGCTGTCCGCCGACACCCGCCGCGAGCTGGCCGCCGAGGCGTTCGCCCACACGGCCGGCTACGACGCGGCCATCTCGGAGTGGTTCAACGAGGTCGAGGCCTTCCCCGAGCGGGTCGTCCTCGATCTGGTGAAGGCGGCCGACCTGGCGTACGGCGAGAATCCGCACCAGCGCGCCGCCTACTACGTGGAATCCGGCGCCCGGCGACATCTGCTGTCGATGATCGAGCAGCTCGGCGGGCCGCCGCTCTCGTTCAACAACCTGCTCGACCTGCAGGCGGCGCGGTCGCTCGCCTCCTCGTTCCAGGTGCCGGCGTGCGCCATCATCAAGCACGCGACGCCGTGCGGGGTGGCGGTCGGCGCGACGATCGAGGAGGCATACGAG
>DASQYY010000027.1:0-5195 GCA_035638975.1 Gaiellales bacterium
TACTGCTGCTGGGCCGCGGCGGCCATGCGCGAGAGGTCGGCCACCTGCCCCGCCGGCGGCGCGGCGACGTGCACCGGCGTCCCGAAATGGGACATCGTCATCGTCACATCCATCGCCTCGCCGGTGGTCGTCATCGGCATCGAGTAGTGCATCTTGCGCACGAGGCCCGCACTGTCGACCCACACATCGGCCGGATAGTCGGTGACGCCAGTCTGGCTCTCGAACTGCGCGTAGAGCCGCCGCAGCGCCGGCCGCTGCGCCGGGCTGGCCCGCTGCACGAGCAGCTCCACCGCCTTCTTGAAGATCACCACGGCGTGATAGTGCGTGGTGCTGGCTCCGCCGATGTCCTCGCTGCCCAGGTTCTGGATCGAATCCGCCGTGGCCTGCAGGTACGTCAGCGTCTGCGTCGGGTCGCTCGTCCCGTTGTTCATCGCCGAGCTGAGCGCGCTGCCCGCGGACCCCATTGCCGAGAGGTCGAACTTGAGCCACCGCTTCCCGGCCGGAAGCTGCTGCGCGAACACCGGGCTTCGCATGTAGAAGACGGTGCCGATGATCCGCTCCTCCATGGGGAACGAGCGGCCGGCGGCGCTCATCGACAGGCGCAGCTCTCCAAGGGCCGGGGTTCCCAGCCGGAACAGGCCGGTGCCGTGCATCCGGATCGTCCCGGCCGCCGACGGCATGGTCATGGCCATGCCCACCCGTGCGCTTCCGGCCGCGCGCGTCGCGCTGGCCGCCGTCAGCAGCACGTTGGCCCTGTTCGTCGAGGGTGCGGGCGCGGTGGACGAGGTGGCCGTGGACCCCGGACCGCAGGCCGGCGCGACAGCGAGCACGACGGCGGTGAGCGCTGCGGCGACGAAGGGACGCATGCCCTCACCATACGGCCGGCCGGAGATGCCGTCCAGCGCGGGAGGTCGGGCCCATCATCGGCGGCGGGGATGAGATGACCGCATCGACGCCCGACCACACCTCGCTGCGCGGTTGGAGGACGCGCGCGGCACTTCCATGTCGCCAATCCGCGCAGCGGCACTTCACGTCGGCTGCCGGGAGGCGATCACCACCGGTGGCCGGCACCGTTGGCGGCGGCTGAGAGTGTCCGAGCCTCAGCCGCCGCCAGGCCTGCAGCGCCGGCGGGGATCTGGGATCAATCGAGCGCCAATCCGACTGCGTGCAACCCGCAGCAACCGGGTATGAGGCATCACGGACCCGAGCAAGGAGGCAACCAGTGCTTTCTGGCGTCGTCAAGTCGCTTTGGGCGTCAGTGCAGGGCGATCCCGTGTTCATGCGACGCGTCAACGGGTGGCTGACGGTGTTCTGGATCGTGATGATCCCGATCTCGGTGGCCACCGGTTGGGTGCGCAGCGTCGTCTATGTATCAGCTCTCTCGCTCTGGGCCCTGGTATCCGGTCACTGGGCGGCGTGGCAGGCGGCCCGCGTGGAGGTTGCGCAGCAGGCTGCAGCCGCGAAGCAGGAGAATCGGGACATCGCAGGGCGTGTGGTCGATCGCCTGGTGGAAGAGACGACTGTGACGCGAAGCTAGCAGCCCGTCTGGGGGCTTCCGGGAGGTCGAGCACCACCTGGGCGGGCAGGGCGCCGCCGCTAGCGGCGCAGCCGGACCGCGTTGAGATCCTGCTCGCGGATCACGTCGGCGCGCGCGGCGAGCGCGTCGAGGTCGGCGTCGTGCTCCGCGTGCAGGTAGCGGCCCGAGAGCTCGTCCGCCCTGCCCTCGGCGAGGCCGCGGATCAGTCGGGCCGGTGCCTCGAGCGGTGTCCAGGGTATCGGGCCGGAAAGGCTCTCCGTCATCTCGGTGCGGACGAGCCCCGGCGCGACGGCGAACGCGTGGACGCCGTACTCAGCCAGCTCCACCGCCAGTCGCTCCGTGAAGCGATTGACCGCGGCCTTGGTCGGCGGATAGCTGGTGTCGCTTCCGACCGCCGGCAGCTGCGGGAGGTGCGACGCGCCGCTTGTGAGGTTGACGATCCGACCTCGTCCGCGCTCCACCATTCCACCGGCGACGGCATGGCAGCACAGGAACGTGCCCAGCACGTTGATCTCGAACACCCGCCACCATTCCGACGGCGGGTGGTCCCAGAACGGCTCCGGAGCGCCCACGATCGCTGCGTTGTTGACCAGCAGGTCGATCGGCCCCAGCTCCCGCTCGGTCTCGTCCACCCACCGTTCGACGTCGCGCTGCTGTGAGACGTCGCCGATCAGCGCCAGCCCGCCGACCGCCTCGGCGACCGAGCGCACCTGCGACTCGGTGCGCCCCGTCACCGCAACTCGCATCCCCGCGCCGGCCAGCTCGCGCGCGATCGCCTCACCGATCCCGCGCCCGCCCCCGGTGATCAACCCGACCTGTCCATCCAACCGGCTCACGGACTCAGGACCCCATGCCGCCCATTGCGGGCATCGGGCCGTCGCCGGGCGTGGTGAGGCCGGGTAAGGCCTCTGGGGCAACCAGCAGCAGAACACCGAGGCCGAACAACACGCCGGCCGTGACGTAGGTGGCGACGCGGTGTGAGGGCAGCGTCTTCTCGATGGCGATCAGCCCGGCCACGACGGCCATCCAGACGATGCTCATCAGGCCCAGTGCGAACAGGGCCGCCATCAGCGCCCAGCAGCAGCCCACGCACCAGGCGCCGTTCTTGGCACCCATCTGTACGGCACCCAGCCGGCCTCCGCGCCAGGCGCCAAGCAGAAAGCCGAGCGGGCTTCGGCACTTGCCCAGGCACACGTCCTTGAGCGGCGTCAGCTCGTAGGCCGCGGCCAGGATCAACGTGGCGCCGGCGACCCAGCGACCGGCCCGATCCCACGCCAGCACGTTTCCCGTGAGCCGTCCGCCGCCGGCGGCCAGCAGGAAGGCGAGCAGTCCCGCCCCCGCCCACGTCACGAGGTAGCCGGCCGCAAACAGCAGCGGCAGGCCGAGTGATCGCGACCGGGCCATGACGGAATAGAGCGCGATCGTCGGTGCCACCGAGGGGAGCATCATGGCCGCCATCATCACGATCCACACTCCGAGGAACCAGCTGATGGCACCCAGGCCGGTCCATGGCCCGTTGTCCATGCCGTTCATCTGGTTGGCTGTCCACCACCAGCCGAGCCCGGCCAGCGCGAACAGCAGCATGGCCAGGCCGAGCCGGGTGCGAACGGCCGCGAAGGCCGGCGCCAGACCGGCGCCGGCGGGAGCTAGCTCTGGCGCGGAGAAGGTCAGGCCGCCCAGGAGAAGTCGGACTTCGACACGCCGGTCTTTCCCTCGTACTGGATGCCGAAGGCGTTGATGCTGGAGCGCTTGGCCTCCGCCATCGTCAGATCAGAAGCGACGGGGTGGAACATGCCGGAGAAGCGCACGGGTTGGTCGTTCTCGACGCCGAAGGGCACGATGTCCTCGATCTCGAAGTCGACCGCGTCGCCGATGCGGACGCTGTGGCGGTGCCCGTCGTGCTGGACCGCGATCGGAGCCCGCTCGACGCCCAGCATCTCGCCGACGAGCGGCGCGATGCCGGCCATCGGGCCGCCCAGCTGCCCGGTGAACACCTTCACCAGCTTGTCCGCCTGATCCTCGCTCGCGTGTTCGTCGACGAACAGCCCCAGCTTCCAGTTACCGTCGGTCATGACCTTGGGCGTGTCTGCGACTGCCGCCACCTTGACTCCGGCGATATCTGTTCCCTCGACGTTCCCCTCCCGGATGTCGAACACCAGCACCACCCGGCAGTAGTCGTACGTCGCGCCGTGGTCGAAGGACAGGTTGCACGGGCACATCAACTCGCACGAGCACGTCTCGACGTAGTTGCCCTTGAGATTCCAGGCCATCAGCCCTCCCCAAGTCAGTGAGGGGCAAGTCTCCCACCCCGCGGGGAGGGCGTCAAACGGCTCTCCGAGCCTGGCTGTCAGACCGGGAGGACGAGGTTGCGGCGGCGAAACACGATCGCGCCGGCGGTCAGCAGCGCGACCGCGACGGCGGAGAGGGCGATGATCGCCTGGGCGTCGAACCCGGCCCCGGGGAGCTTGGGCACGAGCGTGAACGGCGAGATGTCCTGCGCCCAGCGGGGCAGCTGCAGCGTTGCCGCGCCGAAGATCGGCCCGGCGACGATGGCCACGCCGACGTACGCCCAGGAGATGACGGTCGCCCAGCGTGGCAGGAGCGCCGTCGCTGCCACCACGACCCCGGCCACGACCATGACCGCCGGCAGCTGCACCGCCGCAGCCTGCAGAAGCGCGCGGAGCTGTCCGCCGGTGTCGCCAAGGTCAGCCCCGATCGTGACCGCCATGGTCGCAGCGAACAGGACGAGCAGCGCGACCGCGCCGACGCTCGCGTTGATCAGGTGGCTGGCCATCCATCGTGGGCGGCTGACCGCGGTGGCGAGGATTGGTTCCAGCTGCCCGTCGCGCTCGTCGGCATGCATCCGCAGCAGCATCTGAACCGTGAAGACGGCGACCGCCGCGCCGGCCATCTCAATGATCGATGTGCGGTAGGCGTCGAGGATCTGGTGGGAGCCGCCCACGCGCATGTACCAGTCGGCGCTGTCGCGCCCCGCGGTCGTGACGTTCTTGGCCATCGCGCCGAAGACGGCGCCGAACCCGGCCATGCCGATCGCCCAGCCCAGGATGGCGCCACGCTGCATCCGCCACACCAGCCCGAGCGGGCTGAGCAGGCCCTTGGAAGCTTCGGCGTTGCCTCGGCGCTCGGCCAGGATCCCCGCGCCGACATCGCGATGGTTCACGAGTACCACCGCGACACCGACGAGGAGCGTGAAGACGGCCGCGGCGACGAGCAGCGGCAGGAGATGGTTGCCGGCGAACGGGCGCATCAGCTGGCCCCAGCCGATCGGCGAGAGCCACGTCGCCCAGCCGGGATCGACGCGCAGCCCGCTCGCATCCGAGTTGCCGAGCATGTTCCCCACGCCGCCGACGAGGAACGCGACTCCGAGCGCGGCCGCGGCGAGGCCGCTTGCGCCCCTCGTGGTCGACGACAGCTGCGCGGTCACCGACGCGACGCCCGCGAACACGATGCCGACCAGGCCGATCGACGCACCCGCGACCAACGAGGCAGACACGCTCAGGCCGTTGACGATCAGCACCCCGGCCAGAGCGATGACGAGCGCGATGTTGGCGCCGACCGCAACGATCAGCGCCGCGGCCAGGCCGGCGTAGCGGCCGAGCACGCCCGCGCCGACCAGTTCGGCGCGGCCGGTCTCCTC
>DASQYY010000028.1:0-17962 GCA_035638975.1 Gaiellales bacterium
CCCGAAGGCGGTGGAGCTCCAGCAGGCCGCCGCCGGGGCGCCCGCCGAGCTGCTGCTGGCCGAGACCGACAGCCCGTACCTCGCCCCGGTGCCGCTGCGCGGGCGGCCGAACACGCCGGCCAACGTCGCGCACACCGTCGGCTTCCTCGCGGAGCTGCGGGGCGCCGATCCCGGCGAGCTCGCGGCCCAGATCGAGCAGAACGCGGCCCGCGTGTTCGGCCTGCCGTGAGCACGGGCGCGCTCGCGCTGGCCCTCGCGGCGGCGCTGGTGCACGCGCTCTGGAACGTGCTCGTCGGCAGCGCCCGCGACCCGCGGCCGGCGGCGGCGGTCGCCATGGTGGTCGGCGTCGCCGCCGCGCTGCCGATCGCGGCGGCAACGTGGGATGTGCGGAGCGGGGCGATCCCCTGGATCGCAGCCTCGGCCCTGCTCGAGCTCGCCTACATCGCATTGCTCGCGGCCGCCTACCGGGGCGCGTCGGTGCCGGTCGTGTACCCGGTCGCCCGCGGAGCCGCGCCGCCGCTCGTGCTCGCCATCGCGGTCGCGACGGGAACCGCCGCCTCGGCCGGCCAGGTGGCCGGCGTGCTGCTGGTGGCCGCCGGGATCGGCATCGTCGCGCTGGGCGCCGGCCGCGCTCGTCCGCGCCAGCTCGGCCTCGCCCTCGGCGTCGCGGTCACGATCGCCGGCTACACGCTGGTCGACAAGCAGGGCCTGCGGTACGGATCGCCGGTCCCCTACCTGGAGGCCGTGATGGTATGGCCGTCGCTCGCCTATGCCGCCTGGTCGCTCAGCCGTGACGGGCGCCCGGCGCTGCGCGCTGCGGCCAACCGGTCATCGGTGATCGCCGGCCTGGGCATGTTCGGCGCCTACGCCCTCGCGCTGGCCGCGCTGCAGCGTGCGCCGGCTGCGTCGGTCTCGGCCGTCCGCGAGTCGAGCATCGTGATGGCGCCGCTGCTCGCCGCCATGCTCGGCCGCACGCGGCTCGACCCGCGGACGCTGGTGGGGGCAGCCGTGGTGGCGGCCGGGGTGGCCGTGGTCACCCTGGCATGATGGGACCGTGCCCTCAACCCAGGTCTCCATCGCCCGGCTGCGCGAGCTGGGCATCACCCCCAACCGCGGGCTCGGCCAGAACTTCCTGATCGACGACAACGTGCTTGGCATCATCGGCCGCATCGCCCCGTTGCGACGCGATGACGTCGTGCTCGAGGTGGGGCCGGGGCTCGGCGTGCTCACCCGCTGGCTGAGCGAGCGCGTCGCGCTCGTGCACGCGGTCGAGATCGACCGTCGGCTCGAGCCGGCGCTGGACGCGACGCTGGCCGGCGTCGACAACGTGCGGCTGCTGTTCGCCGACGCGATGAAGCTGGACTTCGCCGCGCTCGAGCCGCGCCCATCCGCGCTGGTCGCGAACCTGCCCTATGCGGTCGCGACGCCGGTGGTGATGAACGCCCTGCCGGTGTGCGAGCGGTTCTGCGTGATGGTGCAGCGCGAGATCGCAGACCGGCTGTTCGCCCGGCCCGGCACGAAGGCGTACGGGGCGGTGTCCGTGCTCGTCCAGCTCAGCTGCAGGCGGCTGGCGGTTCGCCCCGTGTCGCGGAGGGTCTTCTCCCCGGTGCCGCGGGTCGACTCGGCCCTGGTTGCGTTCGAGCGGAGCGGCGACCGTGCCGCCGGCCCCGGCTGGCCGGCGCTGTCGCGAACGGTGCACGCGGCGTTCGCCCACCGGCGCAAGCGGCTCGCAAACGCGATGGCGCTCGCCGGGCTCCCCCCGCCGCCCGAGCATCTCGCGGGGCTCCGCGCGGAGCAGCTGGAGCCCGAGCAGTTCCTGGAGCTGGTGTGATCCTGCACGCCCCCGCGAAGATCAATCTCTGCCTGCGCGTCGGCCCGGTGCGCGACGATGGGTTCCACCGCATCACGACCCTGTTCGCCGCGCTCGAGCTGCACGACACGCTGGAGCTCGAGCCGGCACCCGAGACGGTGGTCGAGGGCTTTCCCGGCGACACGCTGGTCACGCGCGCGCTCGAAGCGCTGGGGGAGGCCAGGCGTGTGCGGCTGGAGAAGCGGATCCCTGTCGCCGCGGGGCTGGGCGGCGGGTCGTCCGACGCCGCCGCCGTGCTACGGGCGCTGCCGGGCGAGCGGTCGGTCAACGAGCTGTACGACATCGCGCGGTCGCTGGGAAGCGACGTCCCCTTCTTCCTCTCGGGGCTCGAGGTCGCCCTCGCGACCGGGCGGGGCGACGTGCTGCGGCCGCTGCCGGAGTTCCCGCGGGGCATCGGCGTGCTGCTCGTGCCCGACGCCGAGGGCCTGTCGACGGCCGAGGTGTACGCGGCATCGGAGCCGAACCCGATCTACCCGGCCGTGCAGGGCGACCTCATCCGCGGCGTGCACATCGTGCGCTCGGCGCACGACGTCGCGCGCCTGGTCGCGAACGACCTGGAGGACGCGGCCTGTTCGCTGCGACCGTCGATCCGCGACGCCCTGGCCACCGTGCGGGATGCGGGAGCGCTGGCGGCGGCGGTGTCCGGCAGCGGGCCGACGGTGTTCGGGCTGTTCGCCGACCAGGCCGCCGCGCAGGCCGCCGCGGCGTCCGTCCCGGGCTCGATTCCCACATGCACCATGTAGCATTCACCTATGGCGGAATGGAACGTTTCCACCGACCGCGTCACCCTCCAGGAGAAGCCTCCCCGGCGCTCTCCGGTGCAGTGGGTGCGCGCGCACAGCATCCGCATCGCGCTCCTCGTCGGCATCGTCGAGGGCCTGGCCGTGTGGCTGAAGGGCTTCCACTGGCTGTGGCTGGTCGGGCTGGTCGTCGTCTTCGCCTACCTCTGGCTCCGGAAGCGCGTTCCGCTGCGGCTTCGACGCCCGCTGTGGATCCTGGCCATGTCGCAGGCGGTGGCTGCGATCATCGTGCCCGCACTCGGAGGCCTGCTGTTCCTGACTGCCATCGTCGCCGCGCTCGTCCTCGTCATCCTCGTGCTCGTCATGCTCGGCGACCTGCGGAGAACCTAGGAGCCTGCAACGCGTCGCCTCCCGGCGTCGCTGCGGTCGGCCCGTGCAGAGCACTGTGCCTCCCTTGCTCCTTGGGACGCTCGCGTTTCGGCTCCTCAGGGCACGACGTGGCGCGGCGCGTCCAAACGCTCCTCGCCCGTATACTCACCGAGCCTGACCGCGCGCCGATGGGGCGTGGCCAAGTGGTAAGGCAGCGGGTTTTGGTCCCGCGACCCCTGGTTCGAATCCAGGCGCCCCAGTTCTCCCGGCACTGACCCTCGATGACCGACACCCTGGCCACCATCGTCCTCGCCGCCGGTAGGGGCACGCGCATGAAGTCGCGCCGGCCAAAGCTCCTGCACACCGCGTGCGGCCGACCGCTGCTGGCCTGGTCGCTCGGCGCCGTGGAGCCGCTCGGCGCCGACCCGGCCGTCGTCGTCATCCCCCCCGACGAGCCAGAGCTCGCCGCGCTCGTGCCCGGCTGGGCAGCCGCCGCGGTGCAGCAGACTGCTCGCGGCACCGGTGATGCGGTGCTCGCCGCCCGCGCCGCGCTCGACGCGTTCGCCGGGGACGTCCTGATCCTGAATGCCGACCATCCGCTGATCGAGGCCGAGACGCTCCAGGCATTGATCGAGGCGCACCGCGAGGCCGGCGCGGCCGCGACCCTGCTCGTGTTCGAGCGCACCGCCGCGGTGGGCGCCGACTTCGGGCGCATCGTCCGGGGCCCCTCCGGGGACGTGGCCGCCATCGTCGAGGTGCGTGACGCGACGCCTGAGCAGCGCGCCATCGCCGAGGTCAACTCCGGGTACTACGTCGTGCGAGCCGACCTGCTCTGGTCTGCGCTCGACCGCGTCACCGACGACAACGACCAGGGCGAGATCTACCTGACCGACATCGTCGGCATCCTGCACGGCGACGGCGAGCGGGTGCACGCCCACGTCCACGACGACCCGCTCGTCGCCAAGGGCGTCAACACGCGCGTCGACCTGTCCGAGGCGGACGCCGAGCTGCGCGCCCGCATCAACCGCCGCCACCAGCTGGACGGGGTGACCATCGTCGATCCGGCGAGCACCTTCATCGAGCCGACCGTGCAGATCGAGGCCGACGCCGTCATCCATCCCTTCACCGTGCTGCGCGGCGACACCCGGATCGGTGCCGGCGCGCACGTCGGCCCCCACGTGGTCGCGGCCGACGCGACGATCGGCCGCGACGCTCTCGTCGGCCCGTTCTGCTACCTTCGTCCCGGAGCGACGCTCCTTGACGGGGCCAAGGCGGGGACGTACGTGGAGATCAAGAATTCCGTGCTGGGCGAAGGAGCCAAGGTGCCTCACCTGTCCTACATCGGTGACGCCGAGGTCGGCTCGGGCACGAACATCGGAGCGGGGGCGATCACGGCCAACTACGACGGCACCCGCAAGCAGCGCACCGTGATCGGCAAGGACGTCCACACCAGCTCTCATAATGTCTTCGTCGCTCCGGTCACGATCGGTGACGGCGCCTGGACGGCGGCCGGCTCTGTGATCACCGACGACATCCCGCCCGACGCCCTCGGAGTCGCTCGTGCCAAGCAGACCAACATCCCGGGATATGGAACCCGAAAGCGCCGTCAGCGTTGAGTCGCCGATACCGCTGTTCCCCACGCTGCCGGCGACGGTGCCGACGGTGAGCGATCCGCGGCTGACATGGATGGAGCGGACGCCGCAGAAGCGGCTGATGCTGTTCAGCGGCCGTTCGAACCCGGAGCTGGGGGAGAAGATCGCCGAGCGGCTCGGTATCGAACTGGGACAGGCCACGTTGAAGACGTTCACCAACGGCGAGGTCTACTGCCGGTACGAGGAGTCGGTTCGCGGCGCGGACATGTTCATCGTCCAGTCGTGCTCGTCGCCGACCAACGACTCGCTGATGGAACTGCTGATCATGATCAACGCCGCACGCCTGGCCTCGGCGAAGCGGATCACGGCGGTGATGCCCTGGTATCCCTACTCGCGCCAGGACAAGAAGAGCTCGCCGCGCGAGCCGATCACATCCAAGCTGGTTGCCGACATGATCGAGGCCGCCGGCGCGGATCGCGTCCTGACCATGGACCTGCACGCCGGCCAGCTGCAGGGCTTCTTCAAGATCCCCGTCGACCACATGACCTCGGTGCCGCTGCTTGCTGAGCACTTCAAGCTGGTGCTGGGCAACGTCGCGCCCGAGGAGATCGTGGTCGTCTCGGGCGATGCCGGCCGCGCCAAGCTGGCCAAGAAGTTCTCCGAGATGCTCGGCGCCGGGTTCGCGCTGATCACCAAGGAGCGGCCCGAGCAGCAGGTGGCGGAGGTGACCAACGTGATCGGCCGCGTCCGCGACAAGATCTGCATCGTGATCGACGACATCATCGACACCGCCGGCACGCTCTGCGCCGGCGGCGATGCGCTGCTCGAGCACGGCGCGACGGCGGTCTATGCATGCGCCACGCATGCGGTGTTCTCGGGGCCCGCGCTCGAGAACCTGGCCGACAGCGTGTTCAAGCAGGTGGTCGTCACCGACACCATCCCCGGGAACCTGGTGAAGCGCCCCGACAACGTCAGGGTGCTGTCGGTCGCCCCGATCCTGGCTGATACCATCTCCAACGTCTTCAACGACGACTCGGTGTCCGGCCTGTTCCACGGCGGCAACCAGCTCTTCTGAGCGCCGAGCCGGTCGTCACGTCTCTGGGAGCGATCGATGGCTGATGTGAAACTCGAAGCGCGCGTGCGCGAGGGGCGCGGTGGCAAGGACGCCAAGGCGCTGCGCGCCGCCGGCGAGATCCCCGGTGTGATCTACACGTCCACCAGCGGCAAGGACGGCGCGACGCCGATCTGCGTCGGTGCTCGCGACCTGCGCACGGCAGTTTCGGGCCCCGGTGGCCAGCACGCCATCATCGACCTCACGATCGACGGCAAGGGCAAGGCCCACTCGGTGGTCATCAAGGACATGCAGCTCGATCCCGTGCGCGACCGCGTGATCCATATCGACTTCCACGAGGTGCGGCTCGACCAGCCGATCAACACCGTGGTGCGTGTGGTGCTCGAGGGCACCCCGGCCGGGGTCGGTATGGGCGGCGTTCTCAGCCAGCCGACGCACGAGCTGCACATCTCCGTGCTGCCGACCGCCATCCCCGAGGAGATCACCGTCGACGTCACCGAGCTCGAGATCGGCGGATCGCTCCGCCTGGCCGACATCCCGCCGGTCGAGGGCGTCACGTTCCTCGACGACCCAGAGGGCACCGCCCTCGCCACGGTCAGCGCGCCGATCTCCGAGGAGGAGCTGGAGGCGCCTGCAGCCGAGGGCGAGGAGGCAGCCGAGGCCGCGGCCGAGGAGGCTGCGGAGGCCGGGGGCGACGGCGGCGAGGCCGAGGCGCCGGCGGAGGGTTCCTCGGGCGACGAGTAAGACGGCGTGGGCCTGCTGCGCCCTCGCGAGTCGTCGTTCGCCTACCTGGTCGTCGGCCTGGGCAATCCCGGGCCGCGCTACCGCGACACCCGGCACAACCTTGGCCGCAGAGCCGTGGAGCTGGTGGCGTCGGAGCTCGGCGGCAGCTGGCGGTCGCGGTGGAACGGGAAGGCGAGCGAGGTGCGCGACGGCGACCAGCGGCTCGTGCTGCTCGTCCCCGAGACATACATGAACGACTCGGGGCGGTCGGTCGCCCCCGCGCTGCGGTTCGCGAAGCTGCCGCCCGAGCGCCTGGTGGTCGTACACGATGAGCTCGACCTGCCGGTCGGCGACGTTCGGGCGAAGCGCGGCGGAGGGCTGGCAGGGCACAACGGCCTGCGATCGGTGGCGGATGCGCTCGGCACGCAGGACTTCCTGCGGGTGCGGATCGGGATCGGCCGGCCGGAGCGCGGCGACCCGCGGCCGGTGGCGGACTGGGTGCTGACGCCCTTCCCCGCCGGGACCGACGTCGAGCGGATGATCCGCGACGGTGCGGATTGCACGCTGGCGGTGGTGCGGGACGGGGTGGACGCGGCGATGCGCGCGTGGAACGGGAATGGGAACGGCGGTCAGGCCTCCGGCCTGACCCCGTAGTCGATGCCGCGCGGTGTCGGACTTCAGTCCGGCTCCGCATCAACTCACAGGCTGATTGCCGAAGCGCTGCCAGGCTGAAGCCTGGCACCTGGCGTCACCATCAAACGGGGTCAGGTCGGAGATTTGACCCCGGCTACGCGATCAGCCGGATGCGCGGCCCGTCGCTCTCCTGCACCGGAGCCGCCACCACGTCGTCGGTGCGGCTGTCCAGCCGCTGCTCGAACGCCTTGCGCAGGTCCTCGCCCCGCATCCGCGGCGAGGTCGCGATCTTCCAGCAGGCCAGCTTGGCCTCGAGCCGGCGCACCATCTCCGGCGGCTCGTACAGCCGCGTGCGCACCTGGTATTCGCTCATGCCACGAGACGTGACTCGCATCGCGGGCAAGCCTAACGGCTTCGACGGACGCCGTCCACCCCTACCTCTGCAGGGTTTCAGCCAGACCGCGATAGATCTCGCGCGCCGATGCGACGCCCCATTCCAGGTTGCGCACCGCCATCCGCTCGTTGGGCGAGTGGATGTTGTCCCCGGCCGACGCGAAGCCGGACAGCACCGTCGGCGTCCCACGCGCGACCAGCGCCGCCATGATCGGGATCGAGCCGCCGCTGCGCATGGCCACCGGCGCCCTGCCGGTCGCTCGCTCGATCGCCGCCATGGCGCTCGCAAGCACCGGTTCCTCCGGCGACACGTAGGCCGGCTCTCCGTCCGGCCAGCGCTCGAGCTCGAGCGTCGCGTGCGCCGGGCACGCCTCCCGCAGCCGCCGCTCCAGCTCATCCCCGAGCGCGTGGGGATCCTGCCCCGGCGCGACCCGCAGTGAGAGCGATGCCCGCGCCTCGGCGCCGATGCTGGTCTTGTGGATGGCCGGGTCGCCCGATCCGATCGAGTGCACGGTGAGCGACGGCTTCGTCCAGGTGCGGTCGTAGAACTCGTCCGCGGCCAGCTCATCGGCCGGGGTCGCGCCGCCGCTTCGCAGCAGCTCGGCGCCCGATGGCAGCGTCGCCCATCCGGCCCGCTCCTCGTCCGTCACGGGCGCCGCGCCCGCCGCGAACAGATCGTCGCGGCCCGCCACCGCGCCGAGCACGGCGAGCAGGTCGTGCACCGGGTTTGCCGCCGCACCGCCGTAGACCCCGGAGTGGAGCTCCTTGGCGTTCGCGACCAGCCGCAGCTGGAAGCCCGTCAGGCCGCGCAGCGCGGTGGTCACCGCCGGGACCTCGTCGCTCGCCATGCCGCCGTCGAAGATCACCGCCGCCGCGAAGTGGTCGTCGAGCGTGGCCAGGTAGTCGATCACCGAGTGGCCGCCGATCTCCTCCTCTCCGTCGGCGATCACGCGCACGTTCACCCCGAGCTCCCCGGCGGCAGCCAGGTCGAGGGCGGCGCGCAGCAGCGTCCAGTAGTTGCCCTTGTCGTCGGACGCGCCGCGGGCGTAGAGCCAGCCGTCGCGCACCTGCGGGTCGAAGGCCGGGGTGTCCCAAAGCGCCGGGTCGCCGGGCGCCTGCACGTCGTAGTGCCCGTATGCGATCACGGTGGGCGCGTCGGCCACGGATGCCGGGATCAGCCCGTCCACCACCGGATTGCCGAACCCCTCCACGACGCGCGCGTCGCCCACCAGCCCTGCCACCCAGTCGGCGGCCTCCCGCAGCTCGCGCGGATGCGCCCCGTCGCTCGAGATCGACTCGATCCGAAGCAGCTCGAACAGCTCCTCCAGCTGCAGCGTGCTGATCATCTACTGGTGCTTCTGCGTGTGCTTCCCGACCGCGATGTCGATCAGCGTCAGGATCGTCAGCACGAGCGGGATGCCCAGCGCGATGACGAAGATGGTCGTCAGCGTGTAGTCGTGGCCCTCCGGCTTCTCCGGCGCGCCGCTCGTGCTGGTCGCGGCCCATGTCAGCGCCGGCAGCGCCAGCGTGAGATAGAGAGCGATCAGCGGGGCGGCAAGACGACGGCGCACGGGCGGGACCTCCGGTCGATGACGACCGCCAGACTACCATCAGAGACGGCCGTGGAACGCACTGACCCGCTGGATCTCCCGCCCCAGACGGTGTCCGCCCTCGCCGGCGCGGACATGGCGCTCCCCTACCTGCTCGAGAGCGACGAGTTCGCCGGCTTTGCCCGCATCGCGGCCGAGGGAACTCCCCGCGCCCGGGTGTCGCCGCCGATGCTGCCGCTGCTCACCGCGGCGCTCTGGCGCAGCAGGGAGGGGCTGACCCCCCGCGGCCTGGTCGTCGTCGTGGACGACGATGAGGCCGCCCACACGCTGGCCGACTCGGTGGCGCCGTTCCTGCCCGGTGCGCCGGTGGCCTACCTGCCGTCCCGCGGAGCGGGGTACGGCAGCGGCATCGACCCGGCCGCGCATCTGGTCGGGGAGCGGGCGCTCGCGCTCGAGGCGCTCGCACAGGGCGGCCTGATCGCCGTGTCGGCCGATGCGCTGGTCGAGCGTGTCCTGCCACCCGCGCGCCGCCCGGCCGCGGTCGAGCTCGAGCGGGGCGCCGAGCCGGGCCTGGAAGACGTGGTGGAGAGGCTGGCCGCCGCCGGATACGCCCGCACCGAGACGGTCGAGGAGCGCGGCACCTTCTCGGTTCGCGGTGGCCTTGTCGACGTGTTCCCGACCACGGGCCGAGAGCCGATCCGGGCGGAGTTCTTCGGCGACGAGATCGAGCGGCTGTCGGCGTTCTCGGCGTTCACGCAGCGGTCGCTGCGCGAGCTCGATCGCGTGGTGGTGCATCCGGCCGCCGAGCCCGACGACCTCGAGGGCCGCTGGGGCGCCGACGACGACACGGCCTACGTGCCGGCCGGCCTCGTGGCGCTGGGGCCGGAGCTCGAGGCCGGGGCGCAGGTGGTCGCGTGGAACCCCGAGGAGGTGCTCGACGACGTCCGCGACTGCTACGCGGAGCACGCCGAGCGCCTGCGCGACCCCGAGCTGCGCGGGCGCGGCTACGTGCGCGTCGAGGACGTCGAGGCGCTGATCGAGCGCTCGGGCGCGCTCGAGGAGCTGCCGCTGGGCCAGACCTACTCCTTCGAGGCGCAGCCGCCGGCGTTGGCGTCGTTCGGCCTGGCCGAGGCCGAGAACGAGCTGCGTGCGCTGGTGCGCGCGGGCTACCGCGTGCTGGTCTGCTTCCCGCATCTCGGCGAGGCGGAGCGGACGCGGCTCGCCCTCACCCGGATCGAGGTCGAGGCGCCGCCACCCGGCGGGGCCGGTCCCGAAGAGGCCGGCGTCGCGTTCTGTCAGGGGGCGGTTCGGGGCGGGGTCGTCGTGCCCTGGCTGCGGCTGGCGGTGCTGCCCTCCGGGCAGCTGTTCCGGCGGCGCGCACCTCGCCGGGCGGTGGGCATGGGCCGCGCGCTGGCCGCGTTCGGCGATCTGCGGCCGGGCGACTACGTCGTCCACGACGATCACGGCGTCGGACGCTTCGTCCGCTTCGACACCCGCGAGGTCGGCGGCGTCGTCCGTGACTACCTCTACCTGGAGTTCCGCGGCGACGACCGCCTGTACGTGCCGCACGAGCAGCTTGGGAAGGTCAGCCGCTACATCGGCGCCGACGGGTCGGCGCCGGCGCTCGCCAAGCTGGGCGGCAAGGCCTGGAACACCCTCAAGGCGCGGGCGCGTGTGGCCGTCCGGGAGCTGGCCGGTGAGCTGCTCGCGCTGTACGCGCGGCGGCAGGCGTCGAGCCGTCCGCCGTTCCCGCCGGAGGACGAGTGGGCGGCCCGGCTCGAGGCCAGCTTCCCCTACCAGGAGACCGACGACCAGCAGCGCGCCATCGACGCGGTCACCGAGGACATGGAGGCCGAGCAGCCGATGGACCGGCTGGTCTGCGGCGACGTCGGGTTCGGCAAGACGGAGGTCGCCGTGCGGGCGGCGATGAAGTGCATCTCCGGAGGGCGTCAGGTGCTCGCGCTGGTGCCGACCACGGTGCTCGCCCAGCAGCACGGCGCCACGTTCCGCGACCGCTTCCGCGACTTCCCCGTGCGCGTCGAGACGGTGTCGCGGTTCCGCGCGCCGGCCGAGGTCAAGCGCGTGCTGGCCGACTTCCGCGACGGGAAGGTGGACGTGCTGATCGGCACCCACCGCGTGCTCTCGCGCGACGTCGTGCCAGCCAACCTGGGGCTCGTGATCGTCGACGAGGAGCAGCGCTTCGGCGTCGCCCAGAAGGAGCTGCTGCGCCAGATGCGGCTCGAGGTCGACGTGCTCGCGATGTCGGCGACCCCCATCCCGCGCACGCTGCACATGTCGCTTTCGGGCCTCCGCGACATCTCCGTCATCACCACGCCCCCGCGCGGCCGCCGGCCGATCAAGACGCACGTCGGCGAGTTCGACGAGGA
This sequence comes from Gaiellales bacterium, assembly GCA_035638975.1. Lineage (GTDB taxonomy): Bacteria > Actinomycetota > Thermoleophilia > Gaiellales > JAICJC01 > JAICYJ01. The sequence continues at coordinate 11,330 of DASQYY010000028.1, forward strand.
GCTGATCGCCTCGGCGCTGCGGCGGGAGCAGGCCCGTGAGGGGCAGTCGTTCTACCTGCACAACCGCGTGGAGACGATCGACGAGGCCGCCGAGCGGGTGCGCTCGTGGGTGCCGGAGCTGCGGGTGGGCGTGGCGCACGGCCAGATGGCCGAGCGGCAGCTCGAGAACGCGATGCTGGCGTTCCTGCGCGGCGACTTCGACGTGCTCGTGTCGACCACGATCATCGAGGCGGGGCTCGACATCCCAGCGGCCAACACGCTGATCGTCGAGCGGGCCGACCTGCTCGGCCTCTCCCAGCTGTACCAGATCCGCGGCCGGGTGGGGCGGAGCGACGTCACCGCCCACTCCTACCTGTTCTACCCGGACCGGCGAGAGCTGTCGGAGGAGGCACGGCACCGCCTCTCGACGCTCGCCGACTACACCGAGCTCGGCTCCGGCTACCGCATCGCGATGCGCGACCTCGAGCTGCGCGGCGCCGGCAACCTCCTGGGCGACGAGCAGTCCGGTCACGTCGCCGCCGTCGGGTTCGAGCTCTACGTGGAGCTGCTGGCCGAGGCGGTGGCCGAGCTGCAGGGAGCCGCCGCGCCGGCGCCGCGGGCCGTGCGGGTCGATGCCCAGGTGGACGCCTACGTGCCCGCCGAGTACGTGTCGCTGGAGGCGGTCAAGATCGACCTGCACCGCCGCCTGGCGCTGGCATCATCGGTGTCGGAGCTGCGCGAGCTGCGAGCCGAGGTCGCCGACCGCTTCGGCCCGCTGCCGGATCCGGTGGAGAACCTCTTCGGGATCCACGAGGCCCGGCTGCTGGGCGCAGAGCTGGGCGCCGAGGTGGTCACGCTGCGCGGCGGCAAGGTCACCGTGGGCCCCCTGCGGCTCGACTCGTCGGAGGTACGAGAGCTGAAGCAGCGCGCGCCGCGCGCGATCTACAGCGTGGCCTCGCGGGAGGTGAGCGCCCGGCTCGAGCCCCAATCAGATTCCAAGCAGAGGCCCCGGATGCGGGAGGGGCTGGAGATGCTCGCTGCTATACTCGAAGCGCGCCGCACCCACGCGGCGTAACGTATTTATGAGCCGTTTTCGCATCGTTCTCCTCCCACTGCTGATCAGCGCGGTCGCGCTCGCCGCGGCATGCGGCGGCGGTAGTGGCAGCGGCAGCACCGCTGCCTCGCTGAACTCCGGCGACGTGGCCGTGGTCGGCGACATCCACATCACCCGCAGCGAGCTCGATCATCAGATCCAGCTACAGGAGAAGTCGGCCGCCGTCTCCAAGCAGACCCTGCCGAAGCCGGGCAGCGCAGACTTCAAGACGCAGGTGACCGACCCCGTGCTGCAGCGCCTCGTCAACGAGGCCGAGATCGAGAACATCGCCAAGATCCTCGGCGTCACGGTCAGCGACTCCGAGGTGCAGGCGAAGCTGCAGCAGGGGATCCAGCAGCAGTTCGGCTCCCAGGCCAAGTACCAGGCCTTCCTCAAGAAGTACGGGATCACCGAGCAGGACATCATCGACCAGGCCGTGCGCCCGTCGCTCCTGCAGACGAAGATCGCCGACAAGCTGAAGTCCGAGTACAAGATCACCGACGCCCAGGTACAGGACTACTACAACAAGAACAAGGCGTCGTTCGCCCAGCCGGACTCGCGCAAGGTGCACTACATCCTGGCCAAGGACAAGGCCGACGCCGATGCCGCGCGCACCTTCGTGACCAAGGGCGGCTCGTGGGGCGAGGCGGTCAAGAAGTGGTCGCTCGACTACAAGCCGGGCACGCCACCGGCGCAGCTGGGTGCGCTGACCGCCACCAAGGGCCAGCTCGAGGCCAACTTCGAAAACGCGGTGTTCAATGACCTGCAGACGGGCGGGATCAGCATCCCGGTCGCCGTCAGCAAGAGCTACGAGCAGTCCAACCTCGCCGGTAAGTGCAAGCCCCAGTGCTACTTCGTGATCCGGGCGGACGCCGACACGGTCAAGGGCTCGCAGCAGTCGCTCGACCAGGTGAAGGCGCAGATCATGTCGACGCTCGAGCAGTCGGTGCAGGCGCAGAAGGTGTCCAAGCGCGTGCAGCAGCTGATCGACCAGCAGCACAAGATCACGAAGTACGCGCCCGGCTACAAGCCCGCGCCGCCACCCAGCACCAGCGGCGGGTAGCCTCTTCCGCCGTGTCCTCCCTGCAGCTCCTGGTCGCGCTTGGCCCCGGTGACCCTGAGCTGATACCGCTCGCCGCCTGGCGCACGCTGGAGACGGCGGGCCCGGTGCGGGTGGAGCCCGACGAGCCCCTGGCCGGCTGGCTGGCCGAGCAGGGCATCCCGCTCGCGTCCGATGCGCCGGTGGCCGCCGGCTCGGGGGAGCGGTTCGTGCGGCTGGTGGCCACGGCCGGCGACGTGCCGTCCGTTCCCTCCGGCGACGCCCTGCGGGCGCTGGTCGCGGCCGATGCGATGGTCGGGCTGATGTGGCTGACCGCGCGCCTGCGCCGCGACTGCCCCTGGGACCGTGAGCAGACGGCGCGGTCGATCGTGCCGCACACGCTCGAGGAGGCCTATGAGGTGGCGGAGGCCGCCGAGCACGGCGACCCCGCAAAGCTGCTCGACGAGCTCGGCGACCTGCTCTTCCAGACCTCGTTCCTGGCCCTGCTGCTGGAGGAGCAGGGCGAGGGAGACTGGGCGCAGGTGGCCCGCGGGATCACCGTCAAGCTGATCCGCCGCCACCCGCACGTGTTCGGGGAGGTGGAGGCGGACACGCCCGGGCAGGTGCGCCGCAACTGGGAGCAGATCAAGAGCGACCAGGAGGGCCGCACGGGCATCTTCCACGACGTCCCGGCGGTGCTGCCGGCGCTGCTGCACGCCCGCAAGGTGCAGCGGCGGGCATCCGCGGTCGGCTTCGACTGGAGTGCCTGGGAGGGGGCATGGGGCGATCTCGGCGACGAGGTACGGGAGCTGCGCCAGGCGCTCGACGCCGCAGGCGAGCACCTGGCCGAGCACGAGCCGGACGCGGACGTGGTGCACGAGCTTGGCGACCTCCTGTTCGCCACCGTCAACGTCGCCCGGCTGGCCGGCGTCGACCCCGAGCTGTCTCTGCGCGCGGCGTCCGCGCGGTTCCGCGATCGAGTCGAGCTCGCCGAGCGGCTGGCCGCGGATGCAGGGCAGCGGTTCGCCGAGCTGCCGCTGGACGAGCAGGATGCGTGGTACCGGCGTGCAAAGCAGAGCCTGACCGAGCGGCCCGCCCGTGGCTGACGAGGGGTCGCTGCTCGAGTCGCTGCTCGAGTACACGATCACCGTCCTGCAGGCCGACCACGCGACGTTCTGTGAGGTGCAGAACTCGCCCGAGGTGATCACCGTGCTGGCCGCCAGCGGCTCGCTCTCGCACCCGGAGGTGCTGCCCGGGATGGGGCAGCTGGTGAGCGACGAGCTCGGCTATGACGGCGAGGACGAGCGGTCCGGGGCGACGGTCGGTGTCTACCGGAGGGGCGATCCGGCGACGCCGGGGGTGACGGCGTTCCTCGATCGCATCGGCTGCGCCTTCGACGTCACCATCCGGGTCTACCAGGACGAGGTGCGGACGCACCTGCTCGAGGTCTACTACGTGGAGGACAGGGAGTTCGCGGAGCCGCAGATCCGTGAGGCCGAGCAGCTGGGCGCGCTGCTCACGACCGTCATCTCGCGCGACCGGCTGATGCAGCAGCTGGAGCAGGCGGAGACGCGGTTTCGGACGCTCGTGCAGCAGATCCCGGCGATTCCCTACATCGTCGATGCCGAGTACCACGTGCTGTTCCAGTCGTCGCGGCTGTCCCAACTGCTCGGCCTCGAGGTCGACGAGGCGGTATTCGAGGACTGGGCGAACGCCCTGCACCCCGAGGATCGCGATCGCGTGGTCGCGCGCTACGAGAGCCACATGACCACCGGTGCGTCGTACGAGGAGGAGTACCGGATGGTCGCCACCGACGGCAGCGTGGTGTGGTTCCACGACCGCGCCACGCTGCTGCCGGGCGCAGGCGGCGCGCCGACCCTGTCGCACGGCGTGATGTTCGACGTGACCGAGCGCCGGAGGACAGAGGAGGCGCTGCGCCGCTCGGAGGTGGCCCGCCAGGAGGTGCTCGAGGCCATGCTGCACGCCGAGGCCGCTGCTCGCGCGCAGATCGCCGGTGACCTGCACGACGACACGATCCAGGTGATGACGGCGGCGCTGATGGCGGTCGAGCGGGTCTCCCTGGCGGCCGCCGACGGCGATCCACGCGTGGTGGAGGCGCTGTCTGCGGCCCGCAGCACCCTGCAGACGGCGGTGGAGCGCGCCCGCCGGCTGACGTTCGAGCTGCGCCCGCCGCTGCTCGATGCTCAGGGCCTGGCGGCCGCGCTGCGCGACCTGACTGCGGAGGCCGAGCGCGAGAGCGGGTTCACCGTCTCGCTCGAGGCGCCGTCCGGCCGCTTCTCCTACACGGTCGAGGATCTCGCGTTCCGCACCGTCAAGGAGGCGCTCGCGAACGCGCGCAAGCACTCGGAGGCCCGCCACGTGCAGGTGCGGCTGTGGACGCAGGACGGGTGGCTGCACGGCCGGATCGCTGACGATGGGCGCGGGTTCGACGTCGAGCGCGCGCTCGACCGGCGCGGCATGCGGCTGCACATCGGCCTTGACTCGATGCGCGAGCGGGTGCGGCTGGCGGGCGGGGAGGTCACCATCACGTCGGCGCCGGGGCAGGGGGCGCGGGTCGACTTCGCCGTGCCGCTCGCCGGCCAGCCGGCCTGACTGCCGCGTGGGGACACGACCTCCGGCGCCGCGCCGGTATCATGGCGCCGCGATGGGCTCGATCATCTCCGTGTTCGGCCGCCAGATCCTCGACTCCCGGGGCAACCCGACGGTCGAGGTCGAAGTGATCCTCGACTCGGGAGCGACCGGCCGCGCCGCGGTGCCGTCGGGCGCCTCGACAGGTGCGTTCGAGGCGGTGGAGCTGCGGGACGGCGACAGCAGCCGGTGGGGCGGCAAGGGCGTCGAGCAGGCGGTCGCGCACGTCAACGTCACGATCGCCGGCGCGCTGGAGGACTCAGACGCGCTCGACCAGCGCGCGATCGATGCGGCGCTGATCGACCTGGACGGCACTCCAAACAAGGCCGGCCTCGGGGCCAACGCGGTCCTGGGCACGTCGCTCGCGGTTGCCAAGGCGGCCGCCGAGGAGTCGGGCTTGCCGCTCTACCGCTACGTCGGTGGCGTGGAGGCGCACGTCCTCCCGGTACCGATGATGAACGTCATCAACGGCGGTGCTCATGCAGACAACAACGTCGACCTGCAGGAGTTCATGGTCGTGCCGGTCGGCGCCGACTCGTTCGCCGAGGCGCTGCGGATCGGTGTGGAGACCTATCACGCCCTGAAGTCGCTGCTGCACGACCGCGGGATGGTGACGGCCGTGGGCGACGAGGGCGGGTTCGCGCCCAACCTGACGTCCAACGAGGAGGCGATCGCCGCGATCCTCGAGGCGGCTGAGGCGGCGGGGCACCGCGACCGCGTGGCGATCGCGCTCGACCCGGCGTCCACCGAGTTCTACCGGGACGGCCGCTACCACCTCGACGGCGAGGGCCGCGTGCTGGACGCCGCCGAGATGGTCGCCTTCTACGAAGACCTGTGCTCGCGGTACCCGATCGTGTCGATCGAGGATGGGCTCGCCGAGCAGGACTGGGACGGCTGGCAGCAGCTGACCGCCGCGCTCGGGAGTCGCGTGCAGCTGGTCGGCGACGATCTGTTCGTGACGAACGTGGAGCGGCTGTCACGGGGCATCGAGCAGGGCGCGGGCAATGCCATCCTGGTCAAGGTCAACCAGATCGGGACGCTGTCAGAGACGCTCGACGCGGTACGCCTCGCGCACACCTCGGGGTATGCGGCGGTGATGTCGCACCGTTCCGGTGAGACCGAGGACGTGACCATCTCCGACCTGGCGGTCGCGACCGGCTGCGGTCAGATCAAGACCGGTGCGCCGTGCCGCACCGACCGCGTGGCGAAGTACAACCAGCTGCTGCGCATCGAGGAAGAGCTCGGCTCCGTCGCGGCCTATCCCGGCCGGCGCGCATTCGCCCGGCTGGCCGACCAGCCGGCATGAGCTCGCCGGTCTCGCGCCGGACGAAGATCGTCTGCACGATCGGGCCCGCCTCGCGTGCGCCGGAGTTCGTCGAGCGGCTGGCGTGGGCGGGAATGGACGCGGCGCGGCTGAACTTCTCGCATGGGTCACGGGACGACCACCGCGCAGTCGTGGAGGCGGTGCGACGGGCGCAGCAGGTGATCGGCCGGCCGCTGGCGGTGATCGCCGACCTCCAGGGCCCGAAGATCAGGATCGGCGACCTGCCCGAGCCGCGGGCGGTCAATCCGGGCGACCGGCTGTTCCTGTCCGCGACCGGCGAGGGCGGGCCCGGCGACCTGGAGGTGACGTTCCCGGGCCTGGCGTCGGTGGCGCAGCCGGGGGCGGAGCTCCTGATCGACGACGGGCGCGTGCGCGTGCGGGTGGAGGCCCTCGACGGCAGCCGGGTGGAGACGCGTGTGGAGCTGGGCGGGCTGATCTCGTCAGGGAAGGGCGTCAACCTGCCGGGGACGCCCTTGCCGATCCCGTCGTTGACGGAGAAGGACCTCGCCGATCTCGACTTCGCCCTGGGCGAGGGGGTGGACTACGTCG
>DASQYY010000029.1:0-6356 GCA_035638975.1 Gaiellales bacterium
TGCAGTGGCAGCGGCCGGTGCAGGGCTGAATGGCTCTCGGCCCGGAGCTTCGCGAACGGCTCGCCCGGCTCGGCGACGGCCCGCGGCCGCCCGCCCTGGTGTTGGAGTGCTCCTACGTCAACGGCCTCTCGGCCGTCCGCCAGCTGGCCCGGACGGGCGTGCCGGTGGCCGCGCTCGACCACCGGCGAACCGCGCTCGGGCTGCGGTCGCGCCTTGCCGTGCCGGTCGTCTGCCCGCCCCCCTCGCAGCGCGAGCGGTTCGCGGAGCACCTGGCGGAGGTGTGCGAGGCGATCGGCCGGCCGGCCGTCGCGTTCCCCACCCACGACGACTACCTGGTCGCAGTCAACGCGACGCCCCACACGCTGGTGCTGCCGTTCGGGCCGCCCGACCTGATCGAGCCGATCCAGGCGAAGCGCTTTCAGTACGAGGCGGCCGAGCGCGCCGGCGTCTCCCTGCCGCAGATGTTCCATCCAGCCACCGAGCAGGAGGCCGAGGCGGCCGCCGAGCAGATCCGGTATCCGGCGGTGATGAAGCCGTCAGAGGGGGCCGGCTTCAAGCAGCGATACGGGCGCCCGCTGATCGAGGCCGCGGATGCCGGCGAGCTGCTCGAGGCGTACCGTCAGGGGGCGCCGTATGCCCCGATGCTGCAGGAGCGGATCCCCGGCGGGGACGACGCGCTGTGGACGGTCGGGAGCTACGTCGACGCGTCCGGGCGAGCGCTGGGCGTGTTCTGCGGGCGCAAGCTGCTGCAGGCGCCGGCCGGCGTCGGCACCTGCCGCGTGGGCGAGGCGCGCTGGGACGGCACCGCGGTGGCCGGCGCGCTGCGGCTCCTGCGCGAGCTGGGGTTCCACGGTATCTCCCAGGTGGAGTACAAGCGCGATCCGCGTGACGGCAGCCTGCGCCTGATGGAGGTCAACGCGCGTCTCTGGCAGTGGCACTCGCTGGCGGCTGACTGCGGCGTCGACCTCGTCGCGATCGCCTACCGAGATGCGCTCGGCGAGCGCCAGGAGCCGGTCACGAGCGAGCGAGCCGAGGGCCGGCGCTGGGTCGCCGCGGTGCGCCACATCCGCGAGAGCCGCCGCGAGCACCTCGGCTGGCGCCGGACGCTGTCTCCCATGCGACCGCCCTTCTCGGAGCCCGTGTTCTCGCTGCGCGACCCGATGCCGGGCATTCACCAGGTCTACGGCGCCCTTCGGAGCGGATCGTGAACCCGAAGGCCGACTGGACGATCGAGACGCTGAGGTCCGCGTGCGCACCATCGCCGGCGGCGGTCGAGTACCCCTCCTCCGCCCTCCCCGCGTCGGAAGCCGCGTGGTCGTACTTCAGCCGAGGCGAGCAGGCACCGCCTGTGCTCAGAGACGACGGGATGCTCGACTTCGGCGACGGCGTCGAGGACGTCGTGGCCAGCGCCTTCTGGCATCTGTCCCGCTGGGAGGAACGGGCGGGCTCCCGGCGCGACAAGCACGGGCGGTTCCGGGCGGAGTACGCGCTCGCCGATCCCGAGCGGCCCACGGTCGACGCGCTGCTGCGGCGCTTCCAGGCGGCGACCGGCCTCGCGCCGGCCGCGCGATTCCGGGTGGCGCTGACGCATGACATCGACACGCCGCGGCGCTGGACGAGTCGGCGGTCGGTGATGGCCGCCGGAGCGCGGATGAAGGCCGCCGCGCGGGGCCGGCGCCGGACGGATCTTGCCGCCGAGGCACGGGGGCTGGCGATGCTGCCCCTGAGCGTGGTCTCACGGCGCGACCCGAACTGGTCGTTCGAGCGCATCCATGAGCTCGAGGCGGAGCGAGGCGGCCGGTCGACGCACTTCCTGATGGCGGGGCATCACCATCCGCTGGACGGCGACGGGATGGCCTACGCGGCGGTCCGCGCCCGGGTCGTGGACATCGTCGCCTCACAGGGGGACGAGATCGGGCTGCACCCGAGCTACACGACCAGCGACCACCCCGAACGGCTGGCGGCGGAGCGCGACCTGCTCCAGGGGCTCGTCGGCGCGCCGGTGCGAAGCGTGCGGTTCCACTTCCTCCGGCACGACCCCCACCGCGCCTTCGCGGAGCTGGAGCGGCTCGGGTTCGCGCTCGACAGCAGCCACGGGTACGCCGACAGGCCCGGGATGCGAGCGGGGTTCTCGTTCCCCTACCGGCCCTACGACCTCGCGCACGACCGGCCGTTCGATCTCATCGAGGTGCCGCTGGCGGTGATGGACGCAACGCTGACGGACGACCGCTACCTCGGGCTCGACCCCGACGCGGGGTACCTGCGAGCGGTCTCGGTGCTGGAGCGCGTCGCCGAGATCGGCGGCACGGTGGCGATCCTGTGGCACAACGACCGCTTCGCCGGGCCGTACGCGCGCGGGTGGGATCGCTGCTACGAGCGGATCCTGGACTGGGTGGTCGCGCGCGGCGGCGACCTGTGCGCGTGTGAGGACGTGCTCGACGCGCTGCGCTCCCCGGCGGACGTCTAGGCAACCGCGCGAGCCGAACGTCAGTTCAGCGGCGGCGTCTGGCCGAACACATCGCCGATGCGCTCCTGAACCTCGTCCGCTGTGGGGAGCTCCTGCTGCTGGGCGTCATCGGCGCGGCGCAGGTCGTCGGCCGGCGGCGGCGGCGCCGTGCGAGCCACCCACCGGTATGCGACGGCGCCGAGGGCGACGAAGCCGACCAGCAGCAGCAGGACGAAAGCACGGCGCCAGTGTACGTGGCGCCCGGGTCGCGGCTACGCGGCCTGGCTGTAGCGGACTCGGCGCCCGCCCCGCTCGACCACCGCAACCAGCGCCTCGACGGCCGCCGGCATGAACTGCGTGCCCGAGCAGCGCCGCAGCTCGGCGATTGCGCCCTCGTACGACATCGCCTTGCGGTAGACGCGATCCTCCACCATGGCGTGAAATGCGTCGCAGACCGCGATCACGTACGCGCCGCGCGGCACCTCGTTGCCCTGCAGGCCGTCCGGATACCCGCGGCCGTCCCACCGCTCGTGCGAGGAGCGCACCAGCGAGACGACCTCCTCCATCCCCGGGATGCCGGCGATGATGTCGGCGCCGATCACGGTGTGGCGCTTCATCACGGTGAACTCGTCGTCGGTCAGCGGGCCCGGCTTGTTCAGGATCGACTCCGGGATCCCGATCTTGCCGACATCGTGGAGCAGCGCGCCCATCCGGGTCGCCCGCAGCTCGCGTCCGCCCAGCCCCAGCTCCTCACCGACCGCCACCGCGAACTCCGCGATCGTCTGCGCGTGGTTGCCGGTGTAGGCGTCCTTCGCCTCCAGCGCGGCCGCAAGCGCGGCCACCGTCGCCAGGTGCTGCTCCTCGAGCCGCTCGGCCATGGTCGCGGTGCCGAGAACGATCCCGGCGTGATCGCAGACCAGGCGGCAGAACTCGATGTCGTCTGCGGTGAACGTGCGCCGCCGGGTGTCCAGCAGCTCGATCAGCCCGACCGCCCTGCCGTTCATCACCAGCGGCGTCATCAGGCTGGCCTGGAAGCCCATCTGCTCGAGGAACGCGTGCTCGCTCGGGTCGCCGCCGTCGCCGACGGTCGTCGCGGCCGACACCAGCTCGGTCAGCACGCGCTGGGTGGTCGGATAGTCCGACAGGGAGTAATCCTCCGCCACCTCGTTCAGCTGGGCCGGGGGGATCACGTGCGCCGCCCAGTCGGTCACCGCCTGAGACTCCGCGTCGAAGGACGAGATCAGACAGGCGCTGGCGTCGAACAGCAGCGTCAGCTCCCGGGCGAACAGCGACATGGCCTCGGGGATGTCCGCGCTCGACGAGAGCGCACGGGTCGACTCGATCACAGCGATGAGATCATCGAACCGGCGCTGCGAGCTGTCGGACCGCGGCCGCATGTCAGCGTTGGTATCGACCGGACAAGGGCACGGTCGCACCCCCGATCGGGGGAGGGACGGCCCGGCGTTCCGCAGAACCCGGCCGTTTAGATGATCGATCTCACGGAGCCGTGGAACCGATCATCTACCGCGGGCGGCCGTGCGGCCGGGCCCTGCGGCGCCGCGCCTGGGACTCCGGCGCCGGTGCCGGTGCGTCGCCGGCGGCGACCGGCTCGGGCGCGACAGCCACCTTGCTGCGCACCGCGGGCTCGGCCTGGCGCGCGTCCGACGCGCGCCCGCGGAACTGCGGCTCGCGCGCCAGCAGGATCGCCAGCAGCGGGGACGCGATGAAGATCGACGAATAGGCGCCGGAGGCGATGCCGACGATCAGCGCGAACGCGAAGTCCTTGAGCGATCCCGACCCGAAGATGAACAGCAGGATGACCGGGATCAGCGTCACGATCGAGGTGTTGAGCGACCGGGTGACGGTCTCGGCCAGCGAGATGTTGACGACCTCCTTCGCGGAGGAGCGTCTCATGAGCGGGATGTTCTCGCGCACCCTGTCGAACACGATCACCGTGTCGTAGAGCGAGTAGCCGAGCACCGTCAGGACGGCGGCGACGGTGTCGGCCGTGACCTGGCGCTGCGAGAGCGAGTAGATCCCGAGCGTGATCAGGATGTCGTGGGCGAGCGCGACCATGACCGGCACGGAGTACCGCCACTCGAACCGGAACGAGACGTAGATGAAGATGATCAGCAGCGAGAAGGCGATCGCCAGGTACGCCTGGTCGAGGACCGACTGCCCGAAGGACGACGAGACGTTCTTCGTGTTGATCGCGTTCGTCTGGATGCCGTACTTGCCGGCCAGCGCGGTCAGCAGCTTGTCCTGCTCGTTGCCGGGCAGCGCATGCGACTTGACCTGGAACTCGTTGTAGTTCCCGGCGGTGGTCTTCCCCACGCCCTGCACGACCGCATCGTGGATCCCGGCCGACGCGAACGTCGAAGACACGTTGCCCGTGCTGACGGCCGTCGGCGTCTTGAAGTCGAACTCGCTGCCGCCGGTGAAGTCGATGCCCTTGTTCAGTCCCTGGGTGGCCAGGCTGATCGCGCCGATCGCAAGGAAGACACCCGAGAGAGCGAACCAGAGCTTCGTGCGGCCGATGAAGTCGAACCGCTTCCAGCGATCGCCAGAGCCGAGGTGGCCGAGGACGCGCGTGCTCGACATGAACGTGAAGCCGGCGAGCAGGCCGAGCATCGCGCGGGTGAACACGACCGCCGTGAAGATGGAGGCGCAGACACCGATGAAGAGCATGATCGCGAAGCCCTTCACGCTCGAGGTCGCCACCAGGATCAGGATGGCGGCCGTGATCAGCGTGACCACGTTCGCGTCGATGATCGTCTTGAAGCCGCGCGCGTAGCCGGTGTTGATCGCCGTGCGTATCGTCTTGCCGGCGCGCACCTCTTCCTTGATGCGCTCGAAGATGACGATGTTCGCGTCGGCGGCGACGCCGATGGTCAGAATGGTGCCCGCGATACCGGGCAGCGTCATCGTCACCGGCCAGGCCAGCACGACCCCGGCCAGGATGATGCCGTAGATGATCAGTGCGATGTCCGCGATCACGCCCAGGAACCCGTAGAACGCGATCAGGAAGATCATCACGAACAGCAGGCCGGCACCGCCCGCGATCAACCCGTTTCGCAGCGAGTCCTTCCCGAGCGTGGCGGAGACGTTGTTGTACGACGTGGCCGTGAACTTGATCGGCAGGGAGCCGGACTGCACCTCGAGTGCGATCCGGTCGGCGTCCGCTTTGGTGAGCCCGCTGATCACGCTGCTGCCGTTCAGGCGCGCGTCGATCCCGTTCGGGTTCTCGTCCGGGTCGACCACAGGCGTCGCCACCAGGCGCCCGTCCACGACGATCGCGTTTGGCAGGCCGATCGGCGGGTTGTTCTTCCCGTCCTGCATCCCGGCGGCGATCGCCTCCTGCGCGAGCCGCGCCGAGATGTTCGTGAACTCGTCGCCGCCGCCGTTCTTGTAGGTCAACGTGACGATCGGCTGGCCGCTGTTCGGGTCGGTGTCCGACGTCGCCGAGACCTGGTCGCCGGTGATGACGTTCGGGTTGCCCTTCTCGTTCTGGTTCAGGTCGAACAGGTAGTAGTAGGTGCCTGTCCGGGATGAGGTGCCGGGACAGCCGACCGACCCTGCGCACGAGACCACCTCGGTGCCTGCGGGGATCGCCAGCCAGTGCGAGTCCATCGGGGCGACCGGGTTCTGCGGGTTGTAGTCCTGCAGCACCTGGCTCTTCTGCGGCTCGACCTTTCCGAGCTGGCGGTGCTGGGCGTCGAACAGCGCCCACGAGCCGACGCTCTTGCCTGCGGCCAGGTCGGACTTCACCCGCGGCTTCAGCTTGGTCAGCAGGTCATAGAGCGAGGACGCCGGCACCGCGGTGTATTGCTGGCTGCCCTTGGAAACGTCGTCCAGGTAGCGGTACAGGTCGAAGCTCTGCAGCTGGCCGCTCGAGACCAGCAGGGCCGCG
>DASQYY010000030.1:0-9736 GCA_035638975.1 Gaiellales bacterium
GCGACGAGTTCGCCGATGCGGGCGGCCAGCATCACGCGGGCGGCGGCAGCCACGGCTCGCTGCACGCCGAGGATTCGCTCGTCCCGCTGATCACGGCGGGCTTCGAGACGCCGCCGCAGCTCGGTGCCGAGCCGTCGATCACCGACCTCACCCCCCTTGCCCTGCGGCACTTCTCGGCGGCCGCGGAGCCGATCCGCGCACGCACGTGAGCCCGGCTGGGTAGTGCCCGGAGATGATTCCTCTAGTGTTTCCCCGATGAAGGACGCTGGAACGGACGTCGCCGGCGTAGGTTTTCGCGCCCACGCCGAGCGCGTGAACGTCGGCATCCGCAGCCACCACAACTGGCTTGAGCTGATGCGTTTCTGCATCGTCGGAGGCTCCGGCTACGTGATCAACGTGGGGCTGTTCACGATCGCCTACCAGCACGTGCCCTATCTGATCGCGTTCATCTTCGCGTTCGTGGTCGCGGCCACCAGCAACTTCATCTGGAACCGCGTCTGGACCTTCCGCATCGAGCACGGCGTGCCGCACGTCCAGTACGCCCGGTTCCTCGCCGTCAGCGTGCTTGCGCTCGTGATCGACCTGATCGCGCTGGCACTGCTGGTGGAGGTGTTCGGCGTGCACAAGCCGGTCGCGGCGGCGATCGCCATCGTCGTGGCCACCCCCATCAGCTTCCTTGGCAACAAGCTCTGGAGCTTTCGCTGATGAGCGACTCCGCATCCCCGCGTGGGTTGCGGTCGCAGCACCCGTGCCATTCGCAGTACCACGCGGGTTGAACGCGTTCAGGCGCGTGGGGATATGGAGTCGCTCGTCCAGGTCTCTGGCCGTTGCCCTGCTGGCGCTCGCGCTGGCGCCGGCGGTCGCCCACGCGGCCGGCCGCCAGCTCGACCGGAGCCGGGTGATCGCAATCGCCGGCGCAAGCCCGGAGGTGGCCGGGGTGCTGCGCGAGAACCCGGGCGCGCACTGGGAGGTGCTCTACAGCAGGCCCCGGCGCACCTGGACGGCGGTGCTCGAGGCCCCGGGCAAGCACACGGTGCTCGCCACCGTCCGTGTGAGCGACCGCAGCTCCTCGGTGCTCTCCAGCCGTCTGGCGCCGGCCACCGGGCCGCCGCGCCTGACAGCCGGAGGAGCCAAGACGCTCGCGTGGCGCTCGCCCGCCATCCGCGACTGGGTACGGCAGTACCACGGCGTCACGACCGACGCCACGCTCGGCGACGACCGGGTGTGGACCGTGCGCTACCTCGACCGGGCCGGCAACGACATCGCCGAGGCCCGGGTTGACGACGCGTCCATGGAGCTGGCCGGCACCCGCACCGGCCCGCAGGTCGGGTGGCAGCTCGCCCGCGGCGAGCCCAGCTCCTACGGCCGGCTCGCCAACCGCTGGTGGATCTTCCTGCCGCTGTGCCTGCTGTTCGTCGGAGGGCTGCTCGACTGGCGCAGGCCCTTCTCGATGCGCACGGTCGACCTGCTCGCGCTGCTGTCGTTCGGCGTCTCGCTCCACTGGTTCAACGAAGGCGACCTGTTCGTCTCGACGCCGCTGATCTATCCACCGCTGATCTACCTTCTCGTCAGGCTGATCCGGGTGGGCTGGACGCAGCCGCTGCGGCGGGTGGAGGTCGGTTCGACGCACGCCCTCATCCTGGTCGCGCTCATCTTCGCGCTGGTCGGCTTCCGGCTCGGGCTGAACAACCGTGACTCCAACATCCTCGACGTGGGCTACGCAGGCGTCGTCGGCGCCGACCGGCTGCTGCATGGCACCGTGCCCTACGGCCACATGCCGGTGAAGACGGCGAAGCCGTGCCATGGCCGCTACGCCAACGGTGACCCTGTCGCCTACGTCCAGTCGACCGACGGCCGCTGCGAGTCCGCCATCGAAAGCGGCGACACGTACGGCCCGATGGTCTACGCGGCGTATGTCCCGGCCGTCGCGGCGCTTGGATGGAGCGGCCTGTGGGACCATCTCCCGGCGGCGCACGTTGCATCCTCGGCGTTCGACCTGCTTGCGATCGCCGGCCTGTTCGTCGCCGGCTGGCGCCTGCGCTCACCGCGGATCGGGGTGCTGCTCGCATTTGGCTGGGCCGCCAACCCGTTCACGCTCTACACCCTCAACATGAACACCAACGACGCGCTGGTCGGCGCCCTGATGGCCTGGTTCATGGCGGCGCTGTCGCTCCCGTTCGTGCGCGGCGTGCTGCTCGCGGCGGCCGCGATGACGAAGCTGGGGCCGTTTGCCCTCGTGCCCCTGGTCGCCTCGTTGCGACGGCGCTGGCTGACCGCCGCCGGCTTCCTGGTCGGGCTGGCCGCGCTGCTCTCGCTGGTGCTGATCGACGGGCTCGACGGCCTGCGGCTGTTCTACGACCGGACGCTGCACTTCCAGCTCGACCGTGTCACGCCGCTCTCGATCTGGACGCTCGGCACGTTCCATCCCGGATGGCCCAACCTGCACTGGCTGCAGCAGGCATTCCAGATCGCCGTCATCCTCGGCTGCACGCTGCTCGCGGTGCTGCCCCGCCGCCGGAAGGACGCCGCCGCCGTCGCGGCCCTGGGCGGCGCCGCGCTCGTGGCGACGCAGATGGCGTCGAGCTACTGGTTCTACCCCTACATCTGCTGGTGGCTGCCGCTCGCCCTGCTCGCGGTGCTGCTGCCGCGCGAGCCGGCCCATCCCGAGCCCGCGCCCCTGTTCACGCAGCGCTGAAGCGGAACAGCTCGATGGCGCTGGCCCGGCCGGTGCCCGCGTCGCAGTCGACGATCGCGCCCTCGATGCGGACGTCGTTCTCGGCGGGCTCGAACCGCACCGGCAGCCCGGTCTGGAACCTGCGCAGCACGAGCTCCGCGCGGACGCCGATCACGGAATCGTGCGGCCCGGTCATGCCCGCGTCCGTGAGGTAGGCGGTGCCACCGGGCAGCAGTGCCGGATCGTTCGTCTGCACGTGCGTGTGCGTGCCGATCACGGCGGTCACCTCGCCGTCCAGCAGCCGGCCCATGGCGACCTTCTCGCTTGTCGCCTCGGCGTGGAAGTCGACCAGCACGACCGGGGTTCGAGCCCGCGCCTCGGCCACCAGCCGCGGCGCCATCTCAAACGGGCTCTGCGCCGCGTCCAGGAACAGCTGGCCGATCAGGTTGATCACCGCCACGTTGGTGCCGTCGGCCGCCTCGACGATGGTGATGCCGCGGCCGGGGGCGTTGCCGGCGTGGTTGGCGGGACGCACGATGCGCTGGTCGGCCTCCAGGAAGGGGTAGACCTCCCGCTGGCGGTAGGCGTGGTTCCCGAGCGTGATCGCGTCGACGCCTGCCGCATACAGCCGCGTCGCGATCCGGCTGGTGACGCCGACGCCGTCGGCCGCGTTCTCCGCGTTCGCGACCACCGCGTCGATCCGGTGCTCTTCCCGCAGCGCCGGGAGGTGCTGCTCGACCGCCCGGCGGCCGGGTGCGGCGAAGATGTCGGCCAGGAACATGATGCGCACGTGGCGCATCGTAGGCGGCTCAGAGCAGAGGGCTCGCTCCGGGCGCCGGGCCGACCTGCATGAACACGTGATTTCCGGCGTCGGACGTGTAGTGCGACAGCGTCTGGACGATCAGCTTGGAGAGGTCGACCACGGTGCCAAGCTTCGTCACAGAGGCCTGCACCGGGGTGCCGACGTCGACGTCGAGGTGCTTGTCCAGGTTGCCGACGGTGACGATCACCGCGGCCAGATCGCTCGGCCTGATCTGCACGATGCTGCCGCGCACCTGGCCGTTCAGCACGTAGGGCTGCACGCTCACCACGACACCGTCGACGGGCGAGTAGACGTTCGTGCCCGCCGGCGCGCCGACATCGACGGCGCTGGTGTCCGATCCCGATCCGCCGCCGTCGATGTAGTAGCGGGGCCCGGAGCTTCCGCCGCCGCCGAACAGCTGGTCGCCCAGCTGGGCCAGGAAGCCGGCGTTGCGCTGGCTGCCGGCCGGCGTCAGCGGGATCGCATCGCTCACGCCGGTGGCGTGGTAGACGATGGCCGTCACCCTGCCCTGCGACACCGGCAGCTCGAGGGCGAGCGAGCTGACCGTCGCGAGCGTCTCGGGAGGCGACGGTGGGCCGTTCGGCGCGGCCTCGGCCGCATTTCCGACCGGTATGCCGGAGGTCGAGCTGCTCGAGGAGCCCGAGTGCAGCAGCGTGAAGCCGAGCGCGACGATCGCGAGCAGCAGGGCCGCGGTGACCAGCCGGCGGAGCCGGTGCGGCGAGCGGCGCCTGACGGTGCGGCGGCGCCTGCGCTGTCGCTGTCGCGTGGCGATCACCAGGCCAGGGTAGCGCCTGCCGCTCCCACCGCGATGCCGTACCGTGGCCCGTTCCGGTGACCTCTGGACCGGTTGGTAGGCTTGACCCGATGCCGCCCGTCACGTCGCGGAAGGTCCTGATCCCGCGCTGGGTGCAGCTGGTGGGCCTGCCGCTGGTCGTGATCGGCGCCTGGCAGTTCGTCTCCGCCGTCAGCCACGCCGTCTTCATCTTCGTCGTCGCCGCGCTGATCGCCATCCTGCTGAACCCGGTCGTGCGCTCGTTCGCCGCGCTGCGGTTCCCGCGCCCGGTCGCCGTGCTGCTCGTCTACCTGCTGTTCGGGCTGACGTTCATCGCAGCCGGGGTGCTCGCGGGCACGGTCATCGCCACCCAGGCCCAGTCGGCCAGCACCGTCGTCCAGAAGGAGTTCAGCACCGCGCCGGGACAGACGGAGACCCCTGCACAGCAGAAGCTCGACCGTCTGCAGCGGTGGCTCAACCACCACCACCTGCACCAGATCGACGTTCGCAACCTGGGCGACAAGGTGCAGCAGAAGATCGATTCGCTCGACGTCCAGAGCGTCTCCGGTAAGGCTGTGAGCATCGCCCAGGGGATTCTGGTGGGGGTGGTGGAGAGCCTGTTCAACGTCGTGCTCGTGATCGTCGTCTCGGTCTACATGCTGCTCGACGCTCCCCGCCTGTCCGCATTCCTGCGGCGGCTGCTGCCGCATGAGGAGGGGGAGCGGGATCTGATGACCCGGGTCGAGCGGGCGCTGATCTCCTATGTGCGCGGCCAGATCATGGTGTCGCTGGTGATCGGCGTCAGTGCCGGCGTGTTCATGTGGGTGCTCGGCGTGACCGGCATCTTCCAGAACGGCGACAACTATGCGATCGCCTTCGGCGCCTTCGCGGCGCTGACCGAGGTGATCCCGTACGTCGGCCCGTGGCTGGGCGCCATCCCGCCGTTCATCGTCGCACTCTCGGAGTCCCCCACCGCAGCGCTGGCGGTGGCGATCGCCTTCCTCATCATCCACCAGATCGAGGGGCACATCGTCATCCCCAAGCTGATGGGCGGAGCCGTCGGCGTGCACCCGCTGCTGGTGATCTTCGCGCTGCTCGCGGGTGAGCAGCTGTACGGGCTCGCCGGCGTGTTCATCACGCTGCCGCTCGTCGCCGTTGGCCGCGAGCTGTTCGCGTTCCTGCGCGAGCGCATCGGGATGGAGCAATGGAGGCAGGGACCGCTCACGGTCGAGGTGCCGGTGGAGGTCGACCCGCCGCGGCCACCCCCGCCGCCGCCGGCCGAGCCTGGCCCGGCTACTGCCGGATGATCGATTCCGCGGCGCCTACCCGGTAACGGTGCTGCTGACGCCGCTCTGCGGGGTGGGCGCGAGCGCATCCTGGTTGGACGGCGCGAGGTCGGCGGCCAGCTCGAACGCCTCGAGCGCGGCCTCGGCCCGGCCCATCCGCTTCAGGAACTTGCCGTACCAGCGATACGCTTTGGCCAGCTCCCGCGTCCACCCGTTCTGCTGGCGGATCGCGTCGATCGCCGACGTATAGGCCCACTCGGCCCGTTCCGCATCGCCCAGCTCGTCGTAGACGCGCGCCAGGACGAGGTACGCGTCCCCCAGCTGGCCCGGCAGAGCGCCGTTGCCGAGCAGCTCGACGCCCTCCTTCGCCTTCGACGAGGCGAGCTCGTGGTCGCCGCGCTGCAACGCGCAGCGGGCCTCCTCGACGACGACGAAGCCGAGGTCGAGCGGGCTGGGCCGTGCGCCCAGCAGGCTGCGCGCGGCGGCAAGGTGCTCGCCGGCTCGTTCCGTCTCGCTGTTGTCGAGCAGGTTCTGCGCGTAGAGCAGGTGAGCGTCCGACAGGGCGACGTTGTCGTCCATCAGCTCGAAGATGGCCAGCGCGCGATCGGCGTACGCGATCGCCTGGCCGATCTGGCCGGTCGTCGCGTAGAGCCGTGAGAGCGAGTAGTAGGCGCCGGCGCGGCTGCGCAGGTCGACCTCCTCCGCGCCGTCCCGGAGCGCCTCCGCCAGCACGGCCGCCGCGCTGCCGTAGTCACCGGCGTCGGTGTAGGCGCGGCTCAGCATCAGCGTGTAGCGGACAAGCTTTGCCAGATCCCGGCCCGGCTGGTCGCGCAGGCGGGCGGCGCAGTCGTTCAGCAGGGCGATCGCGCGCGCCGGATCGCCGGCGTTGACGTGGAGGCGGGAGAGCTCGATGTAGAGGTCGGGCCGCTGGGCCGGATGCGGCGGGTCGCCGATGTCGAGCGCCTGCTGGAACAGCTCGAGCGCCTGCGCCTCGCGGCCGCGTCGCGACGCGATCATGGCCAGCCCCTCGTAGCACTCGCTCATCCGCTCCGCGTCGGCGTCGACCTCCGCCTCGCGCATGACGCCGCGCAGCAGCTCCTCGGCGTCGTCGTATTGCTCGAGCCGGATCATCATCATCGCGTCGAGCACCTCGAGCGAGCGGGAGCGCTGCTCGCTCGACAGCTCCCCGGTCAGCTCCTCGGGGGAGACGTCGAGGCGGCGGGCGATCTCGATCAGGACGCGCGGCGACGGGCGGCGGTCGCCTGCCTCGATCCTGGCCAGGTAGCTGTAGGAGCAGCCGTCGAAGGACAGGTCGCGCTGCGTCATCGCGCGCTTCCGGCGGAGATGCCGGATGCGGGCGCCGAGCTTTCGGAGCGCCTCGTTGGAATAGTCAAGTTCCTGCTCGTGCTCAAGCATCTCCGGCCCTCCCGGCATGTCCATTCGTGGCAAGCTTATTCACCTGGGGAGGGCATGTAAAGGCCCGGCGATACAATCCGTTGCATGGCATTCCCGGTTACGCGGCTCCGCCGTCTCCGTCGAACGGACGCGCTGCGCGGCATGGTGCGCGAGACGCGGGTGACCGCCGCCGACCTGATCCAGCCGCTGTTCGTCCGGGCGGGGAGCGGGCCGGCAACGCCGATCCCGTCGCTCGCCGGGCAGCACCACCACTCGATCGAGACGCTGGTGGAGGAGGGTGCACGGGTGCATGCGGCCGGAGTGCCGGCCGTGATCCTGTTCGGCCTGCCCGATCACAAGGACGAGGCGGCCAGCTCCGCGTATGACGACGAGGGCATCGTCCAGATGGCGCTCCGGGCGCTGCGAGCGCACGTGCCGGAGCTGGTGCTGATCACCGACGTATGCCTCTGCCAGTACACCTCGCACGGTCACTGCGGTGTGCTCCGCGACGGCGGTGTCGACAACGATCTGACGCTCGAGCTGCTGGCTCAGACGGCGGTCTCGCACGCCGCGGCCGGAGCGGACATCGTCGCGCCGAGCGACATGATGGACGGGCGGGTGGCGGCGATCCGCGCTGCCTTGGACGCCGACGGGCTGTCGGGCACGGCGATCCTCGCCTACAGCGCGAAGTTCGCCTCGGCGTTCTACGGGCCGTTCCGCGATGCGGCGCACTCGGCGCCGTCGGAGGGCGACCGTCGCGGCTACCAGATGGATCCCGCGAACGGCAACGAGGCGCTGCGCGAGGTGCTGCTCGACATCGAGGAGGGGGCGGACATGGTGATGGTGAAGCCGGCCATGCCGTATCTGGACGTCATCCGCCGCGTGCGCGAGCAGACCCTCGCACCGATCGCCGCCTACCAGGTCAGCGGCGAGTACGCGATGCTGACGGGCGCCGCCAGGGAGGGCCTGCTCGACGAGCGGGCCGCGGCGCTCGAGGCGCTGACTGCGATCAAGCGGGCCGGCGCAGACATGATCATCACGTACCACGCGACCCGGGCGGCGTCTGAGTGGCTCTCGTAGGCGGGCCGCGGACGGAGGCCGCGTCCGAGCGGCTGTACCGCGAGGCCTGCGCGGTGATCCCCGGCGGCGTCAGCAGCCCGGTTCGTGCGATGCGGTCGGTCGGGCGCGACCATCCGCTGTTCGCGGCGCGTGGCGAGGGCGCGTGGCTGGTGGACGCGGACGGCAACCGCTACATCGACTGGGTGCTGTCCTGGGGGCCGCTGATCGCCGGCCATGCGCATCCGCGTGTGGTCGAGGCGGTCTCGCAGGCGGCGGCCGCGGGCACGTCCTTCGGCGCCCCGACCGAGCTCGAGGTGGAGCTCGCCCGGCGTGTGGTCGAGGCGGTGCCGTCAGTCGACATGGTGCGCTTCGTCTCCTCCGGGACGGAGGCGACGATGAGCGCGGTGCGGCTGGCGCGTGCGTTCACGGGCCGCTCGAAGGTGCTGAAGTTCGCCGGCTGCTATCACGGCCACGTCGACGCGCTGCTGGCTCAGGCGGGGTCCGGGCTGGCGACGCTGGCCATCCCGAGCACGCCCGGCGTGCCGGCGGCGGTGACAGCGGACACCCTGGTCTGCGCGTTCAACGACCTCGACGCTGCGCGTGCGCTGGCCGAGGGGCATGGCGAGGATCTGGCCTGCGTGATCGTCGAGCCCGTGGCGGGCAACATGGGCGTCGTGCCGCCGAAGCCGGGCTTCCTCGAGGGGCTGCGGGCGATCTGCAACGGCACGGGCGCGCTCCTGATCGCCGATGAGGTGATGACGGGCTTTCGGGTCGGCTACGGCGGGGCGCAGGAGCGGCTCGCATTTCGCCCCGATCTCACGTGCCTGGGCAAGATCCTGGGCGGCGGGCTGCCGGCGGCGGCGTTCGGCGGCCGGGGGGACGTGATGGAGCGCCTGGCGCCGCTGGGCGACGTCTACCAGGCGGGCACGCTGTCGGGCAATCCGCTCGCCATGGCGGCGGGGTTGGCGACGCTCGGGCTGCTTCGTGAGGAGGGCGCGTACGACCGGCTCGAGTCGACCTCGGCTGCGGTTGCCGCGGGCCTGTCCGAGCCCGGTGTGACCGTGAACCGGGTGGGCGCGATGCTGACGGCGTTCTTCAGCGACGGCCCGGTGTCGGACTTCGCGTCTGCGTCGGCGGCGGACACGGAACGGTATGCCCGCTTCCACGCCCACATGCTCTCCCGGGGCGTCTATCTGGCACCGTCCCAGTTCGAGGCCATGATGCCGTCGCTCGCACATACGAGCGAGCAGGTCGAGCTTACGGTGGCGGCGGCTCGGGAGTTCGAGGGCTGATGGCGGGCGCGGTGATGGAGCAGATCCGCGATCGCGCCGCCGGCGAGAGCCCGCTGCTCGAGGCGGCGCTGCGGCCGGGCGCGGTTCCCGCGCCGCGCTATGCGGGACGCTGCCCCGACCGGTACCTGATCGGCGTGGAGATGATCCGCGAGGGCTACCTGCTGCACCACGGGCGGTCGGTGCTGTTCGCACAGGACGAGGAGGACCTGGCGCTGCTCACCGGGGACTATCTGTATGCGGCGGGGCTGGTCGAGATCTGCGCGACGGGCGATCTGCGGGCGGTGCGCACGCTGGCACGGCTGATCGCGGAGTGCTCGGCCAGGCGCGGCGACGCCGAGCCGACGGGCGACGACGCGCTGTGGGACGAGGCCGTCGCCGCGCTCGGGCGCTGACGGTCACAGCCGCCGTCGCACTCCCGTAGCGCCGCGAGGTCTG
>DASQYY010000031.1:0-22135 GCA_035638975.1 Gaiellales bacterium
AACTCCCACCGGGAGGCCCGGCTCATGCTCCTCCTCGCCGCGGCCCGGCGCATGGGGGTTTGTACCGATCCGGCCCTCGGCCGAACCGTCACAATTCCGTCACGACCCCGTCAAACCCACCCCGTGGGTCTTTGACTCCAATAATTGGCCACCGGGCGGCCGCCGCCCAACCATCCCGGAAACCCGTCACAATTCCGTGGCGGACCAGTCACGCCGGTCCGGTGGGGCTTTGACTCCAATAATTGGGTCGCCGGTTTGCGGTATTGACGCCGGCCGAGGGCCGGTTTGACCGCTGGTCTACGCTGCTGGCCTATCGGTATAGACCTGACTCGGAGGCTCGCATGGCCGACGCCTGCACCCACCTGGCCCAGATCGAAATCACGCAGCTGCCGGACTCGATCCCCGGCTGCGAGGACTGCCTGAAGATCGGCGACCGCTGGCTGCACCTGCGCATGTGCACGACCTGTGGCCACATCGCCTGCTGCGACTCGTCGCCCAACCGTCACGCCACCGCTCATGCCCGCGCGGAGTCGCATCCCGTGATCCGCTCGGCTGAGCCGGGCGAGGACTGGTTCTGGTGCTATGAGGACGAGGTGGCCTTCACAGTGGGCGCCGACTCGTGAGCGATCAGCCGGCTGCCGAGCAGGCCCGGCCGGTGCTGCTCGCGGTCGACGACGAGCCCTCCGTCGCCCGTGCGGTCGAGCGCGACCTGCGCCGCCGCTACGGCCAGGAGTTCCGCGTGCTTCGCGCCGAGAGCGGGGAGGAGGCGCTCGAGCTGCTGCGCGACGTGACGCTGCGCGGCGCCCCGGTTGCGCTGCTGGTGGTCGACCAGCGCATGCCGCGCATGTCGGGAGTGGAGCTGCTCGAGGAGACGCTCGAGCTCGCCCCCCAGGCGCGCCGCGTGCTGCTCACGGCCTACGCCGATACCCAGGCCGCGATCGACGCGATCAACAAGGTCTCGCTCGACCACTACCTGCTCAAGCCCTGGGATCCGCCCGAGGAGCAGCTGTATCCGGTGGTCGACGACCTGCTCGACGCCTGGCGGGCCGAGGCGCCCTCGCCGGCCGACCGGATCGAGATCGTCGGCCACCGCTGGTCGCGCGAGTCCCACGAGGCGCGCGATTTCCTGGCGAGGAACCAGGTGCCCTACCGCTGGCTCGACGTGGAGCGTGACTCCGATGCCCGTCGGCTGCTCGCCGCCGCGAACGGCCAGGCCGAGCTGCCGCTGGTGCTCTTCCCGGACGGCGGCTCTGTGAGCCGCCCGAGCATCTCCGAGCTGGCGGAGCGCGCCGGCGTGCTCCGGCGCGCGCAGCTGCCGTTCTACGATCTGCTGATCGTCGGCGGCGGGCCGGCCGGGCTGGCGGCCGCCGTCTACGGAGCATCCGAGGGCCTGCAGACCGCGCTGGTGGAGCGGGAGGCGTTCGGCGGCCAGGCCGGCCAGAGCTCGCGCATCGAGAACTACCTCGGCTTCCCGGCCGGCCTCAGCGGCGGCGACCTCGCTCGCCGCGCAACCACCCAGGCGCAGCGGTTCGGCGCGGAGCTGTTGACGGTGCAGGAGGTGACCGGCATCGAGGGGCGCGGCTCGGCCAAGGTCGTGCACATGGCGGGCGGTGGGGAGCTGGGAGCCTCGGCCGTGATCATCGCCACCGGCGTTGACTACCGCAGGCTGGACGCCCCGGGCGTCGAGCAGCTGACCGGCCGCGGCGTCTACTACGGCGGCTCCCGCAGCGAGGGTGTGTCGTGCCGCGACGAGAACGTGGTCGTCGTCGGCGGCGCCAACTCGGCCGGCCAGGCGGCCATCTTCTTCGCCGCCTACGCCCAGCGCGTGACCATCCTCTACCGGGGCGAGACGCTCGCCAAGAGCATGTCGCGGTACCTGATCGACCACATCGATGCGACGCCCAACATCGAGGTGCGGACGTTCACCGAGGTGGCCGAGGCCCACGGCGAGGAGTCGCTCGAGCGCCTGACCGTCCGCGACACCCGCACCGGCGACCTCGAGCAGATGGACGCAGCCGCCACGTTCGTGTTCATCGGCGCCCGGCCGCAGACGGGCTGGCTGCCGGCCGCCGTAGCCCGCGATGACCGCGGCTTCGTGCTCTCCGGGGCCGAGGTGCTGCAGGAGGACGTGCGGCCGCGGTGGGCGCTCTCGCGACCGCCGCACCTGCTGGAGACCAGCCTGCCCGGCGTGTTCGTGGCGGGCGACGTCCGCAGCGAGTCGATGAAGCGCGTCGCGTCCGCGGTCGGCGAGGGGTCGATGGCCGTGCACTTCGTGCACGAGTACCTGGCCGGCGGATGATCGAGACCCTCCGCGGGCTCGACCTCTTCGAGGACGCCGACGACGAGGTGCTGCGGCGGTTCGCCGAGTCGGGCACGAGGCGGCGGATGGCGCCCGGCGAGCTCCTCTTGGAGGAGGGCGCCACGCCGACCGAGTTCGTCGTCATCGCCTCGGGCAGCATCCACTGGTCGCGCTGCATCAACGGCGTCGACATCACGCTGGTCGAGCGCGCCGGGCCCACGTATGCCGGTGCCGGCAACCTGCTCACCGGCGACCCCGCCGTGGCGACAGGGCGCGCCGTCACCGACCTCGACGTCATCACGTGGAACCGCGACGCCTTCCTGCAGTACCTGTCCGAGGTGCCGGCGGCCATGCAGACCGCCGTGCGGCTGATCGCTCCGGTTGCGCAGCGGGCGGAGTCACTGGTGCTCCAGCAGGAGAAGCTGGCCGCGCTCGGCACGCTCTCGGCGGGCCTCGCCCATGAGCTCAACAACCCAGCGGCGGCTGCCCGGCGCACCGCCTCCGAGCTCGCGGAGGCGCTCGGCACGCTCGAGGACACGGTGCACCGGTTCGTCTCGAGCGGAGTGGAGCGCGAAGGAGCGGCGCGGCTCGTGGAGCTCCAGCAGGAGGCGCGCAGCGCGGCCGCCGGCGCGCAGCCGGGCGACCGCCTGGCGCAGGCCGACCGCGAGGAGGCGCTGGCCGCTCGGCTGGATCAGCTCGGGGTCGACGGCTGGCGCCTGGCCGAGCCGCTCGCCCGCGCGCAGCTGCCGGACCGCTGGCTGGACGATGTTGCCGCGACAGCCGGCCCAGCGACGGCGGCGGCGGTCGAGTGGGTGGCCGCCAGCCTGACCGCGGAAGGGCTGGTCGACGAGTTGCACGAGAGCACGCGGCGCATCTCGGACCTCGTCTCCGCGATCAAGGACTACACGCACATGGACCGGGCCGCCGTTGCGGAGGTGGACGTCCACGACGGCATCGAGAGCACGCTCACGATCCTTGGCTACCGCCTCAAGCACGGCGACGTCAGGGTGGAGCGCCGCTACGACCGCGGGCTGCCGCGGGTGACGGCGTACGGCTCGGAGCTGAACCAGGTGTGGACGAACCTGCTCACGAACGCGCTCGACGCCCTGGACGGGCGCGGCACCATCACGATCACCACCCGGCCGGCGGGGCAGGGGCTGGCCGTGGAGATCGCCGACGACGGCCCGGGCATACCGGCGGAGGTGCAGGGCAGGGTGTTCGATCCGTTCTTCACGACCAAGCCGGTCGGCGAGGGCACCGGACTGGGGCTCGACATCGTCCACCGCATCGTCCAGGGCCACCGTGGCGACGTCTCGCTGCGCTCACGGCCGGGCGAGACGGTCTTCACCGTGACGCTGCCGCCGGCGTCGTAGCCGGCCGCAGCAGCAGCCCGCCGTTCGGCGGCAGGCGGCTGGGATCGTCGTCCTCGGCGGTTGCGATCTCGATCGTCCAGTCGCCGTCGAGCCGCACGTCGGCCGGCTGGTCGCCGAAGTTGACGAGGACGAGGCGGCGATCGGCCGCCGCGCGCCGCTCGAACGCGAGCACCTCGCCGCCGGCCGGACGCAGGCTCAGGTCTCCCCGTCGCAGCGCCGGCGACCGGCGCCGTGCCGCCAGCAGCCGCCGGTACAGGTGCAGCATCGAGCCGGGGTCGCGGGTCTCGGACTCGACGTTCCGCGTGTCCGCATCCGGCGGCCACGGCAGCCACGGTTCGCGCCCGGGCCAGCCATGGCCGGGGCCGGCGTCCCACGGGATCGGCGCCCGGCAGCCGTCGCGGCCGCCGGGGTCGACGCGGCGCGCCTCTGGGACGATCGCGTCCGCGAGCCCCAGCTCGTCGCCCTGGTAGATGAACGGCGTGCCCCGCAGCGTGAGCAACAGCAGTGCCGCCGATCGCGCCGCGGCCTCCCCGCCGAGCCGGGTGCGGACGCGGGGAATGTCATGGTTGGAGAGCACCCAGGTCGGCCACGCCCCGGCCGGCAGATCGCGCTCGATGCGGGTGGCCATGTCCGACCAGGCCGCGCTCGTCCAGGGCGCGTGCAGCGGGAGGAAGTTGAACACCATGTGCAGCTCGTCCCCGCTCCCGTAGAACGCGCCGAGATCGGCCAGGTTTCCCAGCTGCACCTCGCCGACGGTTGTGCGGTCGCCGGGATAGCCGTCCACCAGCCGCCGGAAGCCCCTGATCAGCTCGTGCGTCAGCGGCTCATGCTGGATGCCGACCCGGTCGATCGCGCCCAGCTCGGCCGGCTGGTCGGGGAAGGCCGGATCCTTGCCGATGCAGTGGACGACGTCGATGCGGAAGCCGTCGACGCCGCGGTCGAGCCAGAACCGCAGGACCTCGTGCATGGCAGACACCACGTCGGGGTTCGACCAGTTCAGATCCGGCTGCTGCGGCAGGAACAGGTGCAGGTACCACTGGCCGGTGCGCTCGTCGAGCGTCCACGCGCGTCCGCCGAACGCCGCGCGCCAGTTGTTCGGCGGCCCGGCGCCGCGGCCGTCTCGCCAGTGGTACCAGCCCCGGCGGGGCGAGTCCTGAGATGACCGCGAGTCGACGAACCACGGGTGCTGATCGGAGGTGTGGTTGGGCACCCAGTCGACCAGCAGCCGCATGCCGCGCTCGTGGACAGCGGCGATCAGCCGGTCGGCGTCGGCGAGCGTGCCGAACAGCGGGTCGACGTCGCAGTAGTCGCTGACGTCGTAGCCGAAGTCGGCCATTGGGGAGCGGTAGAAGGGCGAGACCCAGACCGCGTCCACGCCGAGCCAGGCCAGGTAGTCCAGCCGGTGCTCGATGCCGGGCAGGTCGCCGACGCCGTCTCCGCCGGTGTCCTGGAACGATCGCGGGTAGATCTGGTAGACCACCGCGTCTCGCCACCAGGGGACGTGTCGGCCGGCGTCCACGCCCCGGTGGTTCCCGGGAGCCGCTTCTCGGGAACGTCTCTCGCGTGCTGTCGGACCTCTGGTACAAGAACGCGGTCTTCTACAGCCTGAACGTCGAGACGTTCATGGACGGCGATGGCGACGGGTGCGGCGACTTCGAGGGCCTGGCGCGGCGCCTCGACTACCTCGAGAGCCTGGGCATCGACGCGCTCTGGCTCGCCCCGTTCCAGCCCAGCCCGCTGCGCGACGACGGCTACGACATCAGCGACTACTACAACGTCGCCGCGCGCCTCGGATCCTCCGGCGACTTCACCGAGTTCATGCGCCAGGCGGACAGCCGGGGCATCCGCGTGATCATCGACCTGGTGGTCAACCACACCTCCGACCGTCACCCGTGGTTCCGCGCGGCGCGTGCGTCGAGGGACGCGCCCACGCGGGACTGGTACGTGTGGTCGAAGACGCGGCCGCGCGGCTGGAGGTCGGGAACCGTGTTCCCGGGCGTCCAGCGGACGACGTGGACGCGCGACCCGAAGGCGGGGGAGTGGTACTACCACCGCTTCTACGACTTCGAGCCCGACCTGAACATGCAGAACCGGCACGTGCGCGAGGAGCTGCGCCGGATCATGGGCTACTGGCTGCAGCTCGGAGTCGCCGGCTTCCGTGTCGACGCCCTGCCGTTCGTGCTCGAGAAGCTGTCGCCGAGCGGCGCCCCGTCGGGGACCGACTTCGACCTGCTCCACCGGATCCGCGAGATCGTGCAGTGGCGCCGCGGCGACTCGGTGCTGCTGGCCGAGGCAAACGTCCTGCCTGACCAGGTGCCGCAGTACTTCGCAAACGGCAACGGCGTGCACATGATGTTCAACTTCTGGGTGAACCAGCACCTGTTCGCCTCGATGGCAACGGAGGACGCGCGGCCGCTGGCCCAGGCGCTGCGACAGACGCAGGCGCTGCCCGAGGGCGCGCAGTGGGCGAACTTCCTGCGCAACCACGACGAGCTCGACCTGGGGCATCTCGCCGACGATGTGCGCCAGGCGGTGTTCGAGGCGTTCGGGCCGGAACCGTCGATGCAGGTGTACGACCGCGGCATTCGGCGCAGGCTCGCGCCCATGCTGGGCGACCGCCGGAGGATCGAGCTTGCGTACAGCCTGCTCTTCTCGCTCCCGGGCACGCCGGTGGTGCGCTATGGCGACGAGATCGGCATGGGCGAGAACCTGCGGCTCCATGAGCGGATGGCGATCCGCACGCCAATGCAGTGGTCGGCGGAGCCACAGGGCGGGTTCTCGAGCGCCGAGCGCACGGTGCAGCCGGTGATCCAGTCCGGGCTTTACTCCACGAGCAACGTCAACGTCGAGCAGCAGCGGCGCGACCCCGACTCGCTGCTGCGCTTCACGGCCCGGCTGATCCGGACGCGGAAGGAATGCCCCGAGATCGGCTGGGGCAGCTGGCAGATCATCCCCACGCGGCCGGCGAGCGTGCTGGCCATGCAGTACGTCTGGCGGGGCACCTCGCTGCTTTGCCTCCACAACCTCGCCGGCCGGCCGGTGGAGGTACAGCTGGCGCCGGAGGGCGAGGGCCGCCGCATCCTCGCCAACGTGATGACCGACGAGGTCAGCGAGGCCGGCCGCGACGGGGCGCACAGCATCGACCTGGAGGCATACGACTACCGCTGGTACCGGGTCGGTGGCCTCGGCTACGCGATCAGGCGCGAGGCGTCCGGCGGGTAGATTCGGCAGCCAGCCGCTCGACGCCGTCGAGGAACAGCTCGATGCCGAACCGGAACTGCTCCTCGGCATCGGGGAACAGCACCGGGGCCAGCCGCACCAGGTTCGGGAACTCGGCCGCCGGCAGAAGGGCATAGCTGCGCCGCCAGGCGGCGAGCACATCCCCCTCGGTGTTTTGCGCGGAGGCGCTCGCGAACCCGGAGGTGTATCCGACCAGCAGGTGGTGCGACAGCGCTGCATCCGCATCGGACAGCCCCGCCTCCGTCAGCGCCGCGAGGGCGATCTCGCTCAGGCGCTCGTGATGGTCGAGCACCTCGGGGGACCGGGACAGCAGGTGCGCGAGGTGGGGGTGGCGGTGGTACGTCTCCCAGGCCTTCCACGCCATGTCCCGCAGGGTGTCCCTCCACCCATCCCTCGGCTCGAGCGAGGCCAGCATGTCGCCGAGCAGCCGGTCGCAGATCGCGAGCTGCAGGTCGTCCTTGTTGCGGAAGTGCCGGTACATCGCCGTCGGGTCGGCTCCCATCTCCCGGCCGAGGCGCCGCATCGTCAGCCCGTCGAGGCCCTCGGCGTCGATAACGCGAACGGCCGCATCGATGATCGCGCCGGCGTCGAGGCGAGCCGTGGGCCGGGTCGCTGGTTTCCCCATGCCGCGATCGTACTCTCTGCCAACGGCGTTGACAAACACGTGGACAACAGACTTGACGTGGTGAATGACCTGTGACAGGATCGCGCGCCATCCGCCGTCTCGTCAGGAGCCTTCGCATGTCCCGTGGAGCAGCCCGCGCCGTCATCGCCCTCGTTGTCGTCATGGCCGCCGCCGGTTGTGGCAAGTCGGCGTCCAGCTCGTCGTCGCCGGCCCCGCCCAAGAGCTCCTCGCTCACCGTGATGACGCCGGCGCCGGCCGGCACGTACTCCAGCCCGGTCACGTGGGGCCTGTACCGCGAGGTCAGCTCGCTCGACCCGATCTTCGCCTTCGACTACCCGGAGAACACCGCGATCGCCTCGATGTGCGACACGCTCCTGCGCCAGTCGCCTGAGGGCGTCGTCGGCCCCGGGCTGAGCACGCTCACGTACACGAACCCGACCACGCTGGTGTTCAAGATCAACCCGGCCGCGAAGTTCTGGGACGGCTCGCCCGTCACCGCCGACGATGTCGTGTACAGCCTCGACCGGCAGACGGATCCGAAGCTCGGCGGGTTCTACGGCGCCGTCTTCAATCGCACCAAGTCGATCGTCGCCACCGATCCCTCGACCGTCACCATCACACTGAAGCAGGCGGACTACTGGCTGCCGGGCGAGCTCGCGTCCACTCCCGGCTTCATCGTCGAGAAGAAGTACGTCGAGGCGAAGGGCAAGAGCTTCGGCACGGTGACGGGCGGCACCATGTGCAGCGGCCCGTTCGAGTTGAAGACCTGGAAGACGGGCGACGTGCTCGCTGTGAAGGCGAACCCCAACTACTGGGATGCCTCCCTGCGGCCGAAGGTGCCGGAGATCGACTTCAAGGCGGAGTCCAGCGACTCGGCGGCGACCGCCGCGCTGAAGACCGGGGAGCTGACCGGCGACTATCCGCTGAACATCTCCACGCTCGACGAACTGAAGGCCGACCCGAACCTGCACGTGTACCTCGGCTCCTCGATGTCGTCGGACGCGTTCATCGTCTCCAACGCCAAGGGGCCGCTCGGCGACGTGCGGGTGCGCCAGGCGTTTTCGCTGGCCGTCGACCGGCAGGGCTTCATCAACGCGGTCTACAAGGGCGCGGCCCAGCTGCCGCGGACGCTCGCGAACCCGGGAACGTGGGGCTACGCGAAGGACGTGTTCCAGAAGGCCTGGGACGCGCTGCCCGAGCCGACTCCCAACATCGCCGAGGCGAAGAAGCTGATCGACCAGGCCGGCGTGAAGGGCAAGACCATCACGCTCGGCATGTCCAGCCAGCTGAACAACATCAACACCGAGGCGCTGGCCTTCCAGGCCGCGGGCCAGGAGCTTGGGCTCACAGTGAAGCTGCATTCCGTCTCGGCCCAGAACTACATCAACTTCTTCATCGACCCGAACGCGCGCAAGGGTATCGACGGGTTCTTCACCGTCAACTACCCGGACTACGCGGATCCCGCCGGCCTGTACGCGACGCTGGCGGTGCCGGGCGGCTCGCAGAACTACGACAACTTCAGCGACCCGCAGATCACCAGCTACATGGAGCAGGCGCGCACGACGGCCGATCCCACGCAGCGGGCCGAGTTGATGGTGAAGGCGCAGGACCTGATCATGAAGGAGCTGCCCTGGATTCCCGTTGCCGATCCTGACACGATCCTGATCATGAACAAGAAGGTGACCGGCCCGCCGGCGACGTTCCAGTACATGTTCGGGCCGTGGCTCGCGAAGCTGGGGGCGGCGAAGTAGATGCTCCGCTTCATGGCGCGGCGGCTGGTGATGCTGGTCGTCACGCTTCTGGTCTCGAGCTTCGTCATCTTCAGCGCCCTGTACGTAGCGCCGGGGAACCCGATCGCGGTGCTGTCCGGAGGGCGGGCGCTCCCGCCCTCCAGCATCGCCGTGCTGGAGAAGCGCTATCACCTGAACGATCCGTTCCTGGTGCGGTACGTCGACTGGGTGAAGGGCGCGGTGCACGGTGACTTCGGCGTTTCGATCACGCTGCACGAGGACGTCTCCAGCCTGATCTCGGCCCGCATCGGGACGACGCTCGAGCTGGTCGCCTTCGCCTCGATCCTGATCCTCCTGTTCGGGATCGGGCTGGGGCTGCTCGGAGCGCTGCGCCCGGGGCCACTCGACACGGGGGTGATCGTGATCACCGCGATCTCAGCCGCGCTTCCCGCGTTCGTCGCCGCCGTCGTGCTGCAGACGGTGTTCGCCGTGAACCTGGGGTGGTTCCCGGCCACCGGCAACGGCACCGGGTTCGCCGACCAGGTGCGTCACCTGACGCTGCCGGCCTTCGCGCTCGCGGTCGGGTCGTTGGCCCTGGTGGCGCGGGTGACCCGTGCCTCTGTGCGGGAGGAGGCGGGCAAGGAGCACGTGCAGACGGCCATCAGCCGCGGAATCCCCTACGGAATGGTGGTGCGGCGCCACGTGCTCCGCAACGCCGCGATCCCGATCACCACGGTCGCCGGCATCACCATCGCCTCGCTGATCGCAATCGACACCGTGGTCGAGACCGCGTTCTCGCTGAACGGGCTCGGGTCGTATCTCGTTGCCTCTGCAAGCAACAAGGACTTCGCCGTGGTGCAGGGCATCTCGCTGGTGCTGGTGACGATCTTCGTCGTCATCAACACGATCGTCGACATCCTCTACGCCGTGCTCGACCCACGGGTCAAGCTCGGGAGCCGCGCCCAGTGAGCACGGTCGCACCCACAGCCGGCCGCCTCGTGCGCTTCTCGTCCCGGGGCCTGCATCGCCGCAACTGGGTGGTGGTGGTCTGCATCACCGTGCTGGTGCTGGCGGTGGTGGTCGCGCTGGTCGGGTCGATGATCGCGCCCTACGACCCGAACCTGCTCAACCTGTCGAACGCCTACGTCGGCCCGACCGGCGGGCACCTGCTCGGCTTCGATCCGGCCGGGCGCGACCTGCTGTCCCGCCTGCTGGCCGGTGCGCGCACGACCATCCTCGGGCCGGTCGCTGTGGTCGCCATCTCGGTCGGCGTCGGCACCGGCGTGGCCGTCGCCGCGGCCTGGCTGGGCGGGTGGTTCGACTCGGGCATCTCGGCCGTGGTCGACGTGCTCTTCGCCTTCCCCGGGATCCTGCTGGCGGTGCTGGCGGCGGCCGTGTTCGGGCCCAGCCTGAAGTCGGCGGTGATCGCGCTCTCGATCGCCTACACCCCGTACGTCGCCCGCATCCTGCGCGGGGCGGCGCTGCGCGAGCGAGCGCAGCAGTACGTGGCGGCGCTCGAGGTGCAGGGCCTGACCGGGTTCGCCATCTGCCTGCGGCACCTGGTGCCGAACGTGTTTCCGCTGATCGTCGCGCAGGCCACCATCCTGTTCGGCTACGCCATGGTCGACCTGGCCGCCATCTCGTTCCTCGGCCTCGGGGTGCAGACCCCGCAGCCCGACTGGGGCGTGATGGTGTCCGAGGGCGAGACGGGCGTGCTGCAGGGCTATCCAGCCGAGTCGCTCGCCGCAGGGCTCGCGATCATGGTCGTCGTGATCGCGGTCAACCTGCTCGGTGAGCGGCTGGTCGACAACGCACAGAGGAGCTCCCATTGACCGATCTCGCCTACCTCCCCGCCGCCGACACGCTTCGGATGTACCGAAGCGGCGAGCTGTCGCCCGTCGAGCTGATGTCCGCGGTGATCGAGCGTGCCGAGGAGGTCGACGGCGACGTCAACGCCCTCTGCCACCGCTTCTTCGACCAGGCCATGGAGCAGGCGCGCGAGGCTGAGCGGCGATACGCCGGCAACGGCGAGGCGCCGCGGCCGCTGGAGGGGATCCCCACGGCGATCAAGGAGGAGGAGGCTGTCGCCGGCCAGCCGTGGACGCAGGGGTCGCTGATCTACAAGGACGAGGTGGCGGCGGAGTCGTCGCCGTTCGCGGAGCGCATCCTCGAGAGCGGCGCGATCGTCCACGCGCGGTCAACGGCGCCCGAGTTCTCGTGCGCGGGATTCACGCACTCGCGCCTATGGGGCGTGACGAGGAACCCGTGGAACCTGAAGTACGGCGTGGGCGGGTCGTCCGGCGGCTCCGGGGCCGCCCTCGCGAGCGGCACCGCGACGCTCGCCAGCGGCTCGGACATCGGCGGCTCGATCCGCATCCCGGCGTCGTTCAACGGGGTGGTCGGCTTCAAGCCGCCATACGGGCGCGTGCCGCAGGAGGTTCCGTTCAACCTCGACACGTACTGCCACTGCGGGCCCATGGCGCGCACGGTGATGGATTGCCTGCTGTTCGAGAACGCGCTGGCCGGCCCGGATCCGCGTGACCACGTGTCGCTGCGCCCGAAGCTCGAGCTGCCTGAGCAGCTGGACGGCGTCAGGGGCCTTCGCATCGCTGTGTCGACCGACCTTGGGGACTGGGTCGTCGACCCGGAGATCCGCGCCAACACGCTCGACCTGGCGATGGCGCTGCGCGAGGAGGGCGCGGAGGTGGACGAGGTCGACATCCACCTGCCGCACGCGGCCGTGCACCGCGCGACCGAGATCCACTTCGACCTCGGCTTCGGTGCGTGGATCGCGGAGACGGCCAGGCGGCACGGCGATCTGATGACCGCCTATGCGCTCGACTTCGCCAACAGGGCGGGGACGAGCGGCGGCACGCTGATCGAGAAGCACGAGATCGAGGCGCAGCTCTACCTCCCGGTTGGCTCGCTGCTCGAGCGCTACGACGCGCTGATCTGCCCGACCGTCTGCACGACCGGCCTCGTTGCCGGCGATGACTACGTCGGCCACGGGGTGACGGTCGACGGCGTCGAGCTGGACGAGTACTTCCATGCGATCATGACTCCGGTGTTCAACTTGCTGAGCCGCTGTCCCGTGCTGAGCGTGCCGTCCGGGTTCGCCTCCAACGGCGTGCCCACCGGCGTGCAGATCGCCGCGCGCACCTACGACGACGTGACGGCCTTCCGGGTCGGGGCGGCGGCCGAGCGAGTGCGGCCGTGGGCCGGCCGGCGTCCCGAGATCGCGGGCGCCCGCGCCTGATGGCGCTGCTCGAGGTCGAGCATCTGACGGTGCGGCTCCCCGTCGGGGGCGAGCAGCGCGCCGTGCTGCGGGATGTCTCGCTCGAGATCGCGGAGGGCGAGGCGCTCGGCCTGGTCGGCGAGTCCGGCTCCGGCAAGTCGATGACGGCCCGGTCGATCGCGCGCCTGCTGCCCACCGGCGCGGAGGTCGATGGGGACGTGCGCTACCAGGGCCGCTCCGTGCTCGGGCTCCGCGGCGGTGACCTGCGCCGGTACCGTGAGGACGTGGCGGTGGTGTTCCAGGACCCGCGCGTGCACGTCAACCCGGTGCGGCGGATCGGCGACTTCATGACCGAGGCGCTGCGAGCGAACCGCAACGTCAAGGGCGACGCCGCCCGGCGTCAGGCGATCGCACTGCTCGAGGAGGTACAGATCGACGACGGCGAGCGGCGGATGCGCCAGTACCCGCATGAGCTGTCCGGCGGGATGCTCCAGCGCGTGATGATCGCGACAGCGCTTCTGACCGACCCCAGCCTGCTGCTTGCCGACGAGCCGACCACGGCGCTCGACGTCACGATCCAGGCCGAGGTGATGGCGATCGTCGACGCGCTGCGGCGAGACCGGGGGATGGCCATGCTGTTCATCACCCATGACCTCGACCTCGCCGCCGCGGTCTGCGACCGCACCGACGTGATGTACGCGGGCGAGGTGGTGGAGACGCGTGTGTCCGGGCTGCTTCACGCGGATCCGCTGCATCCGTACACCGCTGCGCTGGCGGAGGCGCGGCCGAGCATCACGGCGACCAGCGAGCGGCTGGCGGCGATCCCCGGCCGGCCGCTGTCGGCGTTCGAGGCGCCGCCCGGCTGCGCGTTCGCGACGCGGTGCCCGCACGTGGAGGAGCGGTGCAGGGAAACGCACCCCGGGCTGGAGGAGCTCGACGGCGGGCGCGTTCGCTGCGTGCGGGCGGCGGAGCTGCGCGGCCGGCTGGCGAAGGTGGCGCATGCCTGAGGCGCGGCAGCCCGTGCTGGAGGCGACCGGCCTGCGGAAGGAGTTCGGCGAGCTGGTGGCGGT
The DNA here is from genome assembly GCA_035638975.1 of Gaiellales bacterium. GTDB lineage: Bacteria > Actinomycetota > Thermoleophilia > Gaiellales > JAICJC01 > JAICYJ01. Next base: position 13,573 of record DASQYY010000031.1, read on the forward strand.
GGACGACGTCTCGCTGACCGTGCCGGAGGGTAGATCGGTCGCGATCGTGGGGGAGTCCGGCTCCGGGAAGACGACGATCGCGAAGATGATCGTCGGCCTGGAACGGCCGACGGCGGGGACGATCACGGCCTGCGGGCGCGACCGCTCGCAGCCGGCGCGGGGGTCGGCCGAGCGGCGGCGGCGCGGGGGCGAGGTGCAGATCGTGTTCCAGGATCCCTACTCCAGCCTCGATCCGCGGCAGTCGCCGGCGGGGTCGATCGAGGAGGTGCTGCGGCTCCATCACCGCGGCGACCGTGAGCAGCGGGCCGCGCGCGTCCGCGAGCTGGGCGACATGGTCGGCCTGGACGAACGGCAGCTGAACGCGCTGCCGCGGAACCTGTCGGGCGGGCAGCGGCAGCGCGTCGCCATCGCCCGTGCGCTCGCGGCCGAGCCGACGTTGCTGATCCTGGACGAGTCGGTGGCCGCGCTGGACGTGTCCATCCAGGCGCAGGTGCTGAACCTGCTCGCGGACATCCGTGACGAGACGGGCATCTCGTACCTGCTGATCAGCCACGACCTCGCCGTCGTCCGGCAGCTGACGCAGCACACGCTGGTGATGCGGCGCGGCAAGGTGGTTGAGGAGGGGCCGACCGGCGAGGTGCTCGACAACCCGCAGGACGACTACACTCGGCTGCTGCGGTCGAGCGTGCCCGGGCCCGGATGGAAGCCGGTGCGGCGTCGGGAGGTCGCGGGCCCGCCCCGCGGCGAGCGCTCAGCGGTCGACGCGTAGCGTCCAGAGCGCTCCGACGGTGCCGAGGATGGCGCCGATCAGGAGCACCCAGATCCCGGGTGCGACGCTGGCCGAGGCGTACAGGCCGGCCGCGTGGTTGGCCGTGTCGACGTCGTCGGAGACGGTGTTCCAGTCGACGATCGCCAGGGCAAGCAGCGCGACCGCGACTGCGGCTCCCATGCGGGCGCTCGACGTCTCGGGCCGCCGGTAGTACCAGGCGGCGCACCCCAGCAGGGCCAGCGCGAGCAGGGCCGTGTAGCGGCCATCCCCCGAGAGCCGGCCCTCGGTGACGTGCGCGAGCCCGCTCGTCCACGGCATCGCGGATCCGGCGATCGCGAGCAGGGCGCCCCCGCCGGTCAGCGCGAGCCGGATTGCGAGCTGCTCGTGCGTGAGCTCGTAGCGGCGCTGGTCATCCAGGCGTGGGGCAGCTCCCATGGTGGGTGCATTCAAGCACCGGCGGCCCCTACTTCGGGCTCTGAGCCCGACTCGGCCGCTGCGCGAGGTCTGTGACACAACTGTGATTTGCCGTCACACATCTGTGACAACGGCGTGGCTCAACCAGGCGTGTTGGTCCCTCATGGGGGTTTGAGCCCGACTCGGGCGGCGTGGGCAGTTGTGACGGTGTTGTGACGTGTCGTTGCGTTGCTGTGACGTGGTGGTTCCGGAACGCGGGCGCTACGCCCCGGGAGGCGGTCTGCCCAGGAACCCTCCGACCATCGCCCGCATGTCCCAGCGTTCCATCCCGATGTATGTCCCACCCGGAGAGCCGGCCGGGCCCAGCGTGTCCCCGTACAGGTTCGCGTACACCTTGACTCCGGCCTCGGAGGCGATCTGCTGCTCCAGCTTCGGGCTCAGCGACGACTCCGTGAAGATCGCCTTCACGTGCTGCGCTTGGATGCGGCTGATCAGCGACGCCACGTCGCTCGCGCTCGCCTCTGCCTCGGTCGACATCGACGGGATCACCGACCCAACCACGCGGATCCGGTAGTGCGCCGCGAAGTAGCCGAACGCGTCGTGGTTGGTCACGAGCAGTCGCTTCGCCGGAGGCACGGTGGCGATCAGCCGACGGTTCGCCGCGTCCATCGCCCGGATCTGCGCCGCGTAGCCGCGCGCGCGGGCCCGGTAGGCCGACGCATGGGCCGGATCGAGGCGCGCCAGCCGATCGCCCAGATCGGTCGCCGCTCGCTGGAACAGCGTCGGGTCGAACCACCAGTGCGGATCGTCGCCGCGAAGCGGCAGCCCGGCCGATGCCACCCAGATCGGCGTTCCCGGCATCGAGTTCGACACCAGGCCCGCTGTCCATCGGTCGAGCCCCGCACCCGACTCGACGACCAGCTGCGCGCCTGACAGCGCGATCGCCGTGCTCGGGGTCGGCTCGAAGTCGTGCGGGTCCACGTTCGGCTTCAGGATCCCGACCATGTGCACGTCCCGTCCGCCCACGTTCCGCACCAGGTCCTGCATCTGCGTCGTCGTCGCCACCACCGTCAGCTGACCAGGCTGCGCGTGGGGGATCCTCGTCGTCGTGCACGCCGCTGCGGCGAGCACCAGGACGGCGGCGGCTGCAAGCGATCGACGGGTCACGGTGCCCACCGTAGCAAAGAATGAAAATGACTTTCATATTTTGCGAACGGGGACCGTTCTCGATAGCATCCACCCATGGAACCAGGCCGCAACCGACGCGCCCGCATGGCCCTGCTCGAGGCCGGCCGCTCGATGGGCCGTGCCTTCAGCGTCCGCGAGCTGCACGCCGCAGCCCAGCAGTCCGAGCCCAGGCTCGGCCTGACCACCGCCTACCGCACCGTCGATCGCTGGCGGGAGGAGGGGTGGGCCGAGGAGGCCGGCAGCCGCGGCGGCGAGGCCGTCTACGTGCTGTGCGCCGCCCAGGGGCACCACCACCACGTCGTCTGCGTCGAGTGCGGCGCCACCGCGCTGCTCGAGGGATGCGCGCTCGAGCCCGCTCGAGAGTCAGCGCGCTCCGCCGGCTTCGACCTGCTGGACTCTGCGCTGGCCGCCCTGCCGGCCCGGTGCGCCTCGTGCGCGGACGGCGATGGCGGCCGCGGCTGAGATCGCCCGGGCGCCGGTCGCCCGGCTGCGCGACGTCACCGTTGCCTACGGCGATCACGTCGCGCTGGACGGCGTCACCCTCGACCTGCCCGCGGGCGCGATCATCGGGCTGATCGGCCCGAACGGCGCCGGCAAGACGACCCTCCTGCGGACGCTGCTCGGCGTCCTGCAGCCGGCTGCGGGGCGCGTCGAGGTGCGCGGTGCCGTGGGCTACATGCCGCAGCTGGGCGAGGCGGCCTGGGGCTTCCCGCTGACCGTGCTCGACGTCGCGCTGCAGGGCTCGTACCGCCGGGTCGGCTGGCTGCGCCGCCCGTCCGGCTTCGAGCGCGCCGCCGCCCGGAACGCCTTGGCCCGTGTCGGCATGGAGGATCTCGCCGCACGGCAGATCGGACGGCTCTCCGGCGGACAGCGCCAGCGCGTGCTGCTCGCCCGCGCGCTGATGCAGGACGCGCGGCTGCTCCTCCTGGACGAGCCCCTGTCCGGTGCCGACGCCGCCACGTCCGCAGCCTTCGAGGAGACGCTCGGGCGGCTGCGGGACGAGGGTCGTACCGTGGTCGTCTCGACCCACGACCTCGCCTGGTCGGCGCGGCGGTGCGACCTGCTCTGCCTGCTCTCCGGCCACGTCGTGTCCTACGGGCCGCCCGCGGACGCGCTCGCCCCGGCACGGCTCGCCGATGCCTACGGCGGGGAGCTGATCCATGTCGGCGGCGTCCGCATCCTCGCCCCCGAGGGGCACCACGCGCACTGATGCACTACCTCACCGACCCCCTCCAGTTCGAGTTCATGCGCCGGGCGCTGCTCGCCATCGTGCTCACGGGGGTCGTATCCGGCGTGCTCGGAACCTACGTTGTCCTGCGCGGCCTCGCCTTCATCGGCGACGCGCTCACCCACGCGGTCTTCCCCGGCATCGTGATCGCGGTCGCCGTCGGGCGCAGCATCCTGCTCGGCGCGCTCGTCGTGGGCATCGCGACCGCGCTCGGTATCGCCACCATCAGCCGCAACCGCCGGGTCAGCGAGGACACCGCGATCGGCATCCTGTTCGCCGCCATGTTCGCGCTCGGTGTGGTGCTGGTGTCGACGCTGGCAACGTACCAGCGGGATGTCGCCGACCTCCTGTTCGGCCAGATCCTGTCCGTCTCGCGCACGGATCTCTACCTGGCAGCCGGCACCACGGTCGTGGCGCTGACTGCAACCGTCCTGCTCAACAAGGAGTTCTCCCTGATCGGCTTCGACCGCGACATGGCAGAGGCCATGCGCTATCCCGTCTTCGTGCTCGACCTGGTGCTGCTCGGCCTGATCACGCTCGCGATCGTCGTCTCGCTGCAGACGATCGGGAACATCCTCGTCCTCGCGATGCTGGTCACGCCGGCCGCCACCGCACGGCTCCTGACCGAGCGCCTGGCCACGATGCAGGCGCTGTCGGCGATGCTCGGCGTTGCCGCCGGCGTGGTCGGCCTCTACATCTCCTTCTGGTGGAACGTCGCCTCCGGCGGCGCCGTGGTGCTGACGTCGACCGCCATCTTCTTCGCCGTCTTCATCGCCGTCGAGCTGGCTCCCCGGCTGCGCCGGCGCGGCCGCCTCGCGCTGGCCGGCTGACGGCTACCAGGTCTTGGCGCGGCCGCCGGCCTGCCGCGGCGCCACGCGTGCCCGGCAGTCGACGACCGTGCAGCCGCCGGCGTTCGCGATCACCGGGTTCATGTCGAGCTCGGCCACCTCGGGCAGATCCTCGGCCAGGGCCGACAGCCGCATCAGCAGGTCGGTCAGCGCCGCCCCGTCGGCGGCCGGCCCACCGCGGAATCCGGCGACGAGCCGCCCCGCCTTGCCGGTGGAGAGCAGCTCGGCCGCGTCGACATCGGTGAGCGGCGCGATCCGGAACCCCGCCTGGCCGATCAGCTCGGCCATCACGCCGCCCGGCCCGAACGCGACGAGCGGCCCGAACACCGGATCCTGGACGAGGCCGGCCAGCAGCTCGACGCCGGCCGGCGCCATGCGCTGCACGATCACGGGCCCGTCCATGTCAACCGCGGCCTGCTCCACGGCGGCGACGTCTCGCAGCGACAGTCGCACGCCGCCCCGCTCGGTCTTGTGCGCCCCCGCCTCGGCCAGCTTGACCGCGACCGGCATGCCCAGCTCGATCGCCGCCGCCACCGCCTCGGCCGGAGTCGCCGCGCTCAGCTCCGCCACGATCGGAACCCCGTAGGCGGCGAGCAGCTCCCGCACGGCGTCCGGCGACAGCCAGCCCTCGCCCGCGGCGAGCGCGCGGTCCACCGTCTCGCGTGCGGCCGGCTGATCGATGCCCGCCGGCCTGCGGGCGACGCCCGCGGGGCGCCGCAGCCATGCCGCCCGTTCGACCGCCCGCCCGAGCGCACGCGCGGCCGATTCCGGGTAGCTGAAGGCGGCAACCCCACACCCCGGCTGCGCGAAGGCCGGCGGCACGCCGACCGCCGTCATGACCACCGCCAGCACCGGCTTCTCAGCGCCGGCCGCCGCGCGCACGACGGCCTCCGCCACCTCGTCGGCCGATGCCGGGGCCGCCGGCGCGAACAGGACGATCACGGCATCCACGGCCGGATCCGCCAGCACCGCGGGCAATGCCCGCTCGTAGGCGACGGCGGTCGCCGACCCGAGCAGGTCGACCGGGTTCTGGGCCGACGCTTCGGAGGGGAGCATCGCCTCCAGGGCGCCGACGGTATCGGCGGTCAGCGTCGGCAGCTCGATGCCGGCCGCCTCGCACGCGTCGGCGCAGAGGATCCCAAGCCCCCCGGCGTTCGTTATCACGCCGACGCGGTTCCCCGCCGGCTGTGGCTGGGTCGACATCAGCGAGGCCGCGTCCAGCGCCTCGCCCAGCGTCACGGCCCGGATCACGCCGGCCTCGCGGAACAGCGCCTCGACCGCCGCGTCGGAGCCTGCCAGGGCCGCCGTGTGCGATCCCGCAGCCCGTGCCCCGGCACGGCTGACCCCGCTCTTGATCGCCACGACCGGCTTTCGCCGCGCCACACGGCGGGCGACCCGCGCGAAGCCGCGCGGGTTGCCGAACGACTCGACGTAGAGCAGCACGAGCCGCGTGTCCTCGTCGCCCTCCCAGTAGGAGAGCAGGTCGTTGCTCGAGATGTCGGCCTTGTTGCCGATCGAGACGAAGCCGGACAGCCCGACTCCACGCGTCGCCGTCTTCTCCAGCAGGGCCAGGCCGAGCGCACCGCTCTGGGACGAGAAGCCGATCGTCCCGGCGGGGAAGGGGCGCGGGGCGAACGTGGCGTTCAAACGCGAGCCGGGAACGGCGATGCCCAGGCAGTTGGGCCCAAGCAGCCGGGCGCCGTAGCTGCGGATCAGCTCGAGCAGCCGCTCCTGCCGCTCACGGCCCTCCGCCCCCGTCTCGGCGAAGCCGGCCGAGATCACGCAGACAGCTCGGGTGCCGTGATCGAGCACGTCGCGCACGGCGTCGAGCACCACGCCCGCCGGCACGCACACGACCGCGAGGTCGACCGGCACGCCGATCGCCGCCACGCTCTTCACGGCGGGCACCCCGGCCACCGGCTCGCCGCGCAGGTTGACCGGGTAGACGGCTCCGCCGAAGTCTGCCGCGAGCAGGTTCCGCACGACCGAGTTGCCGATCGAGCCGGACCGTGAGGACGCTCCGACGACGGCCACGGATGCCGGCTGGAAGAAGGGCACGAGCGAGGCGACGGTGGCATCGCGGTCGCGCTCGTCGACGCGCTCCAGGTACCGCTCGGTGGCCCGGATCGGGAAGCTGAGCTCGACGACCCCGCCCTCGGTCTGGCGGGTCACCTCGAAGCCGGCGTCCCGGAAGACCGCGAGCATCAGCGCGTTGCCCGGCACGACCTGGGCGACGAAGCGCTCGATCCCCGTGGGCGCGGCGAACGCCGCAAGCTGCTCGAGCAGCCGCGTGCCGACACCGCGGCCGTGCAGCTCGTCCTCGACCGTGAAGGCGACCTCCGCTGCCGCAGGGTCGCGCAGCCGCTCGAAGCTGCCAAGCGCGACCACGCGGCCGCCGCGGACGCCGACCAGCGCCAGGCGCTCGATGCCGTCGCCGGCCGAGAACGCGTCGGCCGCGGCGGCGCCGGGGTCGCGAAGGTCGCCGAAGCGCAGCCACATGCTCTCGGGCGACAACCGGCGGAACAGCTCCTGCACGTCGTCGCGGTCATCCCGCCCGGCCGGCCGCAGCCGCAGCGTGCTTCCGTCGCGGAGGATGACGTCGCGCACGGCGCCGGGGTCGACGGCACCCGCCATCGTCACACCACCAGCACCGCGGAGCCCGCGATGTCTCCGGAGGCAAGGCGGTCGAGCGCTGTCGCCGCTTCCACCAGCGGGAACCTCTCGGTGCGGGGTTCGATCGGAATCTCGGCCGCCACCGCGAGGAACTCGCGGGCGTCGTCACGCGTGAAGTTCGCGATCGAGCGCAGCACCCGCTCCCGCCACAGCAGGTCGTAGTCGAACGCCGGCATGCCGTCGAGGTGGATCGCGTTGATGGCGACGGTGCCGGCCGGCCCAGTGGCGGCCAGGGCGTCCACCACCACGGCGCCGGCCGGGGCGAACGTGACGGCGGCGTGCAGCGGTGCCGGGGGGCGCGCGTCGTACTCGCCCGTCCACGACGCGCCCAGCTCGGCCGCCCGGCGGCGCTCGGCCTCGGAGCGGGCGAAGACGAGGACTTCGCAGCCCCAGTGCAGGGCGACCTGGATCGCCAGGTGCGCGGACGAGCCGAACCCGAACAGCCCGAGGCGCTCGCCGGGCCGGATGCCGCTGAGGCGCAGGGAGCGGTAGCCGATGATGCCGGCGCAGAGCAGCGGCGCGGCGGTGACGTCGTCGAACCGCTCGGGGATCGGGAACACGAAATCCTCGCGCGCGACGATCCGCTCGGCGTAGCCGCCGTCTCGCGTCCAGCCGGTGAACTCGGCCCGTTCGCACAGGTTCTCGCGGCCCGCGAGGCAGTGCTCGCAGGTGCCGTCCGCGCCACCCAGCCAGGCGACGCCGACGCGGACGCCCTCCGCGGTGCGAGCGACCACCTGGTGCCCGGGGATGAGCGGCAGACGGCGGGGCGCGATATCGCCGGAGACGATCTGCAGGTCGGTGCGGCAGACGCCGCAGGCCGCCACCTCGAGCAGCAGCTCGCCGGGGCGGGGCTCCGGGTCAGGCACCTCCTCGTGCGACAGCCGGCCGGGCCCGGAGAAGACGATCGCTCGCATCGATGCAGTCTGGCAGCTTCCGGCCGGCCGCGGGATCCGTAGTTTGCGGCACGCGGTGCGGCGCAAATGCGGATGCCGTGCGGTCGGCCGGCGGGTGAAATTCGAGTGCCTGAGGTTTTGGCTTGTTTCCGTCTTGGAGGTACCTGATGTCGACCTCACCTGACATCCCGAGGGTTGGTACGAAGCCGGACGCCCCCCGCGTCCCGGCCCCGTCACCACCGGAGGTGGCTCGGTCGCCCCGCACTCCGGCCACGCCTGATGAGAACCGTCTTGGGATCAGCGTCGCGACGGCGCTGGTCATCGGGAGCATCATCGGCGTAGGCATCTTCAACCTGCCCGCGTCGCTTGCCTCGTATGGGCCGATCACGCTGGTGTCGATGGCGCTGACAACGGTGGGCGCGCTCGCGCTGGCCGTCATGTTCGGATCGCTGTCGAGGCGGTTGCCGGCCGCTGGTGGCCCCTATGCATACGCGCGTGTGGCCTTCGGCAACAAGCTCGGCTTCGCGAACGCCTGGTCGTATTGGATCAC
>DASQYY010000032.1:0-5484 GCA_035638975.1 Gaiellales bacterium
TCGAGGCGGAATGGCAGCTGGACGAGCCGCTGCCCGCCCTCGATCCGGATGTCGAGGTGGCCTGCTACCGCATCGCCCAGGAGAGCCTGACGAACGTCGCACGCCACTCCGGAGCAACACGCGTGAACGTGCGCCTCGTCCACAGCGGCCGCGATCTCCTCCTCACCGTGGGCGATAACGGTCACGGCATGAGCGGCATCAGCCATCCCGGCGGCGGTATCCGAGGGATGCGTGAGCGGGCGGTGATCATCGGCGGCGAATTGCTCGTGGCCGAGTCGGAGGACGGGCTGACGGTGCAGCTTCGAGCGCCGCTGTCGGCGGAGGCCTAGCGCCGTGCCGCCGCCGGGATGGCGCGTGCTTGTCGCCGACGACCACGAGATCGTGCGGCACGGGGTGCGTCTCGTGCTCGACAGCCAGCCGGACTTCGCGGTGGTCGCGGCGGTCTCGGATGGGGCGGAGGCGGTGGCGCGCGGAGTGCGTGGCGACATCGATCTGGCGGTGCTCGACGTGAACATGCCGAAGATGACGGGGCTCCAGGTCGCCCACGAGCTGTCGCGGCGGCGACCGGCCCTTCGCGTGGTGATCCTGTCGATGTACGACGACGAGCAGTTCCTGTTCGAGGCCCTGAAGGCGGGCGCGTCGGGATACGTCCTGAAGAGCGCCGTCGACAAGGACATCGTCGAGGCCTGCCGGGCGGCCATGCGGGGCGAGACGTTCCTCTATCCGGCAGCGCTGGCCAGCCTCGTGCGCGACCGCATCGACGGCGGCGAGGTGCCCGAGGGGCTCGAGCCGCTGACTGCGCGCGAGGTCGAGGTGCTGAAGTTGATCGCGCAGGGCAACTCAGCCAAGGAGATCGCCGAGATGCTCGTCATCAGTGTGAAGACCGTCGAGCGCCACAGGTCGAACATCCTGGAGAAGCTCGAGCTGCGAGACCGGGTCGAGCTGACGCGGTTCGCCATCCGCCGCGGTCTCGTGCAGCCGTGATCTCGGCTCGCGGTCGCCTGCAGGATTCCCGCCGCCGGCACCTAACACGGGGCCATGCGGTACGAACCGACCTATGGCGTCACCCGGGCCGGCCCACGGCCTCGCGCCTGGCTGCGCCTGATCACGCTGGCGGTGATCGTGGCCATGCTCTGGGGCGTCCTCCTCGCCGGCATCGTCGTGCTTGCCCGCGCGATGTAGCAACGCGATCCATCATCCGGCATCCGCGCGTCGTCTAATGGCGTAGTGATGTCCGAGACGGACGCCGTCGTCCGCTCGGGCTACGCTGTCCGACCCATCTCGGAGACGCCGTGATAGACCGCCTTTGCTGCATCATGATGCGACATCGCTGGGACACGTCCTGGGACTACTTCGCGGGCGTGATCCACATCCGCGCGACGTGCGGGCGCTGCGGCGCGTCCGCGTTCGAGGCCGTCGACCTCGTGCCCGCCGGGGCGCGGCCCGGTGCCGGCCAGGGCGTCGAGTACCGCTCACAATACGGTGTGGTGGGCCCGATCCTGTGGGACGACCAGTCAACCTGGTCGAGCGGCGGTGCGCTTCCGCCCGCGCTGCTCACCTACCTGGCGTTCTGATCGCGTCCCAGGTGTGGCCGCGTGTGCCCGCGGGTACGCTGCCCCGCATTCCGGCCGCCGACCGTCAGGAGCCCCGTGACCGACCAGATCCGACAGAACCAGCTGGGCCGCTCGGGCCTGACGGTGTCGTCCGTGGGGCTCGGTTGCAACAACTTCGGCAGGCGCCTGGACCGCGAGGGCACGCGGCGCGTGATCGACGCGGCGCTCGACGCCGGCATCACGCTGTTCGACACCGCCGACATCTACGGCGGCGGTGAATCGGAGCGGCTGATCGGCGAGCTGCTCGGCGACCGGCGCGACCGGGTCGTGCTGGCCACGAAGTTCGGGATGGACATGGGCGACGGGACCGAGGCGCGCGGCGCCCCCGAGTACGTCCGGCGGGCCGTGCGCGGATCGCTCGAGCGCCTCCGCACCGATCGCATCGACCTCTACTACTACCACCGGCCGGACGGCGTCACCCCGCTCGAGGAGACGCTCGGCGCGCTGGCAGAGCTCGCGGACGAGGGAACGATCAGGGCCTACGGCCTGTCCAACGTGGACGCCGCGCAGCTGCGCCAGGCCGCCGCGCTCGGCGACGCGCGGCTGGCCGCAGTCCAGAACGAGTACAACCTCCTCGACCGCTCGGCCGAGCGGGACGTGCTTCCGCTGGCTGCAGATCTCGGGATCGGGTTCATCCCGTACTTCCCGCTCGCGAGCGGCCTCCTGTCCGGCAAGTTCCACCGCGACCAGCCCCCGCCGGCCGGCACCCGCATGGCCGATCGCTGGGACGAGGTCGACGCGTCGGTGTTCGATCGACTCGAGGGGCTGGAGTCGTTCGCCGCCGAGCGGCATCGCACCCTGCTCGAGCTGGCAATCGCCGGCCTGCTCGCCCAGCCCGGTGTCGCATCGGTGATCGCGGGCGCCATGACGCCCGAGCAGGTTGCCGCAAATGCGATGGCGGCCGGCTGGCAGCTGGCCGACGAGGACGCGGCCGAGCTCGCACACGTCTAGATGCCCTGCCTCGGCAGGGCATCGAGCCGCCGGTAGGCTGCGGCTCGGATGGAATCGGCCGCGTTGACAGTGACGCCACTCGCAGGCGGCGCCGACGAGCTCCGCGCGCTGGCGCGGTCGAGACCCCTGCTGCTGGTGTTCGCGCACCGCGACTGCCCGACCTCCGCGCTCGCGCTGCGGCACCTGCGGGCCGCCGGGTCGGCCGAGCCCGAGCTCGTGATCGTCGCGGAGGAGCCGCCGCAGGAGGCTGCGCGCCTGATGCTGCGCGCCGGGCTGCGTGCGCCGGTGCTGGCCCAGGAAGCGCCCTTCGCGGCGTCGTCGGAGCTGGGCGTGGAGGCGGTCCCGACCGCCGTGCTGCTGGATCCCGGCGGAGCGGAGCGCGAGCGGCTGGTCGGGTGGGATCGCGCCGGCTACGAACGGCTGCTGGGCGTCCCGCTGCCGGCCGACGGCCCCGACCGAAAGCCGGGGTGCGGATCCCGGGCGGTGGAGCCGCCCCAGGCGGGAGGGCTGGACGAGCCGGAGGACATGTTCGAGCGCGGGTTCACCGACGGCCTGCCGGTGGTTCCGCCCACCCCCGAGCGGGTGGATGCCATGCTGGCCGGCCGCGATCCCGACCGCTCGCTCGGCAGAGTGCCGCCGTCGCACGGCGAGGCGACGCTGAGCCGCGTGGCCGCGTGCGCGGTCCTCGCCGGCTGCCGACCCGAGTACTTCCCAGCGGTGCTGGCCGCGGTGGAGGCGGTGCTCGAGCCGTCCTTCAATGCCCACGGCATCGGCGTCACGACCCAGCCCGCGGGGGTGGTGGCGATCGTGAACGGCCCGGCGCGCGAGCGGCTCGGCCTCAACTCGGGAATGGGCGCGCTGGGGCCGGGCAGCCGCCCGAACCTCACCATTGGCCGCGCCCTGCGACTCGTGCTCACCCTGACGGGAGGCGCCCGACCCGGCGGGCTCGACCGCTCGACGCTCGCCAGCCCGCTCAGGGTCGGCCTCTGCCTGGCGGAGGCGGAGGAGCGCAGCCCATGGGAGCCGCTCCATGTCGAGCGCGGCATGGCGGCCGAGCAGTCGGCCGTAACGGTGCTCGCAGCCGATGCCCCGCTGTCTGTCTCGGACCACCGTTCGCGCAGCCCCGAGGAGCTTGCGGACGTGCTCGCGCAGGCGGCCGGCGCAACCTGGAGCCCGTACTGGTGGCCGATGGATGACGAGACGCTGATCGTGCTCTGCCCGGAGCACGTCGACACGTTCGCCGCAGGCGGCTGGTCGAAGCAGCGGGTGCGCCACGCCATCTTCGACGCCGCATGCCGGCCGGCCGCGTCGCTGCGGCGGGGGGAGGCCACCGAGCATGTCTACGCTGCCGCCGATGACGAGCCCGTCCACAAGTGGACAGATCCGGGCCGGATCCTGCTCATGGTCGCCGGCGGCGAAGCCGGCCGCTACTCCGCCGTGTTCGGCCCATGCGACGGCATGGGCACATCCGCCATCACCAGGGAGATCACATGGACTACGTGAGCCCGTTCGACGACCGTGCGCGCGAGGTGCATGCGCTTGCCGGCCGCCCCGCCGCCCTCGAGGGCCGCCGCGTCGCGCTGCTCGACATCACCAAGGCGCGCGGCGACGAGTTCCTCGACCGCGTCGAGGCGCTGCTGCGCAGCCGCGGCGCCCAGACCTTCCGCATCGCCAAGGAGGCGTTCTCGCGACCCGCCTCGACCGACGTGATCGAGGAGGTCGCCATCCACGGCGATCTGGCGGTCGAGGGTCTTGCCGATTGAGGGTCGTGTGTGTCGTGCAGTGTGCACGACGCGGTGCGCCTGGAGCGGCGCGGCATCCCGACCGCGGTGGTGGGCACCGAGCCGTTCCTGGACGAGGCGATCGAGCAGGCGGCGGTGCTGGGGATGCCACAGCTGCGGATCGTCACGGTCTCCCATCCGGTGCAGCTGCTGACGGCCGAGCAGGTGCAACAGCTCGCCGACGGTGCGATCGCCGAGATCGAGCGGCGGCTGACGTCGGGCGCGTGAGTCAGCCGGCGATCGCCGGCGCGTCGTCATGCTCGGCGGGCTGGGGTGGATCGCACGAGTCGCCGTGGCCGAGCCGGTCAGGATGCCGCGTGCGGTGCCGCTCGTGCAGCTGGTGATGATGGTGGAGCGTGTGGTGGTTGGGACAGACCTTCCACGTCGTGCCGCGCACCGGGAACCTTCCGGGACGGGCGCACCAGACCACCTTGCAGCGGGTGTGCCACCAGGCCCAAAGCAGCGCAGCCGCCGTCAGCAGCAGCCCGGCGAGACCGGCGAAGTCGGAGAAGGCGGTGCCGGGCGAGCCGGCCCACCACTGCTCAAGCCACCTGATCACCGCTGCTCTGGTCCTCGAGCCCCTGCCGGATCACCGGCGCGAAGGCGGGATGCCGGCCGGTGAGACGGTCGACGAGCCGGTCGAAGTGACCCTCGTGGGCCCGCATGGCCTGCTCCATCCCCTCGTCGAAGGTCTGGCGGATCGCCGCCAGGTTGCGCTCCTCCTCCGGCGTGGGCGGGGCGGCGGGCGCAGCCTCGGGGAGCTCGTCCAGCTCTCCGGCGTCGAGCCAGAACAGCTCGTCGGCGCGGCACACGTCGATTGGCGCGGGGGCGGTGTCCGGGCCGGCCGGAACCTCCGCCATCGTGCCGCCGCACATCGGGCACGGACGGCTCCCGGCGGGCGCGTTCTCGGACGCGTGCCAGAGCGTTCGAATCTCATCCCCGTCGATATGGCTGTAGGCGGCCGTGACGGTGCAGGCGGCGCCGTGGCCGTTCGGGCACGACCAGAAGGCAATCAGCCCGTTCGCGCTGAGGGCGAGCGGGGCCTGGCAGGCCGGGCACACCGGTGCGTCGGGTGAAGGCGTCATGGTTGTCGGCTCCTCGCTGTCGACGTCGCGGCCGGAAGCGGTCGCCCGGGACGT
>DASQYY010000033.1:0-5859 GCA_035638975.1 Gaiellales bacterium
GAGCGGGAGGTCGAGCAGGATGTGCGGCTCGCGAGCCAGCTCGCCGAGCCCCACCCGCCTGCGGAGCGCGAGGCGGTGACCTGCCGGCAGCAGCGCGTGCGGCGGCAGCTCGACCAGCGGCTCGAACTCCACGTCGGCGGGCAGCTGGAGGTCGTAGGTGAGGGCGACGCTTGTCAGCCCGGCGCGGATGCGCCCGAGCAACCCGTCCTGGTGCGACTCGACCAGCTCGACGTGCACACGCGGGTTGGCCGCTTCGAAGCCGCGCACGAGGCTCGGCGCGACCAGCGGCGCCAGCGTGACGAGGCAGCCGAGGTCGAGCACGCCCGCGATCTCATCGCTCAGCGTCACCGCCAGGCGCTCCACCTCGGACGCATGCCGCAGCAGCTCCTTCGCCTCGCCCAGGAAGCGGCGTCCCTCGGGTGTCAGCGAGAGCCCCTGTGCGTGATGCCGTACGAACAGCTGCACCCCGAGCGCCCGTTCGAGCTTGGCGATCGCGGCGGACACGGTCGGCTGGGCACTGTGCGAGCCCTGGGCGGCGCGCGTGACGCTCCCCGTCTCGCCGGCGGCGACGAAGTACTCGAGCTGGCGGAACGAGAACCTCATTCGTCCCCCGGCACCCCATAGCGCGGCGCTGCTTCGGGGTTCAGGGCACGCGTCACGTAGGCGTCCGCCTGCGGCTTCCAAAGCTGCCAGAGCTGAGCCAGCCGCTCGATCGGTTCGTCGTCCCAGTCGACCCGCAGGTCGGTCACCGGCCACGACTCGCGGTCGCAGACCAGCACCCCCGCCGACCGCACAGGGCCGGCCTCGCCTCCCGCCGCCACGCCCGCCGCCAGCGCCGCAACCAGCCGGTCGCCGATGTGCGCGTCAGGGAATGCTCGGAACGCCTCCACCATGGCCGAGGGCACCCCCGCGTCGCCGAGCAGGTTCCCGGCGGCCACGGCGCTTGGCTCCTCCGCAAAGGCGTAGAGGCCGAGCGTCAGCTCACCGCAGTAGACGCCGGTGCCGCCGTTGCGGTCGACGGCTGTCAGCTGCCGGTGCGCTGCGTGGGGCGCCTTGGCCGCGACCCGGGCGACGGCCTCGCCGGCGGGGACGCCGGACGCGATCAGGTCGAGCATCTGCGGCCCAAGGCGCGGGTCGGTCACGTTCTGCGACGCCGCGGCGGCGACACCGGCCCGCACGTGCGCGCACCGGGCGGCAACGGCCGGGCTCGAGGATGAGACGGCGATCCCGATCATCCCCGTGCGATCGCACAGCCCGGCCAGCGAGAACGTCATGCCCGCTCGTCGGGGACGACGGCCGTGGCGTCGATCTCGACCACCCACTCCGGCCGGGCCAGGGCGCTGACGACGAGGCCGGTCGAGACCGGGAACACGCCCTTCAGCCACCGCCCCATCACCCGGTAGACCGGCTCGCGATAGCGGATGTCGGTGAGGTAGACGACCACCTTGACGATGTCCTCGAGCTGCCCGCCCGCCTCCTCCAGGAGCATCGCAATGTTGGCCATCGCCTGCTCGGCCTGCGCCTCGGCGTCACCGATGCCGACCGACTCCCGGGTCTCGAGATCCTGGCCGACCTGCCCGCGCAGGTAGATCGTGTTGCCCGCGCGGACAGCCTGGCAGAGATCGTTGTCGAGGTTCTGCTCCGGATAGGTGTCCCGCGTGTTGAACGGCCGGATGCGCGTGTGGCTCATGCCGCCCCTCCCACCGGCTCGGCCAGCACGCGGTCGGAGAGGCCGGCAGACCGCTGCACCACCTCAAGCGCGCCGTCGAAGTCGAAGTTGCGGTACACGGCGCCCAGGTGTGCGAACGGCGGTGACTGCGCGAACAGCTGGAAGGTCAGGCGGTGGCCGGCGTAGTCGGAGTTCAGGAGGTCACGGGCGAAGGCGAGCAGCCTGCGGCGGTCCTCGGCGCCCCAACGGTCGTTGATCGAATAGAACTTCTCCATCCAGGGCCCGGTCTCCGGGTGCCGGAAGGTTGCCGCGTCGGGCGTCACGCAGATCTGCCCGCCGACCAGCTCGCGGGCGATGTGCATCATTGCCGGCAGCTGCGTGCAGGCGTGGACGCGGCCCGTATAGAGCAGCGACTGGTTCGGCATCAGCAGGCCGCCCGGCGACCGCTCGGCCGTCGCGATCGCGGCCGTCAGATGTGCGTTGATGCCCTCCCGGTAGCAGGCCAGCGTCGCCAGCTTCTCCTGCACGGCCTGCTGGCGCTCGAGCCCGGTCTGGCGGACGTTGAAGAGCGCCGCGCCGATCAGCATGTCGGCGACCCGCTGGATGCGCTGCACGAACGCGAAGGCGCTGTAGCGGTGCAGCGTCGAGCGGATGAAGGTGGCCGCGCGGGTGTGCCGGTAGAAGAGGACGTTCTCCCACGGGATCTCGACGTCGTCGAAGATGACCAGCGTGTCGACCTCGTCGAAACGGTTCGCGAGCGGGTAGTCCTCGGCCGGTGCGCGGCCGGCGAAGCCCGTGCGGCAGATGTGCTTGATGCCGGGGGATCCCATGTCGCAGATGAACCCGAGGGCGTAGTCGGAGAGCTCGCTGTCGCCCCAGTTGGCGATCGTCGGCTTGACGAACGCCTGGTTCGCGTAGGCGGCCGCCGTCTCGTACTTGGCGCCGCGCACGACGATGCCGTTGTCGGTCTCGCGAACGAGATGGAGCAGCATGTCGGGATCCTGCTCCTGCGGCCGCTTCGACCGGTCGCCCTTGGGATCGGTGTTGGCCGAGACGTGGAACGGGTCGGCGTGGAGCACGCGCTGGATGTGGCGCTCGATGTTCTCGGAGAACTGCGGGTCGACCTCGTTGAGGACATCGCGGCCGTCATAGAGCGACCACATCTCGCCGACCGTCTCGTCGCCGACGCGGATGACGACGCCGCCGACATCGTCCATCACCGCGTCCACGGCCCGGCGCTTCGCGTGCCAGTCCTCCGTCGTCTCGGGCAGCTTGAGGCCGATCGCATGCCGCTCACCGGTGGCGTCGTCCGCGTAGCTCATGACGGCCCGCGTGTCGGGGTCGTGCGCCATGTCGTAGATCCGGGCGCGGACGTCGACCAGCGGTTTGAAGGCCGGGTGCGAGGTCACGTCCGAAATGCGCTCGCCGTTCATCCAGACTTCGCGACCGTCCCTGATCGATTCGCGGTACTCCTCGCCGGTGCGGATCATCCGCCGCCTCCTCGTGTGGTTCGCGGAGTATCCGCCATCGAAGAGGATTTGCAAAGAAGATTCTCACGACTCGTTGCAGAGTCCGAGTCGATGCGGTCGCGATGGCAGAAACGAGGCGGGCCGGTGCGAGCCCGCGTATGCGACGCACCCGTGTGGGAGAGCGCCGGATCGCTCGAAATCAGGCCGCGTCCTGCGCCTGCCTGCGCAGGCTCGCCAGCCATCGGCGGACAGCGGGGGCCAGGCGCAGCCCGATCAGCAGAGCGACGCCGACGAGCAGCGCGACCGGGATGATCACGCCGGCGGCGACGATCATGGCCGAGACGACGCCCACGGCGAGATCCCATCCGCGCCGGAATGCGCTGCCCAGGGCGGTCGGCGGCGAGTGGTGATGGTGGTGCGCCGTTGCCTGCTGCGTCAGGGAGACGGTGATGGTCGACATGTCCGCCTGGTCGTGCAGGTAGCGCAGGCGCCCGTCGATCTCGTCCAGCTGCCCCTGCACCTGGAACAGCTCGTTCTGGACGCGGATCGTGTCCTGCACGCTGACCGCCCTGTCCATCAGGCGGACGAGCGCCCGCGACTGCGCCCGCAGGTTCCTCGCCCGTGCTCCCAGGTCGACGAACTCCTGCCCGACGTCCTCGCCGCTGCGCACGTCCGAAAGCACCGTCCCATGGCCGACGCGGCGCAGATCGTTCATCGCCCGGTCGAAGAACGCCGCCGGCACACGCAGGACGATGGTGGCGCTGCGCTGCGTCGTGCCGCTGCTCTCGGTGCTCAGGGTGTAGCCGCCGTAGCGGGTGGCGATGGCGTCGACCGCGGGAACGGCGCCGGCGATGGCGGAGCCGCTCAGCCGCAGCGACAGGCGGCCGGTCTTGATGATGGTGGAGCGCTGTTTGGGCAGCTCGAGTTTCGTGACCGTGACGTTTGCGTCCTGCGCGCTGCCCGACCGCGTCGACTGGGACATCGTCGCGCTCCCCGACGAGGACGTCGCCCCCAGTGCCTTGGAGGATTGCACCGCAGCGGGCGCCGCGTTGGCGCCTCCGCCTGCCGATGAGTTGCCGGCGCTGCTCGCCCCTGCGCATCCGCCTGCCGCCAGCGCCGCCGCTGTGATCAGCCCGACCGTCCGTGCCCGCATGGTGCCTCCTCCGATCGCTCGGACATGAGACCGCCCGGGGGCTCGATCGGTTCCCCGCGATCGTCAGGAACCTGTAACGAATCGCTCACGGCCGCCGGGTGCGGGGTTTGACTCCAATAATCGGCCGCGGCTCAACCATCGGGTCGTTCGTGCCGGATTCGCCGCAAACGTTTGAACCGGCCCGTCACCCTGCTTTGAGACGGTCTGACCGCCGAAGGCGGTCAGACTGTGAGCGGAAGCGCTCCGTGCAGCGCCGCTCGCGCCGCGTCGGCGTCCGGCCCGCAGACGAACACCATCTCGCGGTTGCGCAGATGCGAGACCGTTCCCACCTTGCGCCCTGCCGGGTCGTGGATCCCGATCCGGGCCCCGACGTAGCGAGGCGCGTCGACCGCCAGGGATTCCACGTGGCCCCGTTGCCCGAGCAGCTCGCGCATCGCGTCCAGCTCGTGGAAGCCCTCGTCCGAGAACGACACCACCAGCCAGGGGCTGGAGACCCGCTCCACCAGGTCGCTCAGCGCCGGCCATGCCAGCTTCCGGGAGTTGTAGGCGCTGCGTCGCTCTCGCACGTCCGTCCGCTTGCAGGCGACGCCGTAGTGCTCCGGCCGGTCGCCCCGCACGATCGTCTCCCACACGTGATAGTTGCCCGCGTACGAGTGCTGGTTGTACGGGGGGTCGATGTAGGCCAGCTCGATGTCATCGAGCTCACCAGCGAGGTCGTTGGCGTCGCGGCGCAGCGCCCGGCCGGCCGGGCCCGGTACCGCCACGGGCTCGCGCAGCGTCAGGCGGTTTGCCGCCCGCGGCGCCCAGCGCTTGAGGTAGGCCATCTGCACGCCGACCGTGCTGTCGACCCGGTCGGCGGCTTCCAGCAGGCTGGTCAGGGTGAGCGCCCGCTCGAGCCGCGAGAGCCCCAGGCGGTCGATCTCGGCGCGGATCGCGTCGATGCGCATCCCGTTCGCCGGCTGGAAGTACCGGGAGAGCCGGCAGAACGTCTCGGTCACGTATCCGTCCTCGCCCGGCAGTGCGTCCAGGTGTGCGAGGAGATCACGCAGCCGCCTGCGGTCGATCTCCTCATCGGCCTCGATGTACGCCTGCCCTAGGATCTCCGAGTAGGCGGCGGTGTCATTCGAGACAACACGAATCCCCGCTCGGCGAAGCGCCTGCCCCACGCGGGTGGTGCCGGCGAACAGGTCGGCCGCGCTGCGGGCGCCGAGGCGGACGGCGATCTCGGCGAGCGACGGCGCCAGCAGCCGCTTCGAGCCGAGGTACTTGATCACGCCGTCACTGTACGCGACGTCTAGGACCGCAGGTAGGTGAGGACGGCGAGGACGCGGCGGTGGTCTTCGCTTGCCGGGGGCAGGCCGAGCTTCTGGAAGATGCTGGTGACGTGCTTTTCGACGGCGCGTTCGGTCACCACCAGCCGCTCGGCGATGCCGGTGTTGCTGCGCCCCTCCGCCATCAGCTCCAGCACCTCACGCTCCCGCTGAGTGAGATCGGCCAGCGGATCGTCACGCCGCCGCCGCCCCACCAGCTGGCTGACCACCGCCGGATCAAGCGCGCTGCCGCCCTGC
>DASQYY010000034.1:0-10032 GCA_035638975.1 Gaiellales bacterium
GGCCGATATCGGGAATATCGGCCCGACCGAGGACGCCGCGATGCGCCGTCCTACCGGTCGCAGCCCCCAAACCCTCGCGAACTGCTCACAGTCAGACGATCAGGCGTGCGGCGTCGTGGAACCAATCATCTAAATCGCCTCGACCCGCTCCACGTACCAGACCACCCAGGCGCCCTCGGTCTTCTCGGCCTGCACCACCCGCGCCCCCGGGGGGAACGGCACCTCACAGAACTCGCGGGAGAGCCCGCGGACCCCGGCGATCTCCTCGCGGTTCACCATCATGAACGGGATCACGATGCGCGAGAGCACCGCGACATCCATCCCCTCGAACTTGTCCCGGATATCGTCGATCATGGCGGACCGTTCGCCGCGGGCCCGCCGTTTCCTCGCGTATGCCTGTGGCACGAGCAGGCGGGGTATCCTGCGCGCCATGGAGCGCTGGCACATCCCCTCGGTGGAGGCGTCCGGCAGGCGTGAGCCGCGGGTGCTGTTCTCGACGCCCGAATGCCGGGCGGTGGTGATCGACCTGAACGACGGCGATCAGCTGGGCGACCACAGCGTGCACGAGCGCGCCTCGCTGCAGGTGGTCTCGGGCGCGGTGACCGTGGCGGCGGACGGCGGCGACGTGGCCTGCTCGGAGGGAACGCTGATCGTCTTTGACCCGGGTGAGCGGCACTCTGTGCGGGCAACCGGCGGCCCGGCCCGGCTGCTGCTGACGCTCGCGCCCTGGCCGGGCGAGGGCCACTATCCCGACGGCGCGCACGCCGACGCCTCGTCGCGCCCGCCCCGCGCCAGCGCCGACCCGATGTCCTGACCTCCAATCCGGCGCACATCGACCGCGTCACGGATCGCGGCCCTGGCAGACTGAACGGGTGACAGCAACGAAGGAGCGTTCGTGAGCACCGACATCACCAGGACCGAGCAGGAGTGGCGCGAGCTGCTGACGCCTGCGCAGTACCACGTCATGCGCGAGAAGGGCACGGAGCGGCCGTTCACCGGTGGCTATGTCGACAGCAAGCAGGACGGCGTCTACCGCTGCGCGGGATGCGACGCCGAGCTGTTCGACGCGGATGCGAAGTTCGACTCAGGCACGGGGTGGCCGAGCTTCTGCGAGCCGGCGAACCGCCGGAACGTGACCCTCTCGACGGATGCCAGCCACGGCATGATCCGTACCGAGGTCAGCTGTGCGAGCTGCGGCGGCCACCTCGGCCACGTCTTCGACGACGGGCCGCATCCGACCGGGAAGCGCTACTGCATCAACTCTGTCGCGCTCGACCTCGAGCCGCGCTGACGCCGCACTGAAGGAACATGGGGGTCGGCGGCGAACCTCTGACCCCCATGAGCGGCATCGCCACACGCCTTCCCTCGCTGACGCGCCAGGAGCGGCTGTGGCTGCGGTACCTGGTCGCCGACCTCGAGGGCGACGCGGATCGCATGCGCCGCGCCGGGCACGTGCTCGACGTGCTGCGCTCCCGCTCCTAGCGGACGACTACCAGCTCGTCTCCTTCGGCGAGGGGCAGGCCGGCGTCCGCCTGGACGTGCACGCCGTCGAGCATGAGCGCGGCGGCGTCCGGCAGCCCGCCGGGGAGCTGTGCGAGCAGGCGGCCGACCGTCGTGGCCTCGAACACCTCCCCGTCCAGTCGCACCCGGGGCTCCCGCAGCCGCAGCAGCTCCGCGTAGCTCTCCGGCCGGTTCACGTTCCAAAGCGACTCGGGGTGGGCGAGGAGGCTCGGGTCGAGCCGGTGGGTGTTGGCCGACTCGGGCAGGGCGGTTGCCCGCAGCTCGCCCCCGGCCAGCAGGCGCTCTGCCAGGGGGAGCACCGCGATGCTGTAGGCCGCCGTCAGCGGGTGCAGCAGCGTCCCACCCGCGGGCTCCGCGGTCTCGGGCACCGCCGCGTCGAAGCCCGCCACGGCGTCCACGAGCTCCAGCACGAAGGCTGGGTGGATGACGGGATGATCGGTGGCCGCCACGAACACGAGGTCGCACCGGCCCTGCAGCGCGCGCAGCCCGGCGGCGATGCCCTCGAGCGGCCCGCGGCCCGGCGCGGCGTCTGTTGCGGTGAGCACACCGGGGATCTCCGGCAGCTCCTGCCCAGGGGCGCCGACCACCACCACGCTCGAGGCCACCCTGCCGAGAAGCCGTGCGACGCGGCTGACCAGCGGCGTCCCGTGCCACTCCAGCAGCGCCTTCGGCTGTCCCATGCGCGTGGAGGCGCCGCCCGCGAGAACCACCGCGCCGAGATCAGCTTGCCGCCGTGTCACCGCCATCTCCGGCAGCCGCACGCGCCCGCCGGCGAAGGATCCGCTCGTCGCCCACGCGGCGGGTGATGCCGTGGGCGTCCAGCGCTTCCAGCAGCGCCTGTGCGTATCTCCGCGAGCAGCCCAGCCGGTCGCGGAGCTGCGCGATCGTCACGGCGCCGTGCTCCGTGGCGATCTCGATCGCCGCCGCCTGCGCCTCGTCGAACGCGGCCCGCGTGAAGGCGAGGTCCCTGCCGGCGCGCACGATTCGCCCGGCCGCCGCAAGGTAGGCGGCCGGGGCCTGGTCGGCCGCGGAGAGCGCGGGCGGCGCGAAGGGCGATTCTGCCAGGCGCTGCTCGAGCTCGTCCGCCCCTGCGTCGGAGAGCGGCCGGGCCGGCGCCGGCGCGGCTGGAACCTCCGCGGCGGCACGGGGGGCGCCGCTCCGCGTCGGCTCGGCGTCGAGCACGCGGCCACCCGCCACGGTGGTCTGCGGGGCCGTCAGGCGGAGGATCACGCGGTCGCCCGCGTGCGCCGCGACCGGCTGCGCGAGCCGCAGCTGCACCCGCCCGCTGGCCCCAGCTGCGATCTCCTCCCCGCCGCGCACGGCGACCTTGGCGGCCGTCTCGGAGGTGGCCAGGTGCACCGTCACCCGCTCCGCCTGGCGCAGCCCATGCGGCGCGTCGGGCAGGACGCTGACGTCGCACTCGAGCCGATAGGTGACCCGCAGGCTGCCCGGGGTCGCGAGGGTGTCCCCACGTCCGACCTCGCGGCGCTCGACTCCGACCAGCGCCAGGGCCACGCGCTGGCCGGCGCCGGCCTCGTCCTCCGGCTGGTCGTGCACCTCGACGCTTCGCACCCGCGCCTCCCTGCCGCCGGGCTCGAGCGCCAGCCGGTCGCCCGTTCGCACGGTGCCCGACCAGAGCGTGCCGGTGACGACCGTGCCGATCCCGCGCAGGCTGAACGAGCGGTCGACCGGCAGCCTCACCGGCCCGTCCGCGCTTCGGTGCTCCGCCGCTGCGGCGGCCTCGTCGAGCAACGCCCGCAGCACATCGAGGCCCTCGCCGGTGCGCGATGAGACATGGACGGCGGAGACGCCGGGCAGCAGCTCCTCGGCCTCCAGCCGTGCCAGCTCCGCGGTGTCCTCGTCGACCAGGTCGCGCTTGGTCAGTGCGATGACGCCTCGCTCGAGCCCCAGCATGCGCAGGATGGCGACGTGTTCGCGGGTCTGCGGCATGACGCCGTCGTCGCAAGCGATCACCAGCAGGAACAGGTCGATGCCGGTCACCCCCGCCACCATCGTGCGCACGAACCGCTCATGGCCGGGCACGTCCACCACGGACAGGCGGCGGCCCGAGGGCAGGATGAGGGGCGCGTACCCGAGCTCGATCGAGATCCCGCGTGCCTTCTCCTGCGGCAGGCGGTCGGTGTCGACCCCTGTCAGGGCCGCTATCAGCGCCGTCTTGCCATGGTCGATGTGCCCGGCCGTGCCGACCGTCAGCGGCCGCTCGGTCATGCCGGCGCCGGCACGAGGTCGATGTCCTCGTCCGTCAGCGTGCGGCAGTCGAGCAGCACCTTGCCCTCCTGCACGCGCGCCACGACCGGCGGATCGGAGGCCCGCAGCCGCGCGGCGACCGTCGCGCCGCCCTCGATCTCGCAGGCGTAGCTCTCGATCTCGAGCAGCGGCAGGGCGCCCCCGCCCACACGCGCGGTCGTGCCGACCACGTCCCCGCCAAGCCGATCGGCGAGCCGCTCGGCACGCGCGCGGACGTTCGACGCCGGCTCGCCCGCCATGCGGAGCACCGGAAGCTGCTCGAGCGCCGCGGCCGGGTTGCGATACAGCTCCAGGGTCGCCTCGAGCGCCGCGAGCGAGAGCTTGTCGATGCGCATCGCCCGCGCCAGCGGGTGACGCTTCACGCGGCCGACCGCCTCTGTGGAGCCGACCACGATGCCGGCCTGCGGACCGCCGAGCAGCTTGTCCCCGGAGAAGCAGACCAGATCCGCGCCGGCCTCGATGCTCGACCGGGCGGTCGGCTCGTCCAGCATGTCCGCGATGTGCAGCAGTGCGCCGGAGCCGAGATCGTCGATCAGGGCAACGCCTGGCCGCCTCAGCGTCGCCAGCTCCAGCAACGCCGGCTGATCCGCGAACCCGACCATCCGGAAGTTCGACTGGTGCACGCGCAGGATCGCCCTGGTCCGTTCGGACAGCGCCTGCTCGTAGTCGCGGAGGTGCGTGCGGTTCGTCGTGCCCACCTCGACCAGGGTTGCGCCGGACTGGGCGAGGATGTCGGGTATCCGAAAGCCGTCGCCGATCTCGATCAGCTGGCCCCGGCTGATCAGCACCTCCCCGGTCTCCGCGGTCGCGGCCAGGCACAGCAGCACGGCGGCCGCGTTGTTGTTGACCGCCAGCCCGGCCTCGGCTCCGGTCAGCTGCGCCAGCAGGCCCGACAGGTGGTCATGTCGCGACCCGCGCCGGCCCTCCGTGAGGTCGTACTCGAGCGTCGAGTAGCCGCCCGCGACCTCGGTCACCCGCGCGAGCGCGGCGGCCGCGAGGGGCGCGCGGCCCAGGTTGGTGTGCACGATCACCCCGGTCGCGTTCAGCACGCGGCGCAGGGATGGCGGCCGCTCGAGCCGCCGCCGTGCGTCGTCGACCAGCTGGGCCTCGCTGCGCGCCGTGCCCTCCTGCCGGGCGCCGGCGAGCGCTCCGCGGAACGCCTCCACCGCCGCCGCGCGCCCATGCTTGGCGACCAGCTCGGCGCCGCCCCGGCTGCGCAGCAGCGCATCCACCGAGGGCAGCTCCCGAAGCGGGTTGACGCTCATGCCTCCGATTGTAGGGTGTGCCGGTGGCGACCAAGCGGCCCCCGCTCTATTCCATGCAGGCCGGCCCGCGCCGCCGCCGGCGATCGCACAGGCCGCCCATCCTGCGGATCGTGCTCATCGTCGTCGCAGCCACGCTGGTCGGGGCGGCTGCGTTCGCCGTGTGGCAGGTGCTCCCGCTGACGAGGACGCAGGACGGGATCATCCCGGCGGCTGCACTGACCGGGGTGGTGCCGCAGACGCCCTCGGGGGGTCCGGGGCTGCCCGCGCTCAGCGCGTCGGGAGCTTCCTCGCGCCCGATCACGGGAGTCCACGTCTCGGCGGGCGTGATCGTGGACTCCGGCTCCGGACGCGTGCTCTGGGTGCACCGGGCGCATGCGAAGCGGCCGATCGCCAGCCTGACGAAGCTGATGACGGCGTTCCTCGCCGAGCCGGCCGGCGCTTCCCCTCGCGGCCGGTTCACCATCACGCCGGCCATGACCAGCGCGCTCGGCTACAACCTCGGCCTGCGGCCGGGCGATCACGTATCCGTGCGGGACATGCTCGCCGGAGCGCTGATCGCTTCGGCGAACGACGCCGCCAATGCGCTGGCCGTGCAGCGCGCCGGATCGGTTCGGCGGTTCGTGGGCCTGATGAACCGGGAAGCGGCGCGGATGCACCTGAGCGACACCCACTACTCCAACCCGAGCGGCATCATCGACCAGGGCAATCACAGCTCGGCATGGGACGTGGCGGAGCTTGCGCGGGCGGTGCTCGCGCGCCCGGCCCTTCGCAGCCTCGTCGGCTCGAAGGCCTACCGGCCGGCCAACGGCGCCCCGTTCGTCAACGGCAACCACCTGCTCTGGACGTATCCCGGCACCATTGGCGTGAAGACCGGGCAGACCACGCTCTCGGGCAACTGCCTGGCGGCAGCGGCTCGCCGCCACGGCCATACCGTGATCGCGGTCGAGCTGAACGCGAGCGGCGACGAGTTCGCCACCGCCGCCCGCATGCTGACCTGGGGATTCAGGAGGGCGACGCGGTGAGCGGAGGGCTGTTCGAGGGCTACGCGATCGAGTCGCCGCCGTTCGGCGAGCAGGACGGCCGCCGCCTGGCCGCCGAGCTGTTCGGGCTCGACGGCACGTCGGTCGAGCTCGGCAGCCACCAGGACCGGAACTTCCTGATCACCACCGACGATGGGCGGCGGGCCGTTCTCAAGATTGCAAACCCGCATTTCGGGCGCGGCTCGCTCGAGATGCAGAACGCCGCCATGCGGCATGTGGCTGCGGCCGGCCTGCCGTACGCGACGCCTGTGCCGCTGGATGCGCTCGACGGCCGCGACATTGTCGAGGTGGACAACGGAGGCTCACGCTACGACGTCCGCATGACCTCCTGGGTCGACGGTGAGCCGCTCACCGCCGCCCGCCACGTCGGCGCCGGCGCCCGGGCCGCGGTGGGGGCGATGGCGGCCGAGGCTTCGCTGGCGCTCCGCGAGTTCGACCACCCGGCCGCCGACCGGGTGCTGCAGTGGGACCTCAAGCACGCCCGCGCGGTCGTCGACGGCCTGGTCGACCACGTCCCCGATGCGGTGCATCGCGAGCTGGTCGAGCAGGCGATGCGGGTGCACGACGAGGCGATCGCGCGGCTGGCGCCGGCGCTGCGGATGCAGATCATCCATGGCGACGTCACCGACTACAACGTCGTCTGCCGGCCGGACGGCGAGGGCCGCCTGATGCCCGCCGGGCTGATCGACTTCGGCGACATGACACGGTCGTACCTGGCCGCCGAGCCGGCCGTCGCCGCGGCCGCGCTGATGTGGCACGACGCTGACGATGCGCTCGACGTCCTCGTGGACGTGGTGCGCGCGTTCCACGCCCGCCTGCCGCTCGAGGAACCGGAGCTGGCCGCCATGTTCCCGCTCGTGCTGGCTCGCTGCGCCTCGAGCGCCGTCTCGACGCAGCAGCAGGCGCTGCTCGAGCCCGACAACGCCTACACCTCGGCGCTCGTCGACGGCGAGTGGGCGACGCTGCGTGCGGCCGCATCCGTGCAGCCGGCGGTGGCCGAGGCGGCCTGCCGTGCCGCCTGCGGGCTGCCCGCGCATCCACGGGCGGCCGTGGCTGCGCGCTCGCTCGCCGCACGTGCCGCCACACCGGTGGTCGACCCGGCCGGCCGCTCGCTGCAGCCGGTCGACCTGTCCACGGAGGCCGAGGCGTATGCCTTCGGCGAGTGGCGCACCGCCGAGGGCCTGGCCGGCGCCGTCTCGGTCGCGGATGGGAGCCTCGCCGTCGGGCGCTACGGCGAGTCGCGCCTGCATCGCGCCGGCGATCCCGCCGAGCGGCCACCGGCGGCCGTCCACCTCGGCGTGGACGTGTTCGCGCGGGAGGGCGAGCCGGTGTGCAGCCCGCTCGACGGGCGGCTGGTGTCACGGGGCGACGGGAGCGTGACGCTCGAGGTCGACCTCGGTGATGCCGGGCCGTGCCGGCTGGTGCTGGACGGCGTCGAACCTGCGGCAGATCTCGCGGGCGCCGCGCGCGCCGGGTCTGTGCTCGGCACCGTCGCTCCGCGCGCCGGCCGGCCTCCGCACGTGCATGTGCAGATCTGCCTGGAGCGGATCGACGGACTGCCGGGGTGGGCGACCGTCGCGGAGCGCGACGCCTGGCTCGCGCTCTGCCCGGACCCCTCACCGCTGGTGGGCGTGGCGGCGGCCGCTGCGCCCCCCGAGCGCGACCGGCTGCTCGCGCTGCGCCGCCATGCGGTGGCCGGGGCGCAGGAGCTGTACTTCCGCGAGCCGCCGAGGATCGTGCGCGGGTGGCGCAACCTGCTCTACGACGAGGACGCGCGGCCCTACCTGGACATGGTGAACAACGTCGCCGTGCTGGGGCACAGCCATCCCGCCGTCGCAGCCGCCGCGCAGCGCGCGCTGCGCACCATCAACACCAACTCGCGATTCAACTATGACGCGATCGCCCGCTTCGCCGAGCGGCTGGTCGAGTTGGCCCCCGAGCCGCTCGACCAGGTGTTCTTCGTGAACACGGGAAGCGAGGCCAACGACCTGGCGCTGCGCCTGGCGCGCACCTACACCGGCCGTGAGGAGGTGATCGCGGTCGCGGGGGCCTACCACGGCTGGACGACCGCAACCTACGCTGTCAGCACGGCTCCCTACGACAACCCGGCCGCTGCCGAGAACCCGCCTCCCGGCCTGCGGCTGGTGCCCGCCGCCGATACCTATCGCGGGCCGATCGGGCCCGATGAGCCCGACGCCGGCCGCCGCTACGCCGAGTACGTGCGCGACGCCGCCCCTGGCGCCGCGGCCTTCATCTGCGAGCCGGTGCTCGGCAACTGGGGCGGCATCTTCGCGCCGGACGGGTACCTCGACCATGCCTTCCGCCACGTCCGCGAGGCGGGCGGCGTCTGCATCGCCGACGAGGTGCAGGTCGGCTACGGCCGGCTGGGCGCCTGGTTCTGGGCCTTCGAGCAGCAGGGCGCCGTGCCGGACATCATCACGATCGCAAAGTCGACGGGCAACGGCCACCCGGTGGGCGCAGTCATCACGACCACGCCGATCGCCGAGGCCTTTGCGCGCAACGCGAGCTTCTTCAGCTCGGTCGGCGGCTCACCGCTGTCCTGCGAGATCGGGATGGCGGTGCTCGATGTGATGCGCGACGAGCGCCTGCAGGAGAACGCTCTGCGCGTGGGCACGCACCTGCGCGACCGCCTGCGCGAGCTGGCCGGCCGCCATCCGCTGATCGGCGCGGTGCACGGGCACGGGCTCTATCTCGGCGCCGAGCTCGTGCGCGACCGGCCGGGAACGACGCCGGCCACCGAGGAGGCGTATGCCATCTGCGAGCGGATGCGGGAGCTGGGGGTGATCGTGCAGCCGACCGGCGAGCGGATGAACGTGCTCAAGATCAAGCCGCCGCTGTGCATCCCGTTGGAGGCCGCCGACCGCTTCGCGGACGCGCTTGACCGGGTCCTCACCGACGGCTGGTGACTGGGCGTCGTCCTCAGAAGGTGCGGTGCAGGTAGCTGGCCTGCATCGCAGCGACGAGCACGGCGATCAGCCCGAGATAGACGGCCCCCACCGCGACCCGCTGGCCCCATGTGACCGCGTTGTATTCCCGCCACTTGGGGTCGTTGCGGTGGCCCCAGCGGTGGAACAGCTCGTAGCCGCCGAGCAGCGCAATGATCAGGATGAGGGCGTTCGGGTGCCAGAAGAACAGGAGCGCGACCACGAACACGCCCACGAACCAGAAGGCCGGATGGAACGCGGCGGCGGCGCGGCCGCCGTCCAGCGGCAGCACCGGGATCAGGTTGATCAGGTTGAGGAAGCAGCCGGTGTAGGCCACCGCCCGCAGCAGATTCGAGTCGGTTGCCATGGCCGCCCCCAGGCAGACCAGTGCACCCGCGGTGCCCAGCACCGGGCCCGCGAGCCCCACCTTCGCCTCCATCCAGGCGTTGCGCGGAAGCTCCTTCATCCCCACGAACGCGCCCATGAAGGGCACGAACATGGGCGCGGACGCCGGAACGCCCTCCCGCCGCAGCTGGATGACGTGGCCCATCTCGTGGACGAACAGCAGCACCATGAATCCGACCGCGAAGTGCCAGCCCCAGATGCTCGTGTAGGCGGCCAGCGAGATCAGGAACGTGACGCTTGCGCCGAGCAGCTTGACGTTCTTGACGGCAATCAGCAGCGGGCCGAGCAGCTTCCAGACGAGAAGCGCGGCTCCCGCGAACGGCGCGAACAGCCGCCGCAGCGGGTGCTGCGGCCGCTGCACCGGCGGTGGCGGTGGCGGCATCTCGGCCGGCGGCGGCGAGTCGAGCTGGCTGGGGTCCCAGCTCACGCCGTCCCCTCGCGTCCGATCCACTCCTCGCCGCCGGCGAAGACCTCCTTCTTCCACACCGGCACCGTCTGCTTGAGCGTGTCGATGGCGTCGCGGCATGCCGACATGGCCGCGCCCCTGTGCGCGGCGGATACGGCGATGATGACGCTGGCATCCCCGAT
>DASQYY010000035.1:0-23257 GCA_035638975.1 Gaiellales bacterium
GTTGCCACCGGAGAGATCGCCGCAGTGGCCGAGTCGGTGATGGTGCACTGCGACCCCACCAGGGAGCGCGCGGAGCCGTTCCCGGCCGAGGCCAGGTCACTGCTCGAGGCGCAGCTGTGACGGCGGTCATTCACTGGGACGACGTGGAGGGCCGCGAGCGGACGGCGGGCGACATCCACGCGCACTGGTTCGATCTGGGGACGGCGGCGGGCAGCGATCACGTCGGCCTGATGCGCATCCGCATCGAGCCCGGCCGCCGCTCGACGCCCGCGCATGTGCACGGCGCGGAGGAGGAGATCTTCCACGTGCTGAGCGGCTCGGGGCTGCTCTGGCAGGACGGAGCGACCTGCGCCGTCGGCCCCGGCGACACGATCGTGCACACCGCCGGCCGCGGCACTCACACGCTGCGAGCGGGCGACGGCGGGCTCGACGTGCTGGCGTTCGGCATGCGCGTGCCGGTCGAGCTCTGCTACCTGCCCCGGGCTGGCCACTCCTGGGCGGGCCCGACCGTGGTCGCGAGCCCGGGGGTGCGAAACCTGTTCCGGCTCGACGACGAGGCCGGCGAGTTCACGTTCCCGGAGCCGGGCGACCGCTTCCCGAACGTCGTCCACCGTGATGCGGTCGGCCCGATGGATGGGCCGCCGGGGCGGACGCGGCTCGACCTTGGCAGCGCGGCCGGCTCGCACCGCACGGGACTGAAGCACGTGCGGTCGGATCCGGGCAGGCTGATCTGCGTCCCCCACTGCCACTCCGCCGAGGAGGAGCTGTTCGTCGTGCTGGTCGGCGACGGCATCTGCGAGCTGGGCGAGGAGGCGCACCCTGTGCGGGCGGGCAGCGTGGTGGCGCGACCGGCGGGGACGGGCGTCGCGCACGCCATCCGCGCGGGCGAGCGCGGCATCAGCGTGCTGGCCTACGGCACCCGCGAGCCGAACGACATCTGCTACTACCCCCGCTCCGGCAAGATCTATTTCTGCGGGCTCGGCGTGATCGGCCGGCTCGAGCAGCTGGATTACTGGGAGGGCGAGGAGCTGTGACCGGGGCGCGTCGCGAGGGCCGTCAGGCATCCGTGACGCCCCCGCCAATTATTGGTGACCAGGTCGTTCCAACCGGCCGTTGCGCGCGCGTGAGGGCGCTGTCGCGGGCTGCACCGATCAGTAGAGCGCTGTCGCCAGCTCGCGGCGGTAGCGAAGCGCCAGCGGATGGTTCTGCCCGAGATCGGCGAACACGCCGACCATGATCTTCCGCAGCCGGTCGCGCTCCTCGCCGGTCGCGCCGCGGATCGCCTCCAGCAGCATGCTCAGCCCGCGCTCGGGGTCGCCCTGCTCGATGGCGGCCAGCGCGGCGGCGGCCGTCTCATCCTCCGAGGCCTCAAGCCGCGCCAGCGCGGCCAGCGCTCCCGGGTGGCCCGGCTCGAGCGCTATCGCCTTGCGCAGCGACTCCTCGTCCCCCAGCTCGACCAGGCGGTCGGCCTCGCTCGGCAGCAGCGTGCGCAGGAACGACTCCACCGCCTGGGGAGGCAACGCTCCCGTGAACTGATCGACCATCCTGCCGTCGCGGAACGCCTTGACCGCGGGGATGCCCTGCACCCGGTACTCGAGCGCCGTGCGCGGGTTCTCGTCGACGTTGATCGTGACGAGCTCGACCTCGCCCTCGAGCGCGTCCACCGCCTGCTCGAGCACGGGCGTGAGCTGCCGGCACGGGGCGCACCAGACCGCCCAGAAGTCGACCACGACGGGCACCTCGTGCGAGCGGTCGATGACATCCCGCGCGAAGCTCGCATCGGTCGCCTCGACGCTCACTGGCCGGGCTCCTCACCGCCCTGCTCGCGCAGGTACCGCTCGAAGTCGCGGGCGAGATCCTCGCCCGTCGGCGGGTCCTCGGCGTCTGCGGCCGATTCCAGCTGCTCGACGTAGCCGGCCAGCTCGGGATCCTCCGCCACGGCGGCGGCGACGCGCACCGCGTACTCGCTCGCGGCCCGCACCAGCTCGCCGCTCGGGCCCGGCGTCCCTACCAGCTCGGACAGCCGCTCGAGCAGCGCCACCGCAGCACGCGGGTTCGGCGACGCCGAGATGTAGTGCGGCGTCGCGGCCCACAGGCTCGCCGACCGCAGCCCTGCCCGCGTGCAGGCCTCGTGCAGCACCCCAACGATGCCGGTCGGCCCCTCGTAGTTCGAGCGGGTGAGCGCGAGCCGGGCGATCAGCTCCTCGTCGGAGGCGGTCGACGAGACCGGCACCGGCCGGGTATGCGGCGTGTCGGCGAGCAGCGCGCCGAGCGTGACCACGAGCTCGACGCCCATCTGCGCGGCGAGGCCGCAGATGGCATCGGCGTAGGCCCGCCAGCGCATGTTCGGCTCCGGGCCGACGACGATCACGATGTCGGCGTCCTCGGAGGCGAGGATGTCCGTCTCGGGCCACTCCACCGTGCGCACCTGCCCGTCCAGCAGGGTGACGGTCGGCCGCGTCTGCTGGTAATCGATGAACGGGTCGGGATCGATCACGGCGAAGCGCTCGGCGTCGGTTGCGACGCGCAGGTACCCGGCCGCCAGGCTGGCCGCGCCGCCCGCGTCGTTCCAGCCCTGGAAGGCCGCGACCATGGTCGGAGTCCGCAGCCGCGGCGTCGATTCGATGGTGACGTGCTCCACGTCCGCAGTGTCGCACAGACGGCCGAAACGCCGATACTACGGGCCGTGACACTCGCCGATGTGATCGTGATCGCCTGGGTGGCGGTCTCGGCGCTCGTCGGATTCCGGCGGGGCCTGGCGGCCCAGGCGCTCGCGCTCGGCGGTTTCGCCGCGGGGGCGTGGGTCGGCTCCAGGCTCGCTCCCCACGCGCTGTCGGCGTCGGCGCGGGTCGACTGGGCGCCGGTCGCTGCGCTGGTGGGGGCGATCGCCTGCGGCGCCCTTGCGCAGATGGCGACGGCGCCGATCGCGAGCCTGCTGCGGCGGCGAGTGCTGCTCGGCCCGCTGGCCACGATCGACGGAGCAGGCGGGATGGTGGTGGGCGCCGCGCTCGGGCTCGGCGTGGCGTGGCTGCTCGCCGTGACCGCATTGCAGCAGCCCGAGTTCGGGCTGCGCCGGGCGGTGCAGGCGTCGGCGATCCTGCCCCGCCTGGTGCATTGGCTGCCCGCCCAGTCCCTGCTGGACGCGATCGCCCGCTTCGACCAGCTGCCGGTGATCGCCGGCCACGGCGTCGATTCGCTGCCACCACCCGACCGCTCGGCGCCCGTGTCACCCGCCGTGCGGCAGGCGGAGCATTCGGTGCTGATCGTCGAGGGCACGTCGTGCGGGCTGACGCTCCAGGGCAGCGGGTGGGTGGTGCGGCCGGGCCTCGTGGTGACGAACGCGCACGTCGTTGCCGGAGAGCACGATACGCAGGTGATCACGCACGAGGGGACGCTGGCGGCGCACCCCGTGTACGTCAGCGCCGCCCACGACATCGCGCTGCTGCGCGTGCCCGGCCTCCGCGAGCGGCCGCTCGCCATGCGTGCCCAGACGCCGCGCGGAGCCGGCGTCGCGCTGGTCGGCTACCCCGGTGGCGGGCCGCTGACGGCTGCGCCGGGCCGGATCGGATCACCGGTCGTCGTCGTCACGCGCAACGCGTACGACCAGGGCTTCGTGCAGCGCACCGTGGTGCCGCTGCGCGGGTCGGTCCGGCACGGCGACAGCGGCGGCCCCGTGCTGGACTGGCGCGGCCGTGTCGCCGCGATGATGTTCGCCGCGGCAGAGACCGGCGGCGGCGGATACGGGGTGACGGTCGCCGACATCGAGCAGGCCCTGGGCAGCATGGCGCCGTCGGCCAACACCGGCCCCTGCGCCTAACGGGCCACCGCAGGAGGGGCGATCGACCCGCGCCGCCCGGGATGCAGCCGCCGCAGCGCGATGCCGAGCGCCTCGAGCGCCGCAAGGTTGTGCCCCTCGAGGAAGTCGTCGACATGGCGCAGCGCGATCTGCATGCCACCCGCGAGCGGCTCGAACCCCTCGTGCCCCTTCAGCGGGTTGACCCACATCAGCGTGTCGGCCTGCCGTGAGATGGTGTCGAGCTGGCGGTCGAGCACCGAGAGGTCGCCGCGCTCCCATCCGTCCGACGCGATCACCACCACCGCGCCCCGCGTCAGCCCGCGGCGGCCGTACACGCGGTTGTAGGCGGCGAGCGACTCACCGATCCGCGTGCCGCCGCCCCAGTCCGACAGTGCCATGCTCGCCCGCGCCAGCGCGACGTCGGGGTCACGGCCGGCGAGGTGCGGGGTGAGCCGCGTCAGCCGCGTCCCGAAGGCGAAGGCCTCGACGTACCGGGCGGCGCCCTCGCGCGCCGACAGGGCCTGCAGGAACATGATCAGCGCTCTGGCGTAGGGCTCCATCGACCCGGATACGTCGACCAGCACGACCAGCTTGCGGGGCACCCACTTGGGGCGGCGCCACTGCCGGTCAAGCGGGATGCCGTCCGACCGCATCGCCTGACGGAGCGTGCGCCGCTGGTCGAGCACCCCGCCGGAATGGGCCGGCTCCAGCCGCCGCGAGCGTCGCACCGGATGCAGCTCCGCCAGCTCGTCCATCAGCCTGCGCACGCGCCGCAGCTCGTCCGCCGACATCTGCGCGAAGTCGCGGTGGCGCAGCACCTCGTGGTCGGCCGCGGAGATCCCGAACAGCTCGTCGTCCTCGTCCGGCTCGTCGCCCACGCCGTCCTCCGGCTCGGAGCCCTGCGCTGCGGACGTCGGCGGTAGCACGGCCCCGGGCGGGCTCAGCCCCTCGGCGGCGCGCGGCGACCCCTCCCAGAACGCCTGGAAGGCCGCGTCGAACAGCGGCAGGTGGTCGTGCCGCGACACCAGCGTGCATCGCAGCGCGTGATAGACCTGCTCACGGTCGGCGAGGTCGACCAGGTCGAGGCCGCGCAGCGCGTCCTGGGCCCGCCCCGGCCCGACCTCCATCCCCGCCTCCCGCAGGATCCGGCCGAAGGTGACCAGCTTCCGGGTGACGGCGTCGCCCGGGTTCATCCGCCGCGGACTTCGCCGACCAGCTCCCGCAGGCCGGCGTCGCGCACACGCTCGACGTCCTCGTGGTACTTCAGCACCGAGCCGAGCGTTGCGTCCACGACACCGGCGTCCAGCTCCTCCTGGCCGAGCGCCAGCAGCGCCTGCGTCCAGTCGATCGTCTCCGCCACGCCCGGCGCCTTGGCAAGGTCGAGCGTCCGCAGCCGCTGCACGAAGGCCGCCGCTTCGGCTGCCAGCCGCTCGGGGACGCCGGGCACGCGGGCGCGCACGATCTGGATCTCCCGCTCCAGCGAGGGGTGCCCGATCCAGTGGTAGAGGCAGCGACGCTTGAGCGCGTCGTGCAGCTCGCGCGTCCGGTTCGACGTGAGGATGACCGGCGGCCGGCGATCCGCCCGGATGGTGCCGATCTCGGGGATCGTCACCTGGAAGTCCGAGAGCAGCTCGAGCAGGAAGGCCTCGAACTCGTCGTCGGCCCGGTCGATCTCGTCGATCAGCAGCACCGGTGGCTGCGGATCGGTGTTCTCGATGGCATCGAGCAGCGGGCGCCGTTCCAGGAACTCCGGCCCAAACAGCTCGTGCAGGCGCTCCTTGCCCCCGACCGCCTGGGCCGCCTCCAGCGTGCGGATGTACAGCAGCTGCCGGGTGTAGCTCCAGTCGTAGAGCGCGTGGGCGACGTCGATCCCCTCGTAGCACTGGAGCCGGATCAGCCTGCCGCCGGTGACGGCCGCGAGCACCTTCGCAAGCTCCGTCTTGCCCACGCCGGCCTCGCCCTCGAGCAGCAGCGGCTTCTCGAGCGCAAGCGACAGGTGGAGCACGGTCGCCAGCCCGCGATCGGCCAGGTAGGCGTGCTCGCTGAGGGCCTGGGACAGCTCGTCGACGGACTGCGGGATCACGCAGTCAGCGTACCAGCGGTGTTATGCGGTAATCCCCGGTGCAGAGGTGTGCGTGTTGTCGATCCCGCCGTCGATCACGATCGTCTGGCCGGTGATGTACCGCGCCTTCGGCGATGCCAGGAACGCGATCGTGTCGGCCACCTCCTCAGCGGTGCCGAGCCGGCCCATCGGCACCAGCTTGGCCAGCTCCTCGAGGTCGTCGCCGTACTGGCGCATGCCCTCCGTGTCGATCCAGCCGGGGGCGACGCAGACGACGCCGATGTCGTACCTCCCCCACTCCAGCGACAGCACCCGCGCGACCGCCTCGGTACCCGCCCGGGCGGCGGACGAATGCACCATGCCGGCGATGCCGCGCGTCGGGCAGAGCACGACCGAGACGATGCGGCCGCCGCCGTGCTGGATCATCCAGCGCTTCGCCACCTGCTGGGTCAGGTACCACGGGGCATCGAGGTTGAGGCGTCGCACGGCCGCCCAGCCGTTGGGTGTGATGTCCTCGGCCGGCGCCATGAACTGGCCGCCGGCGTTGTTGACGAGCACGTCGATGCGGCCGAAGCGCTCGAGCGCGAGGTCGATCAGGGCGTCCGCGACCTCCGGCTCGCGGATGTCCCCCGCCAGCGATGCGCAGGCGTCCTCGCCGATCTCCGCGCGCACGGCGTCGAGCGGCTCCTGCCGCCGGCCGGCGACGACGAGGCTGCATCCGTCCCGGTGCAGGGCCAGCGCCGTGGCCCGGCCGATGCCGGTGCCGCCCCCGGTGACGATCGCGACGCGACTCATCCGTCGGCCCTGTAGCTGTCCGCCGAGTGCGCGAGCATCCCCTGCGCCAGCTTCTCCGCGGCCAGCGAGCCGGCCAGCGACATCTCCGCCGAGCGGTCGATCAGCTCCCGCGTGACCTGCAGCGCGATCTGCGGCTGCCCGGCCATGGTCTCGGCCCACTCGAGCGCGGCGGCCTCCGCCTCGCCGGCCGGCACCACGCGGTTGACGACGCCGAGCTCAAGCGCCCGCGCCGCGTCGAACCGCCCGCCGAGCAGGATCAGCTCCTTCGCCTTCGCAGTGCCCAGCAGCCGCACGAGCCGCGACATCCCACCCGCGCTGGGCAGGATGCCGAGCGACACCTCGGGCAGCCCGAATCGGGCGGTCTCGTCGGCGATCCGCAGGTCGGCGCTCAGCGCGAGCTCCAGCCCGCCGCCGATCGCCCACCCCGAGATGGCGGCGATCGAGGGCTGCGGGATGGCGGGCAGCAGCTCCCATATCCGACCCTGGTCGCGGTAGTACCGCATCGTCTCCTCGGGGCTCGGATCCGTGAACTCGGTCAGGTCCGCGCCGGCCGAGAACGCCTTTGCGGAGCCGGTGATGACCACGACCCGGCTGGTCTTCACCTCGTCCGACCCGACGGCGTCGATCAGCTGGCCGGCCAGGTCGGCGCTGAGCGCGTTCAGCTTCGCCTCGCGCTGCAGCCGCACGAGGCAGACCTCGCCGTGACGCTCGGTTGAGACCAGCTGCTCGCTCATCGCCGGGCGACGATAGCCGACCGGTGTGCGCCCATGCCGGTGGTTCAGTCGTCCAGCCGGTCTGCCGATACATCTGCCACATGCCAAGCCGGCGCAGCAGCCCCCAGCGCGACCGGCGCGAGGTCGAGGTCCTGCACCGCGTCGCTGTCGCCCTTTCCGAGTCGCTCTCGACGACCGAGGTGCTTCGCGCGCTCACGCGGGAGCTGGTGGCGGGCGTCGACCGGGCCTGCGAGTGCGCGATCTCGATGTGGGATGAACGGCGCGACGTGCTGATCGACGCAGCCGCCCACACCATCCACGGGCCGCCGGCGTGGCCGCGCGGCCAGGTCGAGAACCCGCTGGAGGACTACCCGGCGACCCGCGAGCTGCTCGAGCGCGGCCGCGGCCACGGGGAGTACCGCATGTCCGATCCGACCCTCTCTCCCAGCGACCGCGAGGTGCTCGACATCTGGGGATGGCGGTCCATGGTCGAGCTGCCGCTGGTGGTCGAAGGGCGCTCCGTCGGGCTGATCGAGGTCGGCGACTACCACTCCGCCCGGCGCTGGTCGCGCCGTGACATCGAGTTCTGCCAGACCGTCGCCAGCCAGGCCGCGCTCGCTGTGCGAAACGCGCAGCTGTACGAGGACCTCAAGCGCCGTGTCGACCGCGACTCGCTCACCGACCTGCTCAACCATCGCGCCTGTTACGAGCGGCTCGGCCAGGAGCTGTCGCGCGCCGCCCGCGAGGGCTCGAGCGTGGCCGTGATCGCCATCGACCTCGACGAGTTCAAGGCCGTGAACGACTCGCGGGGCCACCTGGCAGGCGACAAGGTGCTGGCACTGACCGCGGCTGCGATCCGCGGCTGCTTGCGGCGAAGCGACATCGCCGGGCGCCTGGGCGGCGACGAGTTCGCCGTCATCCTGCCGGGAGCAGGCCCGGAGATCGAGCTGGTCGCCCGCCGGATCCTCGCCACCGTCTCCCGCAAGACCGGCGTGTCCGCCTCGATCGGCATCGCGTTCGCCGAGCCGGGCGAGGCAGATCCGCTGCTGATCATGGGCCGGGCCGACCGCTCGCTGGTCGAGGCGAAGCGGTCGGGCAAGCGAACCTACAGGCTGTCCGCATGAGCCGCCGGCTGACCCCGAACCAGCGCGACCGCCGCGAGCTGGAGGCGCTGCACCGGCTCGCCGTCCAGCTGCCACGTGCGACGTCCCTGGTCGGCGCCACCGACATGCTGGCGGAGCAGCTCGTGCTCGGCATCGATCGGATCAACGAGTGCACGATCTCGTCCTGGCACACCGGCGACGACAACCTGCACATCCTGTCGGTGTTCGAGGAGGGCCGGGGGATCGTGGAGAGCTTCCGAGGCGAGGTGTTCCCGCTGACCGACTGGCCGCAGAACCGCACGCTGCTCGAAGAAGGCCGTGCCTACTGCGAGTACCACCACGACGACGCCGACTGGTCGAGCAGCGTCCTCAGCCAGCTGGCCGAATGGGGCTGGCGCAGCTGGATCGCGCTGCCGCTGGTGGTCGAGAACCGCTCGGTCGGGCTGATCGAGGTCAGCGACCACGCCAGCAACGAGCGCTGGTCGGCCCGTGAGATCGCCTTCTGCCAGACGGTCAGCAGCCACGCCGCAATGGCCATCCGAAACGCCGAGCTGCACGACACGCTGCGCCGGCAGGTGCAGCATGACGCGCTGACCGGGCTGCTCACATACCGCGGGGTGCACGAGCTGGTCGAGACCGAGCTGGCCGCGGCGCAGCTGCGCGGGGGCGACCTCTCGGTGATCGCCATCGACCTCGACGACTTCCGGCTCGTCAACGACCGGGAGGGGCACCTGGCCGGCGACCGCCTGCTCAGGCGCGTGGCCGAGACGCTCCGCGAGGAGTGCCGTGAGAGCGAGGCCGTCGGCCGGGTCGGTGGAGACGGCTTCGTCGTGGTGCTGCCCGGCGTCGGCGAGGAGTCCGAGACGATCGCCCGGCGCCTCGTGGCGCAGGTCGGGCGCCGCACGGGCACGAGCGCGTCGGCGGGCATTGCGCGCATGCGGCCCGACGAGCTGGACGCGATCTCGCTGATCGAGCGTGCCAACCGCGGCCTTGCCGAGGCCAAGCACTCCGGCAAGGACACGTTCCGCATGTCGGCCTGAGCGCCGCGGCGCTGACGCGTTCTCCGCATTGTCACCAGCCGATGATCGCGCGGGGCAGCACCGGCGGGCGACGGCTCTACACTTCGCTCGGAAACCGAGGAGGGTGACGCGATCCGCTGCCTGCTGCTAGACGCCACCATGCGACCGACCAGCCTCGTGTCCCGCGAGCGAGCGGTGACGCTGGTCGTCTGCGGCCACGCGCAGGTGATCGCCGAGGACGAGTCGGTCG
This sequence comes from Gaiellales bacterium, assembly GCA_035638975.1. GTDB lineage: Bacteria > Actinomycetota > Thermoleophilia > Gaiellales > JAICJC01 > JAICYJ01. The sequence goes on from DASQYY010000035.1 coordinate 9,739, forward strand.
TGTACCGGTCGCAGCGCCTGCGGCTGGCGCTGCCGGTGATCCTGCAGGTGCCGGCCTACGTCGAGCTGCGGCCGATCGTGAAGCACACGGTCGTGCGGCGCGTGCTGTTCTGCCGCGACAGCTGGCGATGCGCGTACTGCGGCCGTGAGGGCGGTCCGCGCGACCTCACGGTCGACCATGTCAAGCCGCTCTCGCGCGGGGGCGAGCACAGCTGGGACAACGTGGTCGCGGCATGCCGGCGATGCAACCACCGCAAGGGCAACAGGCTCCCCTACGAGGCCGGCATGTACCCGCGCCACGTGCCCAAGCGCCCGGACATGGTGCAGGTGGCGTGGGCGGGGCGGCTGACCCACCCGCTGCAGCGCCAGTACGTCGCCCAGTGGCACAAGGTGCCCGAGGCGGTGCTCTGACGGACGGCGGGCCGTCCGACCTCTCCGCCGACGCGGTCGCGCGCTGGGACCGCAACGCCGCCTTCTGGGACGAGCAGATGGGCGGCGATGGCAACGAGTTCCACCTGACGCTGATCCGCCCCGCGGTCGAGCGCCTGCTGGGTGACGTCGATGGCCGGCACGTGCTCGAGATCGCCTGCGGGAACGGCCTCTTCGCCCGGCGCCTGGCCGCGCTCGGCGCCACGGTGCTCGCAACCGACGGTTCTCCCGAGATGCTCGCCCGCGCCCGCGCGCACGGCTCCAGCGGGATCGAATACCGGCTGCTCGATGCCTCCGACCCGGCCGAGCTCTCCGGCCTTCCGGAATCCGGCTTCGGCGCCGTCGTCTGCAACATGGCCCTCATGGACATGGCCGCCACGGAGCCGCTCGCCGCCGCGCTCCCGCGCCTGCTGGATCAGGGAGGCCGGTTCGTGTTTTCGATCACCCACCCCTGTTTCAACACGAGCGGCGTGCGGCTGGTGCGCGAGCTGGAGGTTGTCGACGGCGAGCCGGTCGAGCGGGCGGGCGTGGTGGTGACGCGCTATGCCACAGCCGCTGTCGAGGAGGGCATCGCAATCGAGGGGCAGCCATACAAGCAGCTCTACTTCGACCGGCCGCTGCACGCGCTGCTGGAGCCGTTCTTCGCGGCGGGCATGGTGCTGGACGGGATCGAGGAGCCGGCCTTCCCGCCCGGGGCCCGCAGCGCCTCCATGAAATGGGAGATGCTGCCCGAGATCCCGCCGGTGCTCGTCTGCCGGCTGCGCCGGCTCAGCGCGTAGCCGCGTCGCGCAGCGCGGCCTGCATCTCGCGCGCCACCGGCCCCGGCCGGCCGTCCCCCACCTCCGCGTCGTCCAGCCGCACGACCGGCATCACCTCGCGCACGCTCGAGCTGGTGAAGATCTCCGAGGCGTCGTGCAGGCGCTCCACCGCGAACGCATCCTCGGCGACCGTGATGCCGCGCTCGCCGGCCGCGGCCAGCAGCGTGTCGCGCGTCACCCCGGCGAGGATGCCGAGATCGAGCGACGGGGTGCACAGCAGCTCGCCCTGGACGAACCAGATGTTCGAGGTCGGGCCTTCGAGCAGGATGCCCTCCGAGGAGAGGAACAGCGCGTCGTCCGCCCCACGCCGGTTGGCCTCCCGCTGCGCTGCCATGTTGACGGCGTAGCTGGTCGATTTCACGCCCGGGAGCAGCCAGGGCGACGAGCGCCGGGCGTGGGCGCCGATGGCGAGCTGCAGGGTCGCGAGCCGCACGCCGCGCTCGCGCACCGCCTCGAGGCCGTCGGGCAGCGGAGTGACGAGCGCGAATCCGACACCCTGCTCGTCATGCTCCCGGCCCCCCGTCCAGACCACCCGCAGGACGCACTCCTGCGTTGCCGCAGCGGACACCGCCTCGCCCGCGAGCGGTGCAAGGCGTCCCGGATCGGGCGCCGGCAGGCCCAGCACCTGCGCTGAGCCGACCAGCCGCTGCAGGTGGGCATCGAGACGAAAGGGCCGGCCGCCGTAGACGCGCATCGTCTCGAAGGCGGCCCGCCCGCGCAGGACACCGGCGTCGTCGGCGTGCAGCCACGGCTGCGCCGGATCGACCACCCCGTGCCCGAGCACGGCGAGCGCCAGCGGGTCGGGGCCGCTCATGCCTCGAGCGACTCGCGGGCGGGGTCGGACGCGGGGTCGCCCTGCGGAAGCACGTCGTACGACCACTCGCGCTGCTTCCAGGCCGGCACCGGCGTCTCGCAACCCGCCTGCGGCACGAACCGCGAACGCTCGACGACCTCCATGTGCGGCACGTAGCGCGGGCAGTTCGGATACACCCGCGTCGCGCGAACCCGCACCACCAGCTGCGCCTCCGGGTACTCGGCAAGCAGCGGATCGGTCTCGTCGATGTGGGCGACGCCTTCCAGCCGCATGCGGCGCCGGCGCGCGAAGTCGATGAAGAGCAGGCCGACGTGCGGGTTGGCCCGCATGTTCCCGGCGGACAGGTACATGCCGTTGCCGTCGTAGCTGGGGAAGGCGATCGTGTGCTCGTCGAGCACCCGCACGAATCCTCGCTCGCCGCCCTTGTAGCTGCAGGTCGGCCGGCCCTCCGCGTCCGCCGTCGCCAGGAAGAACATCTCCATGCGCTCGATGAAGGCCCGGTCGTCGTCGTCGATCACGTCGTCGACCAGGCGCTCGTCGATCCGGTCCGCCAGGCGGCGGGTGTCGAACAGATCCTGGAAGTGGCGGCTGCCCTCGTGATAGACGCCCGGCATCGCGCTCTACACTAGCCGCCGATGGTGGAGATCTGGACGGACGGCGCCTGCTCCGGCAACCCGGGCCCCGGCGGGTGGGGCGCCATCCTGCGCTGGAACGGCCACGAGCGCGAGCTCTCCGGCGGCGAGGCCGACACCACCAACAACCGCATGGAGCTGATGTCGGTGATCATGGGCCTGGCGGCCATCACGCGCCCGATGGAGGTGGTGGTGCACACCGACTCCGCCTACATCCAGCAGGCATTCACCAAGGGCTGGCTCGAGCAGTGGCAGCGAAACGGCTGGAAGACGGCGGCGAAGCAGCCTGTGAAGAACCAGGATCTCTGGCAGCGCCTGGCCGAGGAGGCGGCGCGGCACCGCGTCCGGTTCGAGCTCGTGCGCGGGCACTCCGGGGTCGAGCTGAACGAGCGGGCCGACCAGCTGGCGGTCGCCGAGCGCGATCGCTACGCGGTGTCGCGGTGACGGCGGCAGCGACCCCACGCAAGCGCCACGCGCTCGACCTGTTCGACGGCATCGCGGCGGGCTACGACCGCTGGGCGCAGATCCTCTCGTTCGGGAACGACCGCCGCTGGCACGAGCTGCTGGTCGACCGGCTCGAGGTGGGGCCGGGCTCGGTCGTCGCGGACGTCGCCACGGGAACCGCGGCCGTTGCGATGACGATCGCCTGGCGCCACGGCAGCCGGGTGATCGGGATCGACCAGAACCCGGCGATGCTCGAGGAGGGCCGCCGGCGGGTGCAGGCTGCCGGCCTCGAGACGCGGATCGAGCTTCGGCAGGGCGAGGCCGAGCGCCTGCCGCTGGACGATGCGTCGGTCGACGCGCTCGTGCACACCTACCTGCTGCGCTACGTCGACGACCCGCCCGCCGTGCTGTGCGAGCTGGCGCGGCCGCTGCGGCCGGGAGGCCAGATGGCCTCGCTCGAGTTCGGCGTGCCCGCGGGCGGCTGGTATCCGGCCTGGTGGCTTTGGACGCGCGTCGGCCTGCCGGCGGGCGGCCTGGTCGCCGGCGGCGGGTGGTACGCCACCGGGCGGTTCCTCGGCCCGAGCATCGAGCGGTTCTGGGACGAGCACCCGCTGGAGCAGGTGCTGGGATGGTGGGCCGATGCCGGGATGACGGATATCCGGGCACAGCGGCTCTCGGTCGGCGGAGGTGTCATCATTCGCGGCACCAAACCGTGACGTCACAAGGAGGCACGATGCCCGCAGTCGATCTCAGCACGATTCCGGTGAAGGCGACGCCGTACGGACGCTGGCAGCAGCTGAACGGCCCGCTCGGGCTGGACGCCTTCGGGCTCAACGCGGTCGTGTGCGAGCCGGGCGAGGACATCGGCATCAGCCACGACGAGGCCGAGACGGGCCACCAGGAGGTCTACATCGTCGTCTCCGGCCGCGCCGCCTTCACCATCGGAGATGAGCAGATCGAGGCCGGCCCTGGCACCGTCGTGGCCGCGTCCGACCCGGCGGCGACGCGCGACTACCGCGCGCTCGAGCCGAACACGCGCATCGTCTGCGTGGGCGCGGCGCCGGGCGAGCCGCACCCCTACGGCGAGTGGATCGACGAGGCGGCGCCCGCCGGCCACTGACACGGCGGCGTGACAGCGCGTGGCGCCTCTGCGCCGACCCTGCGCCGGCCGCCGTGGATCGGGTTTGACACCGGTCAGGCGCAGAACGCGCCGATGATGTGGTCGAGCGCATCGACGCAGCGGTCGAGCTGCGCCAGGTCGACCCACTCCACCGCGGCGTGCGCGCCCTCGCCGCCCGGGCCGAAGATCACGGTCGGGATCCCCGCCGCCGAGAAGATCGCGCTGTCGGCCCAGTACGGCACGCCGATCACCGGCGTGCCGGGGCCGAGCGCCTCCAGCGCCGACCGGACGATGGCCGCGTCCGGATCGACCGTGAACGGATCGCGCACCAGCGTGGTGCGCAGCTCAGCCTCGATCCGGTGGCCCTGCGCCCGGATGCCGTCCAGCAGCTCCGAGAGCTCCGCCTCGACCACCTCCACCGTCTCGCCTGGGATCGTCCGCCGCTCCAGGGACAGCGTGCAGCGCTCGGGGTAGGTCGAGAGCTCCCGTCCTCCCTCGATGATCGAGGCGTGGATCGACCCCGGGCCGAGCAGCGGGTGGCCGGTCTGCGCGGCCAGCCGGCCGGCCATGCCGTCGATCGCCGCGAGGACGTGGCCCATGCGGGCGATGGCATCGACTCCGTCCTGCGGCCGCGAGCCGTGGGCGGCCCGACCATGCACCGTGATCTCGTGCCAGGTGAACCCCTTGTGGGCGACCGCGACGTCCATCCGCTCGCCCGTCGGCTCGGTCACGATTGCGCCGTCCGCCGACACGGCCCCGGCGACGGCCCGCGCACCGGCGGACGCGAACTCCTCGTCGCAGACCGCGGCCACGACCACGTCGCCGGCCAACCCGCGGCCGGCCGCGTTCGCCGCCGCCACCATGATCGCGGCCAGGCCGGCCTTCATGTCGTATGCGCCGCGCCCGTACATCCGGTCGCCGTCCACGCGCGCCGTGAGCGGGTCCGACATGCCCTCCACGCCCACCGTGTCCATGTGCGCGTACAGCAGCAGGGTGCGCCCGCCCCCACCGCCGCGCGCACGGGCAACGACGTTCGGCCGCCCCGGCTCGGCGTCGGCGATGTCGACGTCAAGGCCGCGCTGCTGCAGCCAGCCGCCGACGAAGCGGGCGATCTCCGCCTCCCCTGCTCCGCCGGGCACCAGCGACGGGTTGACCGAGTCGATCGAGACCAGGTCGGCGAGCAGCGCGCGGGCGTTCTCCATGCGGGCACCCTACCGGGAGACCCGGTCAGCGCGTGTTGGCGGCGGCGTACGCGTGCGCCCAGGCGACGACCTGGTCGAATGACACGCCGAGGCCCCGCTGGAAGGCCTCCTGCACCTGGGACTCGCTGTAGATCAGCCCGTGATGGGAGGCATGCATCGCGGTGTAGGCGCGTGCCAGCCGGGCCACGCCGCCGGCGCCGAAGTGCTGGAGGATGACGGCCGTCATCGCCTGGCCGTCCTCGTAGCCCAGATTGACGACGGCCGGGTTCGTCTGCGACCAGTCCGTGATTCGCGTCCGCCAGAACATGATGCTGGGGAAGCCATTGGCGTAGGCGCTCGAGATCGCGGCAAGCGGTATGTGGTAGCCGAGCCCGCGCAGGAAGCGATCCTCCTCGACCATCGCCAGGCCCTCCATCAGGCTGTGTGGCGCCCGGCCGAGCAGGCCCCAGCTGGCGACGTGTGTCAGTTCGTGCGCGATCGTCCCGTCCCGCTCGATCACGTTGCCGGGCTCCCATTCCGGCCAGTCGATGTAACACACGCCGTTCAGGACGAAGCCCTGAGGCACCTCGGCACGGCCGAGCCGGGCCCCCGACAGCGCCTCGCCCTGATCCTTGCTGTCGACGACGAAGATGACCGGATGCGCCGCGGCGCGGTCGCGGCCGAACAGCGCTGTCAGCCGCGGCACCACCTGGTCGGCGTCGCTCAGGATCTGGGTTGCGTCGTCACGCGCCTCGGCGGCCTCGTAGATGACGGTGGTGTGGTCGCCGGTGAGGACGGTCGGCTGGTCGAACAGTCCCAGGCCGTAGTCGCGCAGGTGAACCGACGGCCGGGCGGAGATGTCCGCCTCCACCCGCCAGCCGCCTGCGTACCAGTGGGCGAGCAGGACGCGGTCGCCGAGCTTGATCCACGTCGACAGCGGCTTCGGCGAGAAGCGCGCGTCGATGGAGACGCGAACGCCGACAGCATCGGCGTCCGGCACCTTGACGGGATGCGCCGTCATCCGCACGTCGCCGATCGGCAGGCGCCCGAACCAGGTGGTGAGGTCGGTCAGCGTCTGCTGGTCGGTGAACGTCCCCGCCGGCTGCACGACCCGCTGCGCGTCGAGCGGCCGGTTGAGCGCGATCGCGCGGACGTAGGCCTCGACGGCGGGCTCGGCACCGCGGAACCGCTCGGCGGTCGACATCCGGGCGGCCGGCGGGGGCGCCGATGGCGCCGACCCGCCGACGCCGCAGGCGGTAGCCGCCGAGGCGAGCGCAAGCGCCATGATCAGGATCCTGCTGCGGTGCACCAGAGCACCTATCGGCGCCCCGGCGCTGTCGCTGAACCTGCCTCAGCTACGCAGCTCCTCGGCGTAGCTGTACGACCGCCGGGCGAGGCTGCCGTCCTCGCACTGCTCGTAGTAGCCCATGCGCCAGATCGGCGGCGAGTACAGGTGCAGGGAGACGGTGACGTGGCCCTCCGCGTTGCGGACGTCGTGGATGCGCGAGGCGTCGAAGTGGAACGAGCCGCCCGCCTCGTACCGGGTGGTGGCGATCCCGCCGGCCATCCGGAGCCGATCCTCGTCCAGCGCCCCGTCGACCACATGCACGGCACCGCTCGAGAGGTCGTGGTCGTGGAGCCCGGTGTCCTGCGTGCCGGTCCAGCAGATCAGCCAGGCGTCGAGGTTGTGTTCGCGGTGCAGCTGGACGTAGATCCGCTCGTCCTCGCTGTGGCTGACCTGGTCGCGCCAGAGGTCGGGCCGGCCGGCGAGCTCGCCGGCGAGCCGCTCGATCTCCTCCGGCTCGAGGTTCCGGTCGCCGAGCCGCTCGGCGAAGAACTGCTGCAGATCGCTGGTGCCGTCCATGATCACTCCCTCGGTTCGAGAAGCCGGAGCGGGTTCGTCGCGGTGACGGCTTCCACCACCGCGGGCCCCAGCTCCGCCAGGGCGCGACCGACCGGGCCCGCCCCGATGACTGGGATATCGGTTCCGAACACGACCTGCTCGACCCCGTAGGTGGCCAGCGCGCACTCGAGTGCGAGCCGTCCGCACGAGGCCGTGTCCAGGAAGACGTTGCGGTCGACCGCCCCACGCTCGCCGCTGAAGGTGCGCCAACGCTCCTCGAGGAAGGGGCCGGCGCCGCCCATGATCGCGAAGCAGACACGCAGGCGCGGCCACCGGGCCGATCCCTCGGACCGCCAGGCGAAGAAGGCGGCGATGCTGAGCCCAGGGTAGACGCCCAGGTTCGGCCACCAGGCGGGCATCCCCTCGACCCGCGCGTACGGCGCCGTCCCGGGTGCCGGGCCGGGATGGACGAACAGCGGCGCGCCCCGGGCCTCCAGCAGATCGAGCAGCGGCGCGGCTCGGTCGATCCCCTCGCGGCTCGCGAGCGCGGCGCTGGGCAGCGACGCGCCCACGAATCCACGGTCGAGCGCAGCTGCGACGGTGGCCGCCCCGGCGTCCTCATCCGCCAGCGGCGCGGCGGCCCAGGCCGCGATGCGGCCGCCCGAGCCTGCGGCCACCTCCTCCACGCCGTCGTGGTATGCGGCGATCAGCTCTCCCGCCTCGGGCGCCGGCAGGGCCTCGATGCCAAGTGGAGCGGAGAGCGAGACGACGGCACGGTCGACGCCCGCCTCGTCCAGCGCGGCCATGCGCACGTCCGGCCGGTGTCGGGCGAGGTCGATCTCCCCGTCCGGCTCGTGCGCGAGCCGCAGCACCGTCGCGCCGTTTCGCCCCTCGATCGCGGGAGGCTCGGCGCGCCGGCGCAGCGCATCGATCAGCTGCTCGGGCCACAGGTGTTGGTGCAGGTCGATGCGCATTTCTGGTGAATCGATTAACATACGATTGTGCCAAGGCGTCCGGCCGAACGCAAGCGCGCGACCCTGCGCGAGCTCTCCGAGATCACCGGCCTGTCACAGGCCGGCGTCTCCTACGCCCTGCGCGGGCAGCGCGTGTCAGCGGCGACGGAGGCGAGGGTGCGCGCGGCCGCCGACCGCATCGGCTTTCGCACCGACCCGATCGCCCGCGCGCTGCGCGGCGGACGAACGCAGCTCGTCGGCGTCGTCGGCGGCAGCCTGGCCGACCTGTGGCATCAGCAGTTCGTGGCAGGGATGCAGCAGGCGCTGCGCCGGCACGGGCTGCGCATGGTGCTCGCCGACGCGGCCGGAGAGGCGGGCGAGGAGGTGGCGCTGGCCAGGGACCTCGCCGATCAGCGGGTGGATGGGCTGATCATCCTGCCGATCGACCCTACCGCACCCGGCTGGCGGGAGATTGCGGCCGCCACGCCGACCGTGTCGGTGAACGAGCGACTGCCGGCGCCGGCCGGCGCGATCCGCTTCGACTCGGCACGGGGCATCGCGATGGCGCTCGAGCACCTCGCCCAGCTCGGCCACGAGCGGATCACGGCGCTCGGCGGAGCGCCGCACGCCACGCCCCGGCGCGCCGGCCTGCGCCGGGTGCGGTGCGGATACTCGATCGACGAGGCACATGCGGCGGCGATTCGGATCCTCGGCGGGCGCGACCGGCCGACGGCGGTGTTCGCGCTCTCCGATACTGTTGCCTGCGGGGTGTACGCGGCCTGCCGCGATCGCGGCCTCGAGGTACCGGCGGAGCTGAGCGTGGTCGGATTCGACGATATCCCGGTGGCACCGCTGCTCGACCCGCCGCTGACGGTTGTCGGATGGGACACGCCGCGGGCTGCGGAGGCTGCCGTGGAGCTGTTGACCGAGGCGATCGATGGGCGCCCGGCTCCCGAGATGGTGCTGGCACCGCAGCTGGTGGCGAGACGCAGCACCACCCGACCGCGGTAGTGTCAGCGGCCGGATGGCCGGGCAGCAGACGTCACCGATCCTCGCAGAGCTTGAACGTGTGGTCGGCGGGGAGCACGTGCTGGCGCCCCCACCGGCGCACTACCTGTCCGACGAGACGGGCCGCGGGCTGCGCGGCACCGCGCTCGCGGCGGTGCTCCCCGGAAGCGCTGACGAGACAGCGGCTGTGGTCGGCGCGTGCTACGAGGCGGGAGTGGCGATCACGCCACGGGGCGGCGGCACCGGCGTGTGCGGCGGAGCGGTGCCCGACGGCGGGGTGGCGCTGAGCCTCGAGCGGCTGAAGCGCGTGCGCAGCTTCGACCCGCTGCTCTGGCGGATCGAGGTGGAGGCCGGGGTGACGACCGGGAGGCTGCACGAGCTGGCCGCGGGGAACGGGCTGATGTTCCCGCCCGATCCCGGCGCCGCGGAGCAGTCGCAGATCGGCGGGAACATCGCCACCAACGCGGGCGGCCCGCACGCCTTCCGCTACGGGGTGACCAGGCGGTGGGTGACGGGGCTGGAGGCGGTGCTCGCACCGGGCCGGCTGGTGCGGCTGGGCGGAGCCGCCAGGAAGGACGTCGCGGGGTATGACCTGATCGGGCTGCTGACCGGATCGGAGGGGACGCTCGGCGTGGTGACCGCGGCGACCCTGCGGCTGGTACCGGCCCCGGAGGCGCGGCACGTGGTCGCGGCGGTGTACGACAGTGACCGGGCGGCGTGCGAGGCGGTCGAGCGGATCCTCGGGAGCGGGATCGAGGCGGCCGCGATCGAGCTGCTCGACGCGACCGCTGCGCGTCTGGGCGGAAGCGGGTTCCCGGGCGGCCTGGCCCCGGGCGCGCTGCTGCTCGTGGAGGCCGACGGCAGCGTTGCGGAGGCGGCGGAGCGCCGGGATGCCGTGATCGAGGCGCTGAGCGAGGGCTCGGCAGCAACGGCGGTGGTGCCCGACGGCCGCGGGGCGTGGCGGTGGCGCGACGAGCTGTCGTTCCGGCTCGCGGCGGTGGAGGGTGGGAAGCTGTCGGAGGACGTGGCTGTGCCGCTCGACCGCCTGGCCGACCTGGTCGAGGCGGTTCCCCGGATCGGCCGACGCCACGGGCTGACCGGGCTCAGCTTCGGCCACGCCGGCGACGGCAACATGCACTCGAGCTTCCTGGTCGACCCCGGCGACCGGGAGCGGTTCGCGGTGGCGATGGCGGCGCGGGAGGAGCTGCTGGCGCTCGCGGTCGCGCTCGGCGGCACGATCGCCGCCGAGCACGGGCTGGGCTCGGTGAAGTCCGGCCGGCTGGGCGACCAGTGGCCGCCCGAGGCGGTCGCGGCGCACCGGGCGATCAAGTCGGCGCTCGATCCGAAAGGGCTGCTGAACCCGGGGAAGAAGCTGTGAGCGGGCTGGACGCGCGGGAGCAGCGCGTGGTCGCGGCGATCGAGGCAGGACGCGAGGAGCTCGTGGCGCTGCTCAGCGAGCTGATCGGGTTCGACACGACCGCGCGGGTGCTGGGAGACCCGGCCCGGGACGAGGCGGCGCTCCAGGAGCACATCGGCAGCCGGCTGGGCGCCCGGGGGGCCGAGGTCGACATCTGGGAGCCGCCGGCCGCCGAGACGCCGCCCGGGCCGCAGATCCCGGAGGGGATCGAGTTCGCCGGGAGGCCGCAGCTGGCGGCCCGGTTCGCCGGCTCGGGAGGGGGACGCAGCCTGATCTTCAACGGGCACATCGACGTGGTCGAGGCCAGCCCGGTCGAGGCGTGGACGAGCCACCCGAACCACGCGGAGGTGCGGGACGGCCGGGTGTACGGGCGTGGGGCCTGCGACATGAAGGGCGGGTGCGCGGCGATGACCTTCGCAGCCGAGGTGCTGGCGAGGGAGGGGATCTCGCTGCGTGGCGACCTGACCGTGTGCACGGTGACCGACGAGGAGTCGTGGGGCGCGGGCGGCCTGGCGGCGGTGGCCCACGGCGTCTCGGCGGACGCGTGCATCGTCACCGAGCCGTCCGGCCTCGACACCTGGATCGCGTGCCGGGGCAGCCTGATCCCGACGATCGTGGTCGAGGGCCGGCCGGGGCACTCCGGCGTGGCGCAGGCGCACCGGCTGGCCGACGGTGCGGTGAACGCGTTCGAGAAGTCGCTGGTGGTGGTGGACGCGCTGCGGCGGCTGCAGGAGGAGTGGCGCGGGCGGCGCGACGGCAGGCACCCGCACCTGTCCACCGGCGACATCATCCCGTGCATCGTGCGAAGCGGCGAGTGGGCCGTCACGTACCCGGCGCGGGCGGAGCTGACCTACCACGTGGCCCACCTGCCGGCGCAGGCGGACGCCGACGGCTGGGGCCGGCCGGCGCAGCGGGAGATCGAGGATTGGATCGCCCGGGCGGCGGCGGCGGATCCCTGGCTGGCGGAGCACCCCCCACAGATCACGTGGACGCCGGGTGTTCCGGCCGCCGAGATCCCGGAGGGTCACCCGATCGTGGAGACGATGCAGGGCGCATCGGCGGCGATCGGACGGCGGGGACGGATCACCGGGATGGACTCCTGGCACGACGGGGCGTCGTTCATCCTGGCCGGGACGCCGGCGATCTGCTTTGGCCCGGGCGATCTCAACCTGGCGCACACGACCGACGAGAGCGTGCCGGTCGACGACCTCGTGCAGTGCGCGCAGGCGCTGGCGGTTGCGGCGATGCGCTGGTGCGGCGTCGCCGACGCGAGCCTCTAGGCAACCGCCCGGCCGTCAATACCGCAAATCGGCGACCCAATTATTGGAGTCAAAGACCCACCGGACCGGCGTGACGGCTTTGGCACCGAATCGTGACGGTTCGCCGGGATGGTTGAGCGCAAGCCGCCGGCAGCCCAATTATTGGAGTCAAAGCCCGACCGGGCCGGTGTGACGGGTTTGTCGCGGAGATGTGACGGGTTGGCGGCCGGCTACCAGGCCAGCAGCACCTTGCCGAACTTGCCCGCCTGCTGGAGGTGGTCGAGCGCCTCCGCCGCCTGCTCTGCGGGAAACACCCGGTCGACCACCGGCACGATCGCGCCGGACTCAAGCAGCGGCACGACCTGCCGCGCGAACGCCTGCACCGCCGCCCCTTTCTGCTCCGCCGGCCGCGCCCGAAGCAGCGTCCCGATCATCGTCGCCCGCCGCCCCATGAGCGCGCCGAGCGACAGCTCCACCCGCGACCCGCCGGCGGTGCTGACGATCACGATCCGCCCCTTCGGCGCCAGCGCCGCCAGATCGCCCTCGACGTTCGGCGCCCCCACCAGCTCCAGCACCACGTCGACGTCCCGCGCATCCCAAAGGGCGACCGTCTCGGCTCCCATCGCCCGCAGCCGCTCCGCCGCCGCCTCAGAGCGCACGTTGGCCAGCACCCGCACGCCGGTGACCAGCCCCATCTGCACGGCGGCCAGGCCGACCGCACCGTTCGCACCGTTCACCAGCAGCCGCTCCCCGGGACGGATGCCCGCCTGGGTGAAGACCGCGTCGTGTGCCGTGATGAACGCCTCCGGGACGGCGGCCGCCGCGCGGTCGTCCAGCGCGTCGGGCACCCGCGCCACGTGCCTCGCATTCACCCGCACGCGATCGGCCAGCCCGCCGCCCCCGACCAGCCCGAACACGCGGTCGCCCGGCCGCCAGTCATAGACGCTCTCCCCCACCTCCACGACCGTGCCGGACACCTCCAGCCCGGGCACGTCCGGCGGCGAACCGGGAGGGGCCGGATAGTTGCCCGCGCGCTGGTTCACGTCCGCCGGGTTCAGGCCCGAGTACGCCGCCTCCACCAGCACCTCGTCGGAGCCGGGCCGGGGGTCCGGGCGCTCCTCGAGTCGCATCACCTCGGCGCCGCCGGCACCCGTATAGACGATCGCCCGCATCGCGGGCAGCCTACCTGTGACCCCTGGTGCGCGGCCAGGGCCGGCGGCTTGATTTACCAGTGGCGGCGTGGGATAACCCCTATTTCTCCCCGAAGCTACCCCGCAGACAACGACTGGAGGTCGCTGTGCGCGACATGAACCGGGCGCTCGGCCGCATCCGCGGCCGGCGCAACGACATAGAGAATCACGTCATCGACGAATTCATGGCCGGACGGATCGACCGGCGCGAGTTCTTCCGCCGCGGCGCCGTCGTCGGGATGTCCGTTCCGGTGCTGTCGGCGATCGTCACCGCCTGCGGAGGGTCGAGCGGCTCGAGCAGCTCCACCCCCGCGACCAGCGGAGGCGGCGGCAAGGCCGGCGGCACGCTGCGCCTGTCGCTCCTCAAGCCGAGCACTGCGGTCGATCCCGTGCTGAACGGCGACCTCGGCGG